>NZ_JAOCLL010000008.1:0-176711 GCF_029845285.1 Acinetobacter sp. GD03645 | reverse complement strand
TATGCTGAAGAAACAGAGAAAAGTATAATGAAAAGAAGAAAAAGATATGAGTTCTTACTTATTTTTATTTGAATCAAGGGGTTGTTCAATATTTGTCCATACTTAACAATAAGGGAAATATTTCAACAATACGCTTCATTGACCTTTCTTTTTAGAAATAAATATTTAAAGATTATGTGGTTCCTTATAGGCGTAAACATTGCTTTATGTTATAAATATATGAATAGGCATGTTTTTTGCTTATCCATAAAAGGAGCGTGTTATGAAATTATCTGTTGGGTTGAAAGTTGCGAATAGTTTGTCGTTAACTCCTCAATTACAGCAGGCAATTCGTTTACTACAACTTTCAAGTTTGGAACTGGAACAGGAAATACAAATTCAACTTGATAGTAATCCTTTACTAGAGAAAATTGAAGAAATTAATACGACAGAAAGTTTAACTACGCTTGAAACTTCTGAAACAGGAGACTTAACCACTGAGTTGAATGCTGACCATCTACCAAATGACTTACCCGTTGATACAGAATGGGATGATATTTACACCCATCAATCTACTGCCTTGGCTTCTCCAGAATATGAAGAGAGAGAAGATAATCGCCAGATTCAGTTGAGCCTAAAGGAACATATTTTAGAACAGGTAAATCTGCTGCATTTTTCTTTAGTGGATAAATTAATCGCATACTGTATCGTAGATTCTTTGGATGACAAGGGATTTCTAGATGCAGAGTTGGATGATATTTTGTTGGCCACTACTCGACTGTTGCGGGAAGTGGAGAATGATGAAGAGGTTGAGCAAGATGAGATCATTGTTGTTTTAAAACATATTCAACGTTTAGACCCAATTGGTGTTGGTTCCCGTAATTTGGCGGAATGTTTAAAAATTCAGTTAGAGACATTCCATGAAAAAATACCTTATCTGGCTGAAGCAAAAAAATTGTTACAGTGCTATGAGCTTTTGATTGCAAATGATTTAAATAAGTTGTTAAAGCAGACTGGCTTAACCAAAGAACAGCTAAAGAGCGCTATTGATTTATTAAAAACCTTAAAGCCTTATCCTGGGCTGGAATTTAATCAACAGGAATCTGAATATCAGGTGCCTGATGTGGTGGTTTCGAAGAAAGACCAGCATTGGCAGGTTCAGTTGAATCCAGATGTTATGCCAAAATTACGCATTAATTCCTTTTACTCAAACATGATTCGTCGTGCTGATCAAAGTGATGACAATGTTTATTTGCGTAATCAAATGCTTGAAGCCAAGAACTTTATCAAGAGTATTGATGAGCGCCATAAGACATTGTTGAAAGTTGCCACCTGTATTGTTGAGCATCAACGGGCTTTTCTTGAGCAGGGGCCTGAGGCAATGAAGCCTTTGGTATTGCGGGATGTGGCGGAAGAAGTTGAATTGCATGAGTCTACTGTTTCACGTGTCACAACCAATAAATATATGCTGACTCCACGTGGTTTGTTTGAACTGAAATATTTCTTCTCTAGCCATGTGGGAACAACCACGGGTGGTGAGGCTTCTTCCACCGCAATCCGTGCCATGATCAAAAAGTTGGTTTCAAATGAGAATCCACGTAAACCTTTGTCGGATAATGCAATTGCTGAAATGCTGAAAGAAGAAGGAATTGAAGTGGCACGACGCACGGTTGCAAAATATCGCGAATCGTTACATATTCCCTCATCTTCTGAAAGAAAAGTCTTGATCTAAATTTAAAGGTGTGGCTATTCTAAGAGTTCATTATGACGGAATAATGAATTTTTAATAAACACTAGAGGAATCGCTGAGATGATTTAATGGATATGTTGAACCATATAGGTCGCATTAAATTGTTTGAGCGATATTCTTGAATCCTGAGAAAAGGTGAGGGATAGAATTATGCAAATAACAATTCGTGGACACCATTTAACCATTACACCAGCAATTGAAGAAAATATAAAAGCGAAGTTTAGCCAAATGACCAAGCATCTGGATCATGTGAATAGCATGCAGATCAAGCTGGCTAAGGATCATCAAATAGACAAACGGTCTCATAAAGGGAGTGCAAACCATATTGCGGAAGCGATTATACGTTTGCCAGGGGTTGAGCTGTTTGCTCAGGCGACAGCTGATGATATGTATACTTCGATTAAAAAGCTGACAGAAAAATTAAAACGACAGCTTGCCAAACATAGAAAGATGCAGTGCTCTTATCAGCATGAACTTGCGGTAGCATCCTGATTTTGGTGTTCTAATAGAAGAGGCTTTTTTAGAAAGCCTCTTTTTTTATAGATAAAAATGAAACCTTACTGAATTATGTGAAAAAGTTATAGTAAAATATATCGTTTTACAGCAATGCTTGTATAAGAGGTCTTGGTAATGAATAGTGAGCAGCTCACGCAAATTTTAAAAGAAGCTTTCCCTGAAGCAGAAGTGGCAGTGAGTGGACAAGCTGGGAAATTTGACCTTCGCATTGTTGACGATCAATTTGATGGTAAGCGGACTGTGACTCGTCAACAGGCTGTTTATGCACCCCTGAATTCCTATATTGCGAGTGGTGCAGTTCACGCTGTTACGATTCGTGCGATGACAAAAGACGAATGGCGCAAAGCAAGCCTTTTCGGAGCCTAAATATTAATGGATAAATTTTTGATTACGGGTGGTGTTAAGCTCGAGGGTGAAGTGCGCATTTCTGGCGCTAAAAATGCAGTATTACCATTATTGGCAGCCACGATTTTAACTGATGATCCAGTCACGATTCGTAATGTTCCCAATTTAAAAGATGTACACACCATCAGCAAAATTATTGCAGGCCTAGGCGTAACAATCACTTATGAGGGCGATACTGTTTATGCTGATGCCAGCACTTTAAGTAATCAATTTGCCCCTTATGATCTAGTAAAAACCATGCGTGCCTCGATTTTAGTGCTGGGTCCATTATTGGCACGTTATGGCAATGCAAAAGTTTCATTGCCAGGTGGATGTGCCATAGGTTCACGTCCAGTGGACTTGCATTTAAAGGCGATGGAAGCGCTGGGTGCCAAGATCGAAGTGGAAAATGGTTATGTGCATGCTTCGATTGATGGTCGTTTAAAAGGCGGTGAAGTCGTTTTTGATATGGTCACCGTAGGCGGTACAGAAAATATCCTGATGGCTGCGGTTTTGGCGGAAGGTGTGACAACAATCCGTAATGCTGCGTGCGAGCCTGAAATTACCGATTTAGCCAATATGCTCAATAAAATGGGCGCACAAATTGAAGGGCTGGACACCAATACACTGATCGTGACAGGTGTTGAACGTTTACATGGTTGCGAACATAGTGTCGTTCCTGACCGTATTGAAACAGGTTCATATCTGGCTGCTGCTGCGATCACGGGTGGAAAAATCAAAACCACACATACTAACCCTTATATTATGGAAAGTGTGTTGGACAAGTTTGAGGAAATGGGCGCAGAAGTCACGCGTGGTGAAGACTGGATTGAACTGGATATGCAAGGTAAACGCCCTAAGGCAGTGAGTTTTAGAACATTGCCTCATCCTGAGTTTCCAACGGATATGCAGGCGCAGATTATGGCAGTCAATGCCATTGGTCGTGGTTTTGCAACAATTTCAGAAACGATTTTCGAAAACCGTTTTATGCATGTACCTGAGCTTTCACGTATGGGTGCCAACATTCAAGTCGATGGGCATGATGCGGTGGTCACAGGTGTGGAAAAACTGCAAGCTGCGCCTGTCATGGCAACGGATTTACGTGCCTCGTTTTCACTAGTTCTTGCTGCATTGGTCGCAGAGGGTGAAACACTGGTTGATCGTATATACCATATTGATCGTGGCTACGAACGTGTGGAAGAAAAATTGCAAAGTTTAGGTGCGCAGATTAAGCGGGTAAAAGCATGAATGACTTAAGAAACGATGATCCGAATTTTGATGTGATGGGCAATTTTGATCATGGTTTAACTTTAGCACTCAGTAAAGGTCGTATTTTAAAGGAAACCTTGCCATTGCTGGAAAATGCAGGCATTAATTTACTTGAAGACCCAGATAAATCACGTAAGTTAATTTTTCCAACCACTCATAAAAAAGTACGCATCTTGATTTTGCGGGCTTCTGATGTGCCAACCTATGTGGAGAATGGTGCGGCAGATTTTGGTGTGGCAGGTAAAGATGTGCTGATGGAGCATGGTGCCCAGCATGTTTACGAATTACTTGACCTGAAAATTGCCAATTGTAAGCTAATGACTGCGGGTAAAGTTCGCATGGAGCGTCCTAAAGGGCGTTTAAAGATTGCCACGAAGTATGTCAATTTAACCCGACAGTACTATGCAAGCTTGGGGGAGCAGGTTGATGTGATTAAGCTATATGGTTCAATGGAGCTTGCACCTTTGGTTGGCCTGGGTGACTACATTGTTGATGTAGTGGATACAGGCAATACCTTGCGTGCCAATGGTCTGGAACCTTTGGAAGAAATTTGCAAAGTGTCTTCACGTTTAATTGTCAATAAAGCCAGCTTTAAACGCAAACAGGCTTTGTTAAATCCAATCCTGACCCAGCTTGAGCAGGCGATTAGTAATCGTTAGTCGATAAATAGTTTAAATTTTGGAGGTCAACTTAGGTTGGCCTTTTTATTTGATTTTGGGGTTAGGGAAAATATAGGCAAACAAGAACTGGAGGTTGATCGAAGAACTCTTTCTTTGTGATTGATTTTTTAGGCTGATATTGCATCCACAAGGACGATGAAAAAGGGTAAACTTAGCGTTCTCTTTTTTATCTTGTGGGTAAATTGATGCGACGTTTATCGACTCAGGATCAGAATTTTAAACAGGCATTTGCTGAGCTTTTGGCATTTGAAACTGTCAATGATCCTCAACTAGTACAGACTGTAGACCAGATCATTGCTGATGTCCGTCAGCATGGTGATGAGCATGTACTTAAATTAACCCAACAGTTCGATCGACATCCAGCGCATCAATTCTCCGATTTAGAACTTAGCCAGCAACAGCTTAAAACCGCATTTGAGGGGTTAAGTTCTGAAATCTGTGAAGCCCTAGAGTTGGCGGCAAAACGGATTCGTTCTTTCCATCAGGCTCAAAAGCAAGAGGGATGGACTTATGTGGATGAGCTTGGGAATACCCTGGGACAGAAAGTTACACCTCTTGATCGTGTTGGGATTTATGTACCAGGTGGTTTGGCATCTTATCCATCCTCGGTATTAATGAATGCGCTACCAGCCCATGTGGCGGGTGTTCCTGAAATTATTATGGTGGTGCCTGCACCGAATGGTGAACTCAATCCATTGGTCTTGGCCGCCGCATATTTAGCTGGAGTTAGCAGAGTATTCACGATTGGCGGTGCGCAAGCAGTCGCGGCTTTGGCCTATGGAACCCAAACTGTCCCAGCCGTGGATAAAATTACAGGGCCAGGTAACCGTTTCGTTGCTGCGGCAAAACGGGCTGTGTTTGGTCAGGTCGGTATTGATATGATTGCTGGGCCTTCGGAAATTCTTGTCTATGCCGAGGGCGAAAACAATGCAGAATGGCTGGCGATGGATGTACTGTCTCAGGCAGAACATGACACGGTTGCCCAAGCCATTTTCATTACACCAGATGAAGCACTGTTAAATGCTGTGGATGCAGCCATTGAAAAGCATCTGGCTGAATTACCAAAAGCAGAGATTGCCCGTACTTCAATTCAAAACCGTGGTGCGCTGGTTCTGGTTAAAGACCGTACAGAAGCGATTGAACTGATCAATCAGGTTGCGCCTGAGCATTTGGAACTTTGTTTGGATGAAGCTGAATTGATGAGCCAAGATATTCGTCATGCAGGTGCGATCTTTATGGGACGTTATACGCCAGAAGCGATTGGCGATTATTGTGCAGGGCCAAACCACGTCTTGCCAACGTCAGGCACAGCACGTTTTTCATCGCCACTGGGTGTTTATGATTTTCAGAAACGTTCAAGCCTGATCATGTGCTCACAGGATGGTGTTAAAACGTTGGCAAAAACAGCCGATGTGCTTGCGGTGCAAGAAAACCTTGATGCCCATGCACGTTCAGCACGTTACCGTTATCAATAATTTAATTAAAAAACCTCTCCTTTGTGGAACTATAATCGTTCCTCATCTCCAAATTGAAGCGTAAGAGTTTGGGAGAGGGCTAAAAGAGAGAATAAAATGACGTTTACAACAGAACAAATGCGTTTTTGGAGCCCAGAAGTTCGTGAATTAGAGCCTTATGTGCCAGGTGAACAGCCTAAAATTCAGAACTTACTCAAACTCAATACCAATGAAAACCCATATCCACCATCACCAAAAGTTGTGGAAGCAGTACAGGCGGTCTTAGCAAATCAGGCTGATGCCTTGCGTTTATACCCTGACCCTGATGCAACCGCCCTAAAGCAAGCGATTGCCAATCAGCAAAAAGTTGAACTTGATCAAGTTTTTGTGGGTAATGGTTCAGATGAAGTTCTAGCCCATATTTTTAAGGCATTCTTTATCCAGAAAGAACCTGTGCTTTATCCTGACATTACCTATAGCTTTTATCCAGTTTATAGTCAGTTCTTTGGAATTCAGACCAAGCAGATTCCTTTGAATGAAAATTTTGAAATTGATGTTTCAGATTATCAGCAGGAAAATGGCGGTATTATTATTACCAATCCCAATGCGCCAACCAGTATTGCATTGGGTTTGAATCAAATCGAACAAATTTTGCAGGCCAATCCAGATCGTGTGATTGTCATTGATGAAGCCTATGTAGATTTTGGAGCAGAATCAGCAGTTCAGCTTGTGAATCAATACGATAATCTGGTGGTTTGTCAAACAACTTCCAAGTCACGTTCCCTTGCAGGTTTACGGGTTGGCTTTGCCATTGCACAAAGCCATTTGATTGCAGCACTGGAAGCAGTCAAAAATAGTTTTAACTCCTACCCAATGGATCGCTTTGCGATTGCAGCGGCAGTGGCTTCATTTGAAGATCAAGCCTACTTTGAAGCACAATGTGTAAAAGTGATAGAAAGTCGTGAAAAACTGGTTGGTGATTTGATTGCTTTAGGTTTTAAGGTATTGCCATCAAAAGCTAATTTTATTTTTGCCACTCATCCACAATATGAAGCCGCCAAGCTTGCACAGCAACTCCGTGAGCAAGGCATTATTGTCCGTTATTTTAATAAACCAAGAATTGATCAATTCTTGCGAATTACGATTGGAACAGATGAGCAAAATCAGCGTTTAGTCGATACACTCAAAATGCAAGTTTTATAACCTGTCTTTTGATTTAATCATCAGATTTCTGCCATGTGTTGAGCAAATCAAGCATGGCAGAGATTTTATCAAAACATTCCTGATATTCTGCTTCAGCATTAGAAGCGATGGTAATGCCACCACCTGCCCAGACCGATAATTGATCCTGATACTTTTGAATACTACGAATCAGGATATTCCAGCGTCCAGTACCATCAAAATTGAAGTAACCTAAACTACCACAATAGGCGCCTCGAGGTGTTCCCTCAAGCTCCTCAATAATCTGCATGGCACGAATTTTGGGTGCGCCCGTAATTGAACCGCCAGGTAGGGCAGACAATAGCATCTGCATTGGATTGATATCTTGCCTTAAAGTTGCCGTGATTTCACTGACCATGTGATGTACTTGATTGAAACTTTCGATTTCAAAGAGTTTGCTTGTCTTTACCGAACCAGTTTCAGCATAAACACTAAGGTCATTACGCAACAGGTCTACAATCATGACATTTTCAGCCTGATCTTTTTCAGAGTTGCTAAGTTTGGCTTTGGAAACTTGATCCTGTTTGGGATCATCAAAGCGTGGCATGGTTCCCTTAATTGGTCGGGTCTTGATTTTTCTCTCATGCTGAAATTCGATAAATAACTCAGGTGAACAACTGAATAGCTCAAAATCATCAAGCTTTAGATAACCTGCATACGGTGCATGGGTCAATTGCCATAATTCTTCGGCTTTATCTAATAGGGTGCCTTGTACTGTTGTCCTAAATTCTTGGGTTAAATTGATTTGATAACAATCACCTGCCTTGATGTACTCCTGAACCTGATTGAATGCGTCAAAATATTGTTCTTTTGACCAACGGGAAGCGCACTTTTTTAAGAGTTGAAGTGTTGGTAATTGATTTTCTTGAGAATGGTTCAGGAGTCTGGAAATGGTTTCATAAATATTCTGCGCTTGTTCCTCATCACTATAAAAATACCATGCGCCATTCTGAAACTTTAAAAAAGTAGAATATTCACCTAGAAAAAAGCTGGGTTGTGGATGACTAGAGACATCAATAAATTGATCTGCACTATAGTCATAGCTAAAGAAGCCAATATAACCACCATTGAAAGAAATATTGTGCCTTAAGGATTCTAGTGAATGATTAAAATTTGAAAATTCAATCACTGATGTTGCATCTTGACTTATTTGATATTGATTAAATTCAATTTGATGAAACTGTGTCAGCGTTGACTGCTGAAATTTCAGAAAAGTTTTGGGTAGAAATCCAATAACAGGAAAATTTTGATCATTGAGATACACTAAACCAGTTAGATGATAAAGTTTCGAGAGAAGCGTAAATGCAGAAATGAGTTGCGTGTTAAGCTTTTGCTGGAAATAAGACATAAAACGAAAGTACATTCATATACATTTGGATAGATAAATTGTACTACAACGTTTCACATGCTACTGATCTTTATCTTACCTTTAACTGGAAATTGATCAATATTTGAGAAATCTGAGGTTTATAATTATTTTATGAAGTAAAGTGTATTGAGTTTTGAACTAATACAAGTAAAAAGAGATTTTGTTTACATTTTGAAAACCAGAATTTTGCTAATTAACAGATAAGTATGCAAACTACTTAAATTGATTTAAAAAAGAATTTTATAAAAAATGATATTTATCTTTATCTTATGAAATAAAAAACCATAAATTTTATATAATCCAAAAATGCCGTTTATCGGGTTGTCTATAAAAAATGCTTAACAGGAGTTGAACATAAAATAACAAACAGGTAATTTAGTACTTGCTAAGCGAACTACTCAAGGATTGGAAGTTCAAGTTGTCATTAAGAAAAAAACGACCGCGAACAGTTTAGAGTAGTGAAAGTCAAAAAATAAATGCTCTTGGGAGAGTGCTCAATGAAAATGTTTACTAAACTTGCTTTAGTTTCTTCAATGGCGATTAGCGCAAATGCAATGGCTATGCAGTCTATGGATGATGCTGCAATGTCAGCAGCAACTGGTCAGGACGGTATCAGCCTTGGTATCGCGCTTGGTACCAACTCAAATCTACAAACCTTTTTGGGTTCTGCGACTCCTGTAGAAGGTATCTTGGTTGATGACTTATTCATCCATGATAATGATGGTTTACAAACATCTACTAGTATTGCAGGTGCAACTGGTACAGCTGCTACTACATCTTCTGGTGCAATCCATATTAAAGGTTTAGGTATTCAGAGTACTGCTTATGTTACAGGTACTACTGATAAATTCTTAACTTTAGATATCGATAGTGATGCTGGTACAGGTAACACTGTAGGTACAGGCGCTGGTGGTACTGCTTTCCTAAACATCGCTGCTAAGGTTGCTGCAACTAAAATCACTATTGGTGAAATCAGTATTGCTGAATCAGGTACGCCTGATGACTATTCAGCAGCCGTTGTTGATGTTCGTCGTGGTATTACAACTAATGAAAACGTAATTCTTAGCGGTCTTACTCTATCTATGGGTGAAATCGGTGCGAATGTTCAATTAGGTTCTACACCTCAAGGCGCAATGATCAAGGTTGACTCAACAATTGCTGGTGGTATTGATATTACTGATTTAGGTATTAATGATGCTGCGAATGGTGGTGAAATCTTCCTAGACGGGATTCATGTTCGTGGTATTAGTGGTGCAGCAATTGATGTTGATCTTGACATCAATGTTAAATCTACTGGTTTAGAAATCAAGAACAATTCTTCTGCTGGTAATGACCTTTATATCAGAGGTGTTCATTTAGGTAGTGCAACTGCAGCGTCAATTGGTGATGTTGAAGTTCAAGGCCTTCACATGGGCACATCTACAATTACAATTGCTGGTCACTAATCATTTAGTTTCTAAACAAAAAAGCGCACTTGTGCGCTTTTTTGCTTTTTAAGCAAAAGAGTATGCGTTAGATAAATAATTTAGAATAGAGGTTTTATTAAATTAATAGATATATTGTTATTGAACAATAAAATGCTAATTTTCTATAAATATATTTGATGTGAAATTGTGGATAAAATCACATTAAATAATGAAAATGCGTTTAACTTATACAAGAACATAACATTTCGTCAAAAAAAACTAAAAAAATGCTGTTTTTTTTTATAAAAGAAGGTATCTTCAACAAACAAGGATGGGGTGTTTACGAACACTAAAAATAAAATGAATAAGGCAAGTTGTGCCATGGTTAGAAAAAGAGACTTATGTTAGAGATCGCTTTAGGCTCAGCATTGATGTATTACTTTACAACGCAAGCCTTCGAAATAGAAAAAAAGCCAGAGGGGACTGTGTATTACACAGAAACGTTAGATTCTCGTAACCCTTCATTTACTCGAAACCATCGTGAGGCAGTCACAATCAAACCCGCTGTAGAGGATCAGTTTAGAGGGATTGTACGTCAGGCCTATGACTATAGTTGTGGATCAGCTGCATTAACTACACTTTTGAACGGTTATGGTGGTTTGCGTCTGACAGAACAGCAAACCATGAGTGGTCTATTGCAATACGGTGAATATCAGCGAATTATTGAGCGCCGTAGTTTTTCATTACTAGATATGAAACGTTTCGTTTCAGCATTGGGGATTAATAGTGGTGGCTATCGTGGGGAGTTCTCAGATCTAACAGCCCTAAAACAGCCTGCAATTGTTCCTATTACGTATGCTGGTTTTAAACACTTTGTTGTGTATAAAGCATATAAAGATGGGCGTGTATATGTTGCTGACCCATCGCTTGGTAATATAAGTTTTGATGAAAATCGTTTCAAAGAGATTTGGGATAATAATACATTATTTATTGTTGATATTCCTGAACAGTATAGAAAGAATCTTTTAGCTCTACAGGATTCGGATATGCGTCATGTGGAAGATGCAACAGTGAATCGATATGCCTTTGCTGAAATTCAGTTCCCGACTCAAAAGTTTGAACATAATGCCGATAAGGCATCAACGATGCGTCGAGTATTAGATGCGGATCCTAACTCATCAACATACAATAAACCGATTACCACGTATATGCGCTTATATTACAAGCGAAAATAGTTTAAGAATCAGCAAAAAATTAATGTATTAATAGGATGCAAAGTAAAATGAAAAGTACATGGATGAATATGAGTGTGTTGGCACTAAGTTTGAGTGCAATCACAACAACGCTTTATGCTGAAGAATCGACCTCACCTACAGCTACTGTTGAAGAACAGCCTCAAGCCAGTGCTGACAGCACATCTGAACCAGCAACAGTAGTTGCGGATTCAAATGTACCTGCAAGTGAAAACACTGTGGTTAATCAGGCTGCTACTGCATTACAGAAACAAGAAGGTGATGCAACTAAAGAAACTAATTTACAAGAAGTGTTTACTTCAAATGAACGTCAATATTCATTAATTAAGAAAGGGATTTTCTCTTCTTACTACGATGTTGATTATACTTATTATCGTGATAGTCGTCTTGATTTGGCAATGAGTGATAGTAGTAGTGCTTTATCACGGTTACGTGTTGAGGAAGATGCCAATCACACATTAACGAATACTTTTACGGTTCAATATGGCTTTCTCGATAATGTAACTTTATCGGCATCATTACCATTCATAGCAAAAAAAGATCTACTACAAGATAAAACTGCGGCAGGGTTGGGGGATATAAACTTTGGTGCACGTTGGGAACCTTTTCCTTTAAAACAAGGGCGTTTGCCTCTGGTTTTATTTGGTAGTCTGTCAACTAAAACTGGTGATAGTCCTTATGACATTGGTATAGATGAGCTATCTACAGGTAAAGGCTATTATTCAATTGGTGGTGGTGCAAGTACACGTAAATATATTGATCCTGTTGTACTGTTTACTTCTGTATCTGCTAGTTATGGTTTAAAAGAGTCAGGATTAAACCAATTACGTGGTAGC
The DNA here is from genome assembly GCF_029845285.1 of Acinetobacter sp. GD03645. Classification (NCBI taxonomy): domain Bacteria; kingdom Pseudomonadati; phylum Pseudomonadota; class Gammaproteobacteria; order Moraxellales; family Moraxellaceae; genus Acinetobacter; species Acinetobacter sp. GD03645. The sequence continues at coordinate 164,594 of NZ_JAOCLL010000008.1, read as the reverse complement.
CGTGTTCTAGAAAGTTTTGATCCAGGATTAAGTGGTGGTTTTTCTTTTGGTTTCGCATATTCATTTAACTATGATGTATCGTTAACCATGTCTTATCAACAAAGTTTTAATACGGGCGCAAAATTCTATTTCCAGAATGATGAGAGCTATAAGTCTGCTGATCAAAGTAGTGCAATGTTGTCTTTTGCCTTGGGCGTGCGTGTATCTCCTGAAACGATTGTGAATGGTACTGTTGGTATTGGATTAACTGAGGATGCACCAGATGTGTCGTTAGGTCTATCTTTCCCGCTTGATATTATAGGCTTTGGTAAAAAAGTCCGTTAAGGAGATGTAATGGTGAGATACCTTAAATTATGTCCCTTAACAATAGCAGTTTTTGTTGCAGGTTTGTCTAATCTTGCAAATGCACAATTGGGACAAGACTTATCAGTTGACCTTCGCTCACTTTCATTGGGGAATGCTGTTACCGCAGATCCCCCAGGAATTAGTGCAGTTCACTTTAACCCAGCAGCTCTTGCCAAGTTAGATGGCTTGCAAACAGATGTACAAGGTATTTTAGCAAACTTTGCCATTAAACGTGATTATTCTGCGCCTGCTGGTTATAACGTTTTTGGCTATTCAGATGATCCTCTCGTATGTAATGATGGACCAGAAGTTGATACAGGAATTTGTACGGACTTTAAAGGTACCGTAAGTGGTGATGTTGAATATGCCAGTATCTATGTACCTGTTCTGAAGAAAATTGTTGATTTAGGTCCTAATTCACCATTGGCTGCACCGACAGCAGGGATTTCTTATAAGCCACCAGGTTCAAAGGTTACATATGCAACAGCAATCTATGCACCCTTAGTTGCAGGGTTTGGTGCTGAAGATGGTAATCCTAGTAATTATATGGGGCAACAAGTCGCTTTAGAGCGTATTACATACTTATCACCGTCTTTTGGCTATCAGGTGAATGACCATCTATATCTTGGTGCATCATTTGGGATGTCATATCAAGCAATTGCCATGAAAACTGATTTACGTTTTCCCAATGAGTTGATTGGGGTGCTTCGTATGGTGGATGAAGTGGTTTGTGGACCCTTTAAAGACAACGGTGACATTATTACCGATCTTTTACTTTTTGGTATGTGTAACGCCAAAGAGGGTATGAATCCATTTAATAAAATGGGTGCATTGGATGTATCCTTGGAACAGTCGTTAAGCCCAAGCTATAATTTAGGACTATTGTGGGAACCAACAGATGATTTTAGCTTTGGTATGGTGTATCAAAGTGAAGCTAAGATGCGTTTGCATGGTAAATACCTGATTAATGTTGCCGAAGCTCCTCAGCAATTAATTGCGGGGCTAAATTCATCTGCAACAGGGCAAATTCTTGCGGCGATTTTGGGGCTGCCTAACTATGCACCTGCAGTAGAATCAGGTTTATTGGCAATGGATTTTAAATATCCTCAACATTTTAAAGCGGGTATTAAATATAAAATCTTGCCAGATTTACAGATGAACTTTGACTTGGGCTGGACGGATTTTGCTGCGTGGGATAAGTTTAGATTTGAATTTGATAGACAGATTTCATTACTTAAAGTTGCAAAACTGCTTTCGAATGATGTAACGGATAGATCGCTTTCCCTTCCATTAAGATTCCAGTCTTCTTGGCGTTGGGGGCTTGGTTTTGAATACTCTGCAACAGATCGTCTAAAGCTTCGTATAGGATATGAGCCACGTACTAGTTCAATTCCTGATGATAAGCGTAATACGATGGTACCAATTAATAATGCACAATTATTTGGAATGGGCGTAGGATATCGTTTTGATCAGGATACGGATTTAGACTTATCTATCGGTTTTTTGCGTAGTCGTGATGATATTCCTGCAAATACCAGTAGCCTATCAAATAAGACAGGTGTGGATAATATTTTATTAAATCCTTATGCAGGGTTGGATGTTAAAACCAATACCAAAGTAACGCTCCTTGGTATTAACTATAGAACAAGATGGTAATGCAAAATAAATGGATCGAACACCCGAGATGTATTATCTCACTACTTAGTTTAATATTACTAAGTAGTACGGTTGCATATGCAGATGGCTTTTATACAATCATTGGCCCAGATGGGCGTCCAATGATTGTGCCAAAGAGTGCGAGTATCCCCCAACCTGATTCTGCGAGCCACAAACACAATGTTGCGAATATTAAACCAATAAAAGTTAAACCAGTTAAAGATCAGGTTGAAAATACTGAAGTGGTTCCATTGCAAAAAACTTCTGGTTCTATTGCCTTTTCTAAAGAAACATTAAAAAATTCTGTGGAAAGCTCACAGAATATTCAACCATCCACTACTCCATCTCAAAAAGTTAATGATAAGATAAAGCAGCAATCAGAATTAACTGTAAAGCAAACCTTGGCTAAAATACAGCCATCGAATGCTCCTCTTGCAGAAACTCAAGCAAATGCCTTTAATCAAGTTGATGGGGTTGAGTATGTTAATAGTGAATATTTGGAAGATCAAGAATTTAACTTGGATGGAAAAAAGCGTTTTTATACTATGCCTGATGGTACGGGACGTTTTGAAACAATTGAACGTAAAAAAGGGGTAAGCCGTTCAGTTCTAGATAAATTTATGAACCGTTCACAGCAAACGAATACACCAATTGTTTTAGCAACGAGTTATGTTCGATTATCCGCACAGGATTTATCATCGGCATTTGAAGATGATAGTTGTTTTTTGAAAGACTATACTAAAACAATTAAAACACTTACACCTCAGAAAGAAATTGGGCTTTGGCCTCGCAAACCGTTAAAAGAAAAGTTTGAATATGAATTGGTTCAGCTGGATAATTCAATTCAATATATGCAGATTGACTCTTATGCATCAAGTAATGATCACCCTGTTTATTATTGGCCTCTTGTTCTCTTTTTAGATGAAAAAGGTTGTATTCAGGAAGGTGCAAGTGGTTTTAAAAATAGCTCTGTATCGGCAACATTACTGCAACATGCTGCAATTCAAGGTGTGCTAAAAGTACCAACTCAAGCACGTTATATAATGATGACTCCTTTGGCATCAGCAGTGGATATTTCTGAGCAGGAACTCTCAAATCAGGGACAGATAAAACTTTCTGTTTTACAATAATCAAGGATAGGATGAACCAATGATAAACAAAAAAATTTTATTGCCATTTGCATTTTCGACATTGGCTATTCTTATGCATGGTTGTGGTAGTGAGAGTGCCCAGATTAATGAGGATCCAACAACAGGTGTGAAAGGGGTGACTTCAAGTACGAGTTGCTCGGTTACAGCTGATGATTGTCTGCAATTTGCACTGGATTATCCTGTAGCAGGTTTAAATTTCGATTGTAGTAGTGATCAAATAAATCATTTTGCAACTAAATTTGAGAGTAATGTTGTAACGGGTGCTTGTAAATTAGGGGATGAAGTCAGTTTTTATATCCAGGGTGAAAGTTCACGTAAAATTAGTTTAGGTACAATTAAATTAAATGAGATTACTAAACTAAAAACAACAACATTACCGCGAATCCGTTTAGTTGATTTGGCAATGGCACTTACAGGGAAAAAGCCAACATCTCTAAATGGTGATGATGAAACAGTTCGTGTTGCTATGGCTATAGCTAAAGTTCTGCAGAGTTTGAGCATAGAACAAGATGATAATATTGTCGGAGATATACAAAAAATTGAATTAACAACTGAAAGAAAAAATCAGCTTGTTAAAATAAATAAAGATATTGGTGTTACAGAGTGGGTAAATGGAGAGTACATTGATATTTTAAAACCTTGGTTAGATGTGGGACAGGTTTCCGATGAGCAGGCCTTAGCAGTAGTAATGCAATTAATTAATCTAGCTAATGTCGGTATCTGGGAGGCTGGTTTACCTGTATATAAATCAGGTGGACAAACCAGTACGGCTGGAGTGGATGGCTTCTTTGGATGTAATAAAGGGGTATATGAAGATTGTGTTGTGCCTAAGAGTAATTTAATACATTCAATGGGAAGCTTTTATCTATTGTCAGATCGCCAGGGGTATACAATTGGTTCAGGTCAGCAATGGCGTGGTGCAGCCACTATTACAAATAATGCAGTTACAGCTCCTATAGGTTTAATTACTAAAGTAAAACCAATAAAATTACAAGTAAACGCGCAAAATGAGTGGTTAAATCCAATTTTACAAGAAGTCAATCCTAATCATTCTCTACATTTTAGTTTGAATACTGACGTTAGTGATGATTTAAATCTTTACCAAGGTAAAGTTATTAATGGTTCGACCATTCCTGGTACAGATGCATTTTATAAACAATTGTTGAAAATTGAAGATAAAGGAACTGTTGACTCAAATCATTTAGGATTGTGGCAACAGACGGTAGCAGGTGAATCTTATCGAGGGGTAGTGGATATTATCAGAGCGAACCCAGCGAGTTATTTGGCAAAAGATGTTTTTACAACTGAAGCTAATGTTAAATCAGGACAACAATATATTTTTCCATTGTATGCAACTTTAAGGTTCACATTTCAGGATACAACAATTCCAGCAGTTAAAATGGGAATTGTGATTGATGAACATGGTGATATTCGTACAGATATTAAAAGAAATGCAACCCCAATGGATATGTCTGGTGTTTGTGGTTTAGTAAAATCAGTAAATTCGGATGGAACGATAACTGATACCAATGATCAGATACAGTACCGCATTGGAACAACAGGTACAACGTCAAACTCAACGAATGATAGGTCTGTTACTGTACGTATGATTTTATCTAATCCAAAATTCTTAACGCTTGACGGAGTAATGTTTGGCTTAAATTTGAGTTCTGGAACTGGAGCTAAAATCAACCTATATAATTTATCAATGGGTCAAAAGAATATTAACTTAACAAACTTTGCGAATGAATCACCTGTGGCTTGGTCAAATACCTATGCTAATGCTCAGGCGACATATATTCGTATATATGATGATAAAAATACGAATAAAAACCAATATGTTAAACCAACAGATGAAGAACGTGCATTGGCAAAAGGGTTCTCTGGTAAAGTAAGTATTGAACTTGCTGACCAAAATATTCCTACTTGTAATGCGATTAAAATAAAATCTTAGATTTCAAATTAAAAAAGACCGCAAAAGCGGTCTTTTTTGTTTTAACCTGTATGATCTAAACGGGTTCCCAATGTTTCTAAATGAGATGGAAATAGCCCATTTTTACGATCTGCAAAATAATGTTTTAATGTTTGTTCTACACTAGGAAAGGCAAGTCCAGTCCATGGAATCTCATGTTCTTCAAATAAGCGACATTCTAGACTTTCCTCGCCAGCACCAAATTGTCCCTGTTTTAATTGTGCCTTGAACAATACATAGATCTGTCCAATACGGGGAATATTATACATACAGTATAGCTGTTCAATTTCAACTTCAGCCTCAGCTTCTTCGCGGGTTTCACGCGCTGCGCCCTGTTCCATGGTTTCAAACAGCTCCATATAACCAGCAGGTAAGGTCCACAATCCATAGCGAGGTTCAATTGCCCGACGGCAAAGTAAAACCTTGTTGTCCCAAAGCGCTAATGCTCCACAGATCACTTTGGGATTTTCATAATGAATATTGCCGCAATTTGTGCAAACCAAACGTGATTTATGATCACCCAGTGGAATTTTTGCCTCAGTTTGATGTCCGCATGCAACACAAAAGCTCATAATTATCATCAGCCGTAGAGATAGCCCAGCATAACTGAATTTTTATCTGTTCGCATCATCATCTATACTGACAACTCAAATTTCAGCTATGATGATTTATTAGGAAAGTAACAAGAAGAGATGAGTGATATGGAACAGCCGTCGTTAATACAGCTTCTACAACAACGGTTGCGTTTTTCCAAACGAATCCAGCAGGCAGATGCCGCAGTTTTGATTGCGATTACTCAGGAAGTCCAACCTAAAGTTTTGCTGACACGTCGTTCCATGCAGTTGTCACAACATGCTGGTGAAGTATCTTTTCCAGGTGGCAAGCGTGATCCAAGTGATACCAGTAATATTGTGGTTGCCTTACGTGAGGCGCAGGAAGAAACTGCGCTTAATCCATTTGATGTCAAGCTTTTGGGTGACCTACCTATTCAGCGTGCCAGAAGTGGCATATCTGTGAAGCCGATTGTGGGGTTGATTCCTGCACAGGTGGATCTCATTGCCCAGCCCACTGAAATTGATCGTATTTTCTTTGTACCATTACAGCAATTAATTGATGCCCCACCTTTACCTTATGAGGTTCGTCTGGCCCGCCAATCCCTTTATTTTCCAAGTATGCAGGTGGAAAGTGAAATTGTGTGGGGCTTAACGGCACGTATGCTGGTTTCTTTGTTTCAGTATGGTCTGGGTTATCAAAAAAATTGGCCGTTTCTGGTGAATCCACCGCATTTTGGATTATCCAAGTTTTAAATCGTATTTAATCAAGTCGAGTATTCATCATGATGTATCGCTATCAGGGATTAAGTCCAAAAGCATTGCATGAGCCTTGGGATGGCTGGGTTGCACCAACTGCAACGGTGATTGGTCAGGTTGAGCTGGGTCGTCAGGTCAGTATCTGGTTTGGTGCTGTGGTGCGTGCCGATAATTGTGTGATTCGGATTGGTAATTTTTCCAATATTCAGGAAAATGCGGTGTTGCATACTGATGCAGGCATTGAAATGGACATTGGCGAATATGTAACAGTTGGACATAAAGTCATGTTACATGGCTGTAGCATTGGTGATAATTCATTGATTGGCATGAATGCGGTCATTTTAAATCATGCTGTAATTGGCAAGAACTGTATTATTGGAGCTAATGCCCTTATACCAGAGGGTAAAGTGATTCCAGACAATTCTGTGGTGATGGGTTCGCCTGGCAAGGTGGTGAAGACACTGGATGAACAGGGTGCTGCTCGATTAAGGTTAAGTGCATTGCATTATGCGGAACATTATAAAAATTTCCTGAATCTGGAAGAATTTCATTTTTAATATTTGATCTAAATTTCAGGATAAAAGTGCCAGACAAAAGTCTGGCTTTTTTATATTAAAAAGGAGAACAACTCGCCTAGTGCGTTGGAGTGGAGTATGATACTCAGCGTTTTTTCTCTTTCTGGCACTCAGGGTTTTTGCATGAAATTGCTTGCACTGGAAACTGCCAATGAGCAGTGTTCTGTTTCATTGGTGGATGATATCCAAGAACTGTTTTTCCAACTGGATGAACGAACCAAGGCACAAACGCAAACCATTTTGCCATTAACTGAACAGGCCTTGTTGCAAACCAAGACTCAACTTGCTGATTTAACTGCAATCGCCTTTAGTCGTGGCCCAGGTTCATTTAGTGGGGTACGCATCAATGCTGCCGTTGCACAGGCATTGGCCTGGTCACATGACGTGCCTGTGATTCCTGTATCAAGCTTGCAGGCTCTGGCTCAGGCAGCCTATCGTTTAACAGGCTTACAGCAGGTTACTGCTGTGCTGGATGCGCGGATGCAGGAAGTGTATATTGCCAACTTTCGTCTGGATCAACATGGCATTATGCAGGCAATGGATGAAGAAAGATTATTAAATTATGAACAGGCAGCCGAATATTGCCAGTTTACTGCGATCGGCTCGGGTTCAGGCTTGATTAAGCCAGAGCAAATAGACTCATCCGAGGCTTCTACGCTCAAGATCATGGCGACTGCACAGGACATTGCAACCATAGCGCGTGTATATGCGGCACAACAACAATGGGTTGATGCTGAACATGCATTGCCTGTGTATTTGCGTGATGATGCGTGGAAGAAGATTCCAGAACAAGGCAAAGCAAATTAATACGAATTAAGGTTGAGTATGGATCTTTTATTGCTATTCAAAGCGGCGATTATGGGTTTGGTAGAGGGGATTACTGAATTTCTACCCATCTCAAGTACAGGACATTTAATTTTAGCAGGACAACTGCTGGATTTCTGGACGATTGAAAAGCGCGATATGTTCGCGGTTGCCGTACAGATTGGTGCGATTGCTGCGGTGATCTATGAGTATTGGGGCAAGTTGTGGGGGGCCTTGATTGGTGCGCTCACAGGGCAGGAACAGGGTCGCCGTTTAAGCCTGAACCTGATTATTGCCTCAATTCCAATTGTGATCATTGGGTTGAGCTTTGGTGATGTGGTAAAAGCCTATTTATTTAATGCAATTACCGTTGCAATCGCGTTGATTGTTGGTGGTTTTATTATTTTATGGGCGGAACGCCGTCCGCATCAGATCGTAACTCAGGAAGTGGATGATCTAAGCTTTAAGCAGGCAACCTTAATTGGTTTGATTCAGTGTCTTGCCTTGATTCCAGGCACTTCCCGTTCTGGTTCAACCATTATTGGTTCATTGTTCCTGGGCGTTTCACGTAAAGCCGCGGCTGAATTTTCATTCTTCCTGGGGATTCCTGTACTGATGGGCGCAGGTCTGCTGGATATGTATAAGATGCGTCATGAGTTGCATAGTAACGATATGGCAGTCTTGGCTGTTGGAATTATCGTAGCATTTATTTCAGCGCTGATTGTGATTCGTGCCCTGATTCGTTATGTTTCCAAACATGATTTTACCGCATTTGCCTATTACCGCATTATATTTGGGCTGTTCATCTTGGCAACGTGGTGGACAGGTTGGGTGCATTGGTAATGCAGATGATCTGTTGGTATCAAGCTGAATATCAACACCAATTTCAGCAACTGCAAACACGTTTGGCTGAATTGCATGTTCAGCTTGATGGGCAAGTGGTTGAGAAGATCAATGCACGTTTTTTACGCCTGAATCCAGGCATGGCACTGGTGCTGGATGAGGATGGTTTAAGTCTTGCGGCCAATGGCATGAAAATGCAGCCTGACTGGCGTGCTGAAATACCACGATTAAAAAGGGCCAGTTTAAAATCCGAGATGATTGCCAGAGCATGTCAGCTTGGAGAGAAGCCAACACTAGTTGATGCGACCGCAGGTTTAGGACATGATAGTTTGCTCATGGCCTATCTGGGTGCTGATGTTCATCTGGTTGAACGGCATCCGATCCTGTTTGTGTTGTTGGAATATGCCAAGGCACAGGCTGAACAGGATCCATTTTTACAGACTTTTGTATCGCGCATTCAGTTGGTCTTTGCTGATTCCAATCTATATTTACAGCAATTAGCCCAGCAGAATCAGCAGGTGGATGTGGTGTATCTGGACCCAATGTTTCCACAGCGTGACCAGAATCAGCAGGCAATAAAAAAACAGGCGCAGGTTAAGAAACAAATGCAGTTGTTACACCTGTTGTTGCCTGAAGATGGTGAGATGGACTTGGGCGATCAGTTATTGGATTTAGCTCGCAAAGTTGCCAAACGTGTGGTGGTAAAGCGTCCACGCCATGCCATTTATCTGGCAGATCAAGTTCCTGATCATCAATGGCTGGGAGATGCCTGTCGTTTTGATGCATATTTTACCAAAGTTTAAATTCGCATCGGATTCAGTTGATTGTTTGGCTTGCGTCAATGCTCAGTAAAGATTTGTGATATAGTGCAAAAGCATGATTGCTAAAAAATTCTTGTCAAGCTTACACTAAGGGTCTGTTGACATTTCAGCCATGCCTTGCGTTATAGGCTAAAACCACACAAACAAGGCATGAAATGCAGGCAATGGCGACCCCCTTGTCAAGTTTCATAACGAAGTTTGGGGCAGTTTTAGCCATAACCCTGTGGGACAGGGACATTTTTTGCCGTTACTGTGTTATGCCTTATTCATTTAGAATAGCTAAATTTCATAAGTCATGCCTTGTACCGTCTAAAAAATGCCCTCTGTCGCAATGAGAGCTGAAAGCTCGCAAGGTGGAATGTCAACAGACCCTAAAGTTGTGCATCACACTTTTTGAAAAAGTAGATTTTCAGTTTAGTCTTGAAAAGAGAAATACCTAAAGAATTTTATGATAGACCTCAAGCCCTCCATTAATATCTGGCACGATTTTAAAAGTAACCAAATTGCTGGAATGTGGTTGTTTCTGGGGTCACGCCGTTCCCTACAGGTGGTGCATCCTTCAATAACCCAACTGATTCTGTGGGGCATTCTGGGGGGATGTACCAACTCACTTTATGGCTGGCTGGTTGCTGGACAAATGGGGGACTTTAATCCCCAGGGTTTGATTGGATATGCACTGTGGCCATTTATTGCCTTAATTGTCGGTATTTTTCTTTCCCAGCGCATGAACCAGCCTCGCCTGATGCTGGTGCCTGCGTTGCTGTGGTTGGTGCTTGATACCAATATCCTGTTGTTACAATGCCTGATTCAGTATCTGGGATCAAATGGTTACCTGAACTTTATCCCTGACAGTATTTATAATGGTTTTTTACCCCCATTTTTTGTTGGATTGTTTGTCTGGCAGAGTCTGGCAGTCATCTGGGTTTTTTCCCGTGCATTAAAATGGCCGTGGTGGGAGCGTGTACTGGTGATTGTGGCAACTATTGCCACAATGGTGGTATGGCAATTATCCGTTAAGGACCAGCCGATCTGGAAAGTGGAGGAAACACCGCCAAGTTTCAGTGAAGAGGCATTTTATGCGCAGGGCCATTTGCTTGAGACGGCACTGGATCAGATTCAATATGGCGATATTGCCCAAAGCCACTGGTATTTTATGGGAGTGGCGGGAGATAGTTATGCCGATGTGTTCAAGTCGGAAATTGAACGGATAAAAGAGCAGTTTGATACCCGTTTTGGAACCTTTGGCCGTTCGCTGATGTTGATCAATAATCCTGCCACACGTCTGGATGTACCAATCGCCTCTAAAACCAGTATGGAACTGGCTTTGCGCCGTATTGGCCAGCAAATGAACCGTGATAGTGATGTGCTATTCCTGTATATGACTTCACATGGCGAACGGAATCATTTTGAAATTGAAAATGCGCCACTAGAGCTTGGGCAGGTTGACCCAAAATGGCTGCGTGAAACACTGGATAAGTCAGGAATTCGCTGGCGTGTGATCGTAATTTCGGCTTGTTATTCGGGTAGCTTTATTCCTGCCTTGCAGTCACCTGAAACATTGATCATTACCGCATCAGCAGCAGATAAGACTTCATTTGGCTGTAATAGTGAGGCCGACTATACCTATTTTGGTCGGGCATTTTTTGATTTGGCAATGCGTGAGCAGTCTTCAATCAAACAGGCATTTGACCAGGCCAGACAAACAGTGACCAAATGGGAAAAGGCACAAGGCTTTGAACCATCAGAACCCCAATGGTCAATTGGGCGTAATATGGAATTAATGCTGCCACAACTGGAGCCTTATTTGTTTCCTACACAAAATATGACAACAACAGATACGACAAAAACACAGGATAATGAACATGCAACTACTGCAAAAAAATCGTTGTTTTGAGGGTGAGCAACGGATTTACCAGATTGATTCCCAACATCTCAAAGGGCTGAGCAAGGTTGGGGTTTATCTGCCACCCGCTGCTTTAGAGGGCAAGCCATGTTCAGCCTTATTCTATCTTGCTGGCCTGACCTGTACAGAAGAGACTTTTGCAATCAAGGCACATGCACAACGTATGGCTGCACGTTTAAGTCTGATTTTAATTACACCAGATACCTCACCGCGTGGAGAAGATGTGGTGCAAGGGGATCATTGGGACATTGGGCAGGGTGCAGGTTTCTACATCAATGCGATACAGCAACCGTGGGCTGAACATTATCAAATGGAATCCTATATTGTTGATGAGTTGTATGCGCACGTATTGCAGGAGTTTCCAGTTATTGAAAATCAAGTTGGAATCTTTGGTCATTCAATGGGTGGACATGGTGCATTGACACTGGCATTTAAATATCCTGAGCAATTTAAGTCTGTTTCCGCCTTTGCGCCCATTTGCGCACCAAGTATCTGTCCTTGGGGAGAAAAGGCATTTAGCCAATATTTAGGCACTGATCAACAACAGTGGTCAGCACACGATGCGACTGCTCTGGTCCAGCAAAAGGGTGGCATTTTTGAAGAAATCCTGATTGATCAGGGACTGGATGACCAGTTCTATGCGCAGTTGAATCCTGAGAAATTTAAGCAGGCCTGTCTTGATGCAGGGCAGCCTCTCACCCTACGCCTGCACAAAGGCTATGATCATGGCTATTACTTTATTCAAAGTTTTATTGATGACCATCTACAGTTTCATGCCATTCAGTTAGAAAAGGCATTAAACTAAATACAGGAAGCTCATATGAGCTTCTTGTTAGTGATGTGTCCACTCCACACTAAATTCCTGTCCTGCCATCCGATTTAAATGGGCAAGTACCACCTGTTCCAAATGGGCAACATCTTCCTGCTGGTTTTCAATCAGGACATCCAGATGCTGTTCATGTGGGCTAAGCGTGACTGTTGCGGTTGGCATAAAAATCTTGGAATTAGTTTCCGTTTCTGCCACTTCAAATTTGTGTTTCCAGTGATTGATTAAACGTTTGCTAATGCGCTTTGCTTCCGTAGTGTTGATCTGTGTGGTACTGTTCATCTTGTATTTCATCCTGTTGTTGCTTGCATAAACATAGCAAAGCCAGTTGTAAATGAAAATAGTTCTCATGAAACGAGCTGTTGCAAGTTTGCAATGCCAGCAGGCTAACTACAGACGGAAGTGTTATGAATTTGCTATAATTTGCCCATCATTTTCTCAGTATGCGTCAGGTTATCCATGTCCAAGCCTTATTTAATTGCACCGTCGATTTTATCTGCTGATTTTGCACGTTTAGGTGAAGACGTGGAAAAAGTGTTGGCGGCAGGTGCAGATGTTGTGCATTTTGATGTGATGGATAACCACTATGTACCTAACCTGACCTTTGGTGCAGGTATATGCAAGGCACTGAAAAACTATGGGATCAAGGCACCGATTGACGTGCATCTGATGGTTTCGCCTGTGGACCGTATGATTGGCGATTTTCTGGAAGCGGGTGCCGACATTATTACCTTTCATCCAGAAGCATCAGACCATATTGATCGCTCCCTACAACTGATCAAGTCGGGTGGGGCAAAAGCAGGACTGGTGTTTAACCCAGCCACGCCGTTGCACTATCTGGATTATGTGCTTGATAAAGTGGATCAAATCCTGTTGATGAGTGTAAACCCTGGTTTTGGTGGACAGAAATTCATTCCAATGACTTTGGAAAAATTACGTCAGGCACGTCAGATTATCGATGCCAGTGGTCGTGATATTCGTCTGGAAGTGGACGGTGGGGTTGGTCCAGCAAATATTCGTGAGATTGCAGCAGCAGGTGCGGATATGTTTGTGGCTGGCTCAGCGATTTTTGGTCAACCAGATTATAAAACAGTGATTGATCAAATGCGTGCGGAGTTGGCAAAAGTGGATCAGGTAGAGATTTAAGGTGTGGATAACTTTGTTTATAACTGGGTGGATAACCGTGTTGATAAGCAAGTGGATAAGGTGTTGTTAAAATAAACAAAATGATTTCAGTTGTTTATATTCACAGCAAAATAATCGAAAAAGGATAGATATCTGTCCTTTTTTTGTGCGCTAACCTATTTATTTTACTTTATTTTTATCCAGTTTTTATTTGCTGGGAAATTGTGTGATAAAACAGCAGATTTTCTTTAAACTGAGTTTGAGTTATCAGAATTTAAACATGAAGATGATTGTGCATAAGTATGAAAGAAATTATGCTAAGCACATTGACTTGGCTTGATCATTGAAACAGGGAACCTAACGTGCAACTGCGCCAAAAATACAAACATCTGTGGTTTGTATTCCTGATGATATTCTTCATCGGGGGAAGTGGTGTGGCTGTTGCAGCAGTTCAGGCGATTCAATCTGATCAAAAATCTTATATAACAACCCAGAAAATGCCTTGCCATGAGCAACATATGATGGATCAACATCATCATATGTCTGGGTCGCATGTTGATACGACCAGTTTGACAAAATGTCATGATGGAAAAATGCATCATGACCAGTATTGTCAGGACTGCAATAGTCCTTCACATTGTCAGGCAGTCAATCTTGCGCTTGATCAGCAGGCACCCAGTTTATCCTCCTCATCATTTTTAGAGCCTGATTCATATAAAAATACCGATTATCAAGCTCGGCATCTTGCTGGCTATTGGCAGGAAATTTTACGCCCTCCTAGAACCTGATCTATTAAATTCCGTTGAAATTCCCCTCTTTTTAAAGAGGGGCTAGGCGATATTTAACAGATTGGGATTATTTTATGTCTTCAAAATTATATGCTGGTGTTGTGGCCAGCCTAAGCTTATTGTTTGCGCCCGAGAGTTGGGCTGCAATTAAGGAATATCACCTGAATATCAATCAGGGCATGGTCAACGTAACAGGAAAACCTGTCAAACGCATGACGGTGAATGGCAAATTTATTGCCCCGCTTCTGGAGTTTGAAGAGGGTGATGAGGCGGTCATCCATGTGCATAACCAACTCAAGGATCAGGACACATCCCTGCATTGGCATGGGTTGCTTTTACCTGGATTGATGGATGGTGTGCCTGGTTTTAATGGCTTTCAGGGCATTAAGCCACAGGGTGATTTTACCTATCGTTTCAAGGTGCGTCAAAACGGAACCTACTGGTATCACGCCCATAGTAAAGGACAGGAACAGGATGGCTTATATGGTCCTCTGGTGATTTATCCAAAAGGAAAACAGCCTGTTGCCGCACATGAAAAAGCAGAACGTGACTATGTGGTGATGCTGTCGGATTTTCATGAGTCTGATAGTGTGCAGATCATGGCAAACTTGAAAAAGTCCGCCGAGTATTATCAGAACCAGCGTGAAACAGTGGGTGATGTCTGGAAACAGGTGAAACAGCAAGGTTTAAAGGCAAGCTGGCAAGACCGTACAATGTGGAACCAGATGCGGATGCTAAAAACCGATTTATCTGATGTTACGGGTTATACCTTTTTAGTGAATGGTCAGACACCACAGCAGAACTGGACAGGTGCATTTAAAACAGGTGAGAAAGTCCGCCTACGTTTTATCAATGCTTCAGCCATGTCCTTTTTTGATGTGCGTATTCCAGATTTAAAAATGACGGTGGTGAGTGCCGATGGTCAGCCTGTGCAACCTGTACCAGTAGATGAATTTCGGATTGGTGCGGCAGAAACCTATGATGTGATGGTCGAGCCAACGCAGGCACATTATCAAATTCAGGCAGAGTCGATTGACCGCGCTGGTTTTGCACTTGCATCACTGCAAAATGAAATGTCACTAAAACAGCAAAAGGTTGAAATGCCGAAAGCCCGTTCACGTGCATTATTGACCATGGAGGATATGGGGCATGGACAAATGGATATGGGTAAAATGGATCATGGCTCGCATCAGCAAATGAACATGGAACATCATTCACATGACCAGATGCAGATGTCAGCATCAGCAATGTCTGAGCATAGCCAGCATCAAACTATGGCATCTTCTGATAAAGATCAACCTGATACCGTACAGGGTTGGGCCAATGCCTCCACACCAACAGGACATAAGGCATTGCAGTATGCCGACCTGAAATCATTAACACCCCAAGCTGATACCCGTCCTGCTGAAAGAGAGTTGGTGATCCGTCTTGGCGGTACGATGGAGCGTTATATCTGGACGATTGATGGCAAGAAGTTCAGTGACAAGGGCTTTGCTCCTTTAAAGGTGAAATATGGCGAACGTATCCGCCTGAAATTTGTCAATGACAGCATGATGGCCCACCCAATGCATTTGCATGGCATGTTTATGCAACTGGAAAATGGCCAGTCTGCACAGGACATGCCAAACAAGCACACAATAATTGTACCGCCAGGCAAGACCGTGACCGCGATGCTGACTGCGGATGAGTTGGGCGAATGGGCAATTCATTGCCACCTGCTATACCACATGAGTGCAGGCATGATGAGCAAGCTGATCGTGGCAAATGTTGATGACACAAAAACGCCGATGCAAATGCCTGTTCAGTCTTCTCAAGGAGAAAGTCATGTACATCATTAAGCCAGTGCCTGAAATGAAACGCCATGTATCCCTGTTGATGATGGGTGGAATGATATGCTGCCTGAGTGTCGTGACTTATGCACATGAACAACATAATCACATGACAGATGAACAGCCCGTTATGCAAATGGATGCATCATCAGCAATGCAACATGAACAACATCAGGTCACGTCTCCTGTAAAGATAGGATTTGACCATGCACAGCATGATCACCACCGTGAACATGGTGGGCAGATGTATCAGGCCACCAGTCTGGAGAATGTGTGGACTGTAGATGATGCAGGACAAGGGCGTGCCAGCAGCAAATTGAAAACTTGGATAGGCACAGATGAAAACAAGATTTTCATCAAGGCACATGTGGAAAAGGCGGAATCTGAACGGACACAAACCGATGCAATGGCTTTATATAGCCGTAATATTGCTGACTTTTGGGATGTACAGGTGGGTGCTCGCCACCAATATCAACCTGAACAGTGGCAAGATAAAAATCAGTGGAGTGCCGTAGTCGGCTTACATGGTTTGGCCCCCTATTTCTTTGAAACCGAAGCCTATTTCTATGCAGGGCAGGATCAACGCTGGCAGTTCAGTCTGGAAACCAGCCGTGATGTACTGTTTACCCAGAAATTGATTGCACAGCCTTATTTCAATGCGGATCTGGTTTTAAATGATCAATCAAAATATGCACAAAAATCAGGTGTGTCCAAACTGCAAACGGGCGTGCAGATTCGCTATGAAATCAATAAAAAAGTGATGCCGTTCATTGACCTTGCCTATGCCTACCATAAAGGTAACAAGCAAACCGCATGGCAAATGGCTTCAGGGCGTGAGCAAGGTGGGCTATATGGTGCGGGGCTTACTTTAAAGTTCTGATACTCCGTCTAAAATGTCACTTCACTGAGATACTGTTGGTTTATACTGGCAGTATCTTTTTTGAGTCATTCATGGTGCATAAATGGCTTTAGAACAACAAGACGGGCAAATAACAGATCATGCAAATCAAGGGGTAAATTCAAGAGAAAAACCCCAGGCTTCTTTTCAGTCTCAAGCAGGATTCATTTCCGCAAATGGCAGCATGAATGTCAGTTTTTACTATATTCCCCATATGAGCAGTGTTGTGGAAGCAACACGTGTACGCAAGGCATTAGTTCCGTTTGTTGACTTATTGGTTGAGCACAGTATTGACCTGGATGCACGTCATTTAACCCTCTACCATCATCTACCGATTGATGAGGTTACCGCCGCCTTGCAGCGCTTGAGTCTGGGGGCTGAACTACAACAAACCATGTCCCATTATGAACCTGTGGAAATCGCGTCATTTCAGCAGGAAAAGACAGATTCATTCAATCAGAACAAGACCTTTACAAAAAACCAGCTTAACCTTATTCAACAATTTTTGTATTCCGCTTTAGAAAAGCTCAGGCAATGGATCAAGGTATTACAACGCAAAAAGGATGAATAATATGCCAAGATGGATGTATGGCTTGCTGGGATTGGCACTGGCATGGCTGGTCTGGACCAATCTGCTTAAACCCGCTCCAAATGTGAGTCAAATTACGACCCAGCAAGGTGTACAGGTGATGGCACTGGAAAACTATGAGGGTTCATTTCGTGTACTGGGACGGGAAGACTACAATCTAGGCCGTGAAGCAGAATTTTCCCCTATGGACATTGCAGTGGGCTGGGGTGAAATGGCAAATCCACAGGTGTATAAGCAAATTGACATTTCCCAGAGTAACCGTTGGTATCACTGGCGTATTGACCATGAACCACCGATTTCGTTTAGGGAAATTGAAACACACAGTGCCAACATGCATTTGGTTCCAGCAGATGCCTATGTGGCATCGCAAATGAAGAAAATTAAAAAGGATGATCTGGTCTACCTCAAGGGTGCATTAATCGAAATTCAGGCACCCGATGGATGGCGCTGGAAAAGTTCCTTGTCCCGTGAGGATACAGGCAATGGTGCCTGTGAATTGATGCGTGTGGACAGCATCATTTGGCAATAGAATAACAATCCATGCTTTTCAAAAGCTTAGGCAATATAGATACATAACAATTCACATAACTATATATTTTACAGTAAACTTCTAGGCTGGGAGGACGACCTCCCCAAAAAAGAATCACGTTGGGACGACCCAACCATTAAACAAGATGAATGTAAAAATGGCGTGGGCAATTTTAATTTTGGCAGGTGTTTTTGAAGTCATTTGGGCATACTCAATGAAAATGTCTGAGGGCTTCACACGTCTCACCCCAAGTGTGGTTACGATTGTTTTTATGATTTTAAGTGTGGTGTTGCTCTCCATATCAATGCGTACACTTCCTTTGGGAACAGCCTATACTGTGTGGACGGGGATTGGCGCGATTGGTTCCTTTATTCTGGGCATTATGGTGCTGAATGAACCCATGACCGCAATGCGTATGATCGCAGCCGTTCTGATCGTATCTGGCTTGGTTCTGATGAAGCTGTCATCACATTAAAAGATTTAAGGAGAGAAATAATGCAACTGGTTTATATGTATATGGACTCTCCTGTAGGCGCATTAAAACTGGTTGCACATGATCAGGCACTGATCGCCGTGATGTGGGACAATGAAGACCATAAACGAGTACGACTCGCTGAATTAGTTGAAGATACGCAACACCCAATGTTGCTAAAAGTAAAACAACAATTAGAACAATACTTTGCAGGACAACGTCAGCAATTTGATTTGCCACTGGATTTTCAGGGCACGGATTTTCAGCAACAGGTATGGCAGGCTTTATTGACCATTCCTTATGGGGAAACGCGTAGTTATAAGGACATTGCACTGCAGATTGGCAATGAAAAGGCAGTGCGTGCGGTCGGGGCTGCCAATGGTAGAAATCCAATTTCAATTATTGCACCGTGCCATCGGGTGATTGGTTCTGGTGGGGCTTTGGTGGGTTTTGCAGGTGGTCTGGATAAGAAGCAGATTTTATTGAGTTTGGAACAGGGGCAAATTCAATAATCTATATGGCTAACACTCGATTTTAATTGCCTTTTGGAATAAGCTTAAGTCTTTCATAACAAGTTGAATGGGTATTTAAAAATGGCTGTTGGTGACGTAACGATGCCGCTGATGCATGTGGTGCAGGGTGTGAAAATTGGCTCAACTGAGGCGTATGTACGTTATCCAAACCGACGCGATCTGGTCATTTTTGAATTTGCTGAGGGTTCAAATGTTGCGGGTGTGTTTACCCAAAGTGCATTTGCCGCTGCACCTGTTCTACTCAGTAAAAAACATCTGGCTGAAAATGCTTCACAAAAACAGCCACGTTACCTGATTATTAATACAGGCAACGCCAATGCCGCCACAGGTACAATCGGTTATAAAAATGCGGAGGCAACCTGTGCCAAATTGGCTGAACTGACAGGTGTGCAAAGCAGTCAAATCTTGCCATTTTCAACAGGCGTAATTGGTGAGCAACTTCCAATTGAACGTTTGCTGCAAGGCATTCAGCCTGCACTCAATGATTTAAATGCGGATCGTTGGGCTGATGCTGCTTCAGGTATTATGACCACAGACACCACACCGAAAGGTGCATCTGAGCAATTTGAGCTGGATGGCGTGACTTATACTATGACAGGGATTAGTAAAGGTGCTGGCATGATTCGTCCGAACATGGCGACCATGTTGAGTTTTGTTGCAACCGATGCGCCAATTTCAAAAGCATTGGTACAACAGCTTTTACAGACCACGGTTGAGCATTCATTTAACCGTATTACCATTGATGGTGATACCTCCACCAATGACTCCTGTATTTTTGTCGCCACAGGTCTGGCAGGTGGTACGGAAATTACCTCTCAGGATGATCAACGTTACCAACAGGTACTGGATGTGCTTGCCCGTATTATGAATCGTCTGGCGCAGTTGATTGTCCGTGATGGTGAGGGCGCAACCAAGTTCATCACAGTGCAGGTTGAGGGTGGGGCAAATACCCAGGAATGTTGTGATGTTGCCTATAGTGTGGCTGAATCACCATTGATCAAAACAGCATTGTTCGCCTCCGATCCAAACTGGGGCCGTATTGTGATGGCGATTGGCAAGGCGGGTGTACCGAATCTGGACAGCAGCAAGGTACAGGTCTGGCTGGGTGATGTGCAAATCTGTCTGGATGGTGGTGCCAACCCTGACTATACTGAAGAGGCGGGTGCAGCGGTAATGGCTGAGAAAGAAATTACCATCCGTATAGACCTTGGTCGTGGTACAGCCAAAGACACGGTATATACCTGTGATTTTTCTTACGACTATGTAAAAATTAATGCCGATTATCGCTCGTAAATATGCGGTATAATAAAGCCTCCACAGTGGGGCTTTTTTTATATCACCCATTCGTGGACAATATGATTGATCCCGAAAGATCAGCATAGACCCACGTTATAAGTTTGCAGTGATGCAGGCGCGCAGGATAGAGAAGACGTTTTATGAATGATACGAATTTAATTGCGAACGAAGCCAAAAATATTGTGCAGGCGCATTTAGATCGTTTGGGTGAGCCAAAAGACAACAGTCTTAGCCCAGAAGTGAAACAAGAAAAGTTTGCCCAGATTGCAGCGGAACTGAAAAAACGAAATGCTGTGCTGGTGGCGCACTATTACTGTGATCCTGAAGTGCAGGAGCTTGCGGAACTGACGGGTGGCTGTGTTTCCGACTCACTGGAAATGGCACGTTTTGGCCGTGACCATCCTGCGACGACACTGGTGGTGGCTGGGGTGAAATTTATGGGCGAAACCTCCAAGATTTTATCACCTGAAAAGACAGTGTTGATGCCAACCCTGGAAGCAACCTGTTCACTGGATTTGGGTTGTCCTGTGGATGAGTTCACCGCATTCTGTGACCAGCATCCTGACCATACCGTGGTGGTGTATGCCAACACCTCGGCGGCAGTGAAGGCGCGTGCCGACTGGGTGGTGACTTCAAGCTGTGCGGTGGAGATTATTGAACATCTGGATAGCTTGGGCGAAAAGATTATCTGGGCACCTGACCAACATTTAGGTCGCTATATCCAGAAGAAAACTGGTGCAGATATGCTGCTTTGGGATGGTGCCTGTATCGTGCATGAAGAATTTCGTGCCCGTGGTATCGCGCAAATGAAAGCACTTTATCCCGATGCGGCGGTTTTGGTACATCCTGAATCACCTGAATCGGTGGTGGAAATTGCTGATGCGGTGGGGAGCACCTCGCAATTGATTAAAGCGGCGCAAACTTTACCGCATAAGCAAATGATCGTGGCAACTGACCGTGGCATTTTCTATAAAATGCAGCAGGCCGCACCTGATAAAGAATTATTTGAAGCACCGACCGCAGGTGAGGGTGCAACCTGTCGTTCATGTGCGCATTGTCCGTGGATGGCAATGAACGAACTGGATGGGATTTTGCATGTGTTACAGCATGGTGATCAGGAAATACACGTTGATCCAGCCCTGGCTGAACGTGCCAAATTACCTTTAGATCGAATGTTGAACTTTAGCGCTTCGCTAAAGCGTTAAAATGCTTGTTAAATATACATTTGATAAGGAAAAATCATTTTTTTTAAAACTAGGTGTTGACGTGATGCAACGTCAAGCCTAGAATGCACACCGTACCGCACGATGTGCGATACAATAAAAGCTGAGAGATCGGAGCATAGCACAGCCTGGTAGTGCACCTGGTTTGGGACCAGGGGGTCGTAGGTTCGAATCCTACTGCTCCGACCATTTAAAAGATGTTGAAAAACATTATTTTAATATCGGCGAAGTATCGCTTGATAATATTATCATCGTTATGCGCCTGTAGCTCAGTTGGATAGAGCATCCGCCTTCTAAGCGGATGGTCACAGGTTCGAATCCTGTCAGGCGCGCCATTTGGCAGCTTGGTATATAGAATCAAAAATATGTTATGGTGGATGTAGCTCAGTTGGTAGAGCCCTGGATTGTGATTCCAGTTGTCGCGGGTTCGAATCCCGTCATTCACCCCACATTCGGAGCATAGCACAGCCTGGTAGTGCACCTGGTTTGGGACCAGGGGGTCGTAGGTTCGAATCCTACTGCTCCGACCATCATCCTAGAGATGAGATAAAATACCGCTAACGAAGCGGTTTTTTTACGTCTGAATTTTAGCTTGTTCACTGCATGTGTATTTCATGATATGAACAAGCCTCATCCACAATATTTTCCTTACTCTCTTTCTTTTTCGACCAGTTTTGCCTTGTGGAAACTCTCTGTATCCACAAAATAATCATTGAACAGGCCTTGCCGAACAATAATCTCATACTGTTGTCCTTGTTTTAAACTGGCATCGAAGCCTTGCCAGTCCTGATGGATATAAATATAAGGCAGCTTAAATTTCTGGGCAAATGTGGGTTCAAGCCGCCAGACTTGTGAGCGGCGGTCCATCTGTTCAAAGGTCATGCTGATGATTTGTTCAGTATTTCTGCGTTCGCTATAGAGACGGTTGCACTGCAACGCGACAAAATAAACACTACAGCCAAGTACAAGACTACAGATGGTGGCACTGATCAATGGATACTTTTTCTTTTCCGCTTTAATCAGGGGATAAGTCACCAGCAAACTAAAAATCATAAAAACAGGCAGTGCATCATAAGATTCAATGGCGAAATGTAATCCGCTTGAAAACTGGAACGGCAGTGCAGCCCCTATGATCCCGATAAAAATAGCAACAAAAATGAGGGAGGGTGCCCATCTGCCAATATCCTGGCCTGACGTTCCTGTTGTAGTTTTTCAAGGGAGGTCGTTTCAATTTGTTCAGGATTAAGTTGCCAATCCCGCTTTAAAATCTGAAATAGCTCATCAATTTGCTGTTTGGAAAAAAAGTTTAGGTATAGCTGGTTTAAGCTTGGGCGGAATAAAGAACCACGTGTCTTGTTCTGGGGAAATGTCAGTACCGCATGCTGTTGCCAAAAGGTTTGGGGATCGGGCCGTTTAAATAAGGTCAGTTTACGGTTAAGTTCCAGCTGTTGATGATTATGGGGCATTTTTAGATAGATGGTCTGGGATAAATCCTTTTTATGAATGGTTGAGATAAAAATCTTTCCAACGGAGACCATTGCATGGTCTTTAGTAAGTTGAAACCTTAAAAAATAAAGTACCAGCCCAATAAAAAACATCGGGATGATATGAATGTAGAATGAGTTATGCGTATGGCCATTTCCATTTTGTATAAATAGGGCGGAAAAGAATGTCATCGAGATCGGGATAACCATAAAGTATATGCCAATCAAGCGTGTTTTCTGGGGATGTGCCTGAAATGAGGGGCCATGATATGGTGGTTGGTTGTTCATCATTATTTTAATGTTTTGAATTTTCGGGGTATTTTATGGTGAGAATGCCTTTTTTTAAAGTATTTTCTCTTTTATCTACAATTATTTTATATAGTTAGACAAGCAATGTAATATTTGAAGACCGTTTTAGGCATAATCGTTTCACTTTTTAAAAAAGAAAATAACAGGGATAGAGATGACGCAAACAGCTTATGATTTTGTGATTATTGGTGGGGGTTCAGCAGGTTGTGTGCTGGCAGGAAGATTGACAGAAAACCCGAATGTTTCAGTGTGCCTGCTGGAAGCTGGCGGAGATGGCAACAACTGGCTGGTGAATACACCTGCCGCCGCCGTGATCAGTATCCCAACCAAGCTGAACAACTGGGCTTTGGAAACCATTCCACAAAAGGGCCTGAACCAGCGTAAAGGCTATCAACCACGCGGCAAGGGGCTGGGTGGAAGCTCGGCAATTAATGCGATGGTGTATATTCGTGGCCATCGTGATGACTATGACCACTGGGCGGCACTGGGTAATAAGGGCTGGTCGTATGATGAGGTTTTGCCTTATTTCATCAAGTCTGAACACAATGAAAGAATCAAGAATGAATATCACGGACAGCATGGTCCACTCAATGTCAGTGAACTACATTCAGACAATCCTTATCAAAAAACCTTTATTGAGGCGGCTAAACAGGTGGGCTATCCACTCAATGACGATTTTAATGGGGCTGAGCAGGAAGGGTTGGGAGTTTATCAGGTTACCCAGAAAAATGGCGAGCGCTGGAGTGCCGCACGTGGCTACTTATTGCCGCACATGGGTAAACGCCCGAACCTGCATGTCATTACCCATGCGATGGTGTCACATATTGTGATTGAAAATGGTCGTGCGGTCGGGGTGGAATATAATAATAAGGGGCAAAGCCATACGGTAAGGGCGAATAAGGAAGTGCTGCTTTCGGCTGGCGCGTTCCAGTCACCGCAAATCTTGATGCTGTCAGGTATTGGCCCGCGTCAGGAACTGGAAAAACATGGTATCCCTGTCGTTAAGGACCTGCCTGGGGTGGGGGAAAACCTGCATGACCACCCAGACTTTATTTTTGCCTATAAAACCAAGCTCACTGATGGAACGTTTGGGGTGTCGGTTGGGGGGGGTTTTGACCTGTTTAAGCAGATTGGTCGTTACCGTAAGGAACGCCGTGGCCTGATCACCACCAACTATGCTGAATGTGGTGGTTTCCTAAAAACCCGTCCTGAACTGGATAAACCGAATTTACAGTTGCATTTTGTGATCGCAGTAGTGGATAACCATGCCAGAACCATGCATACGGGACATGGGATTTCCTGCCACGTGTGCCTGCTCAATCCGCGTGCCCGTGGTTCAGTCAAGCTAAGCGGTAAAAACGCCAATGATCCACTGTTGATTGACTTTAAATTTCTGGAAGATGAACAGGATTTGCAGGATATGGTGGATGGCTTCAAGATCACCCAGAAGTTGATGCAGGCACCCGCTTTAAACGAAAAAATCAAGGAAGATATGTTCACCGCAAATGTAAAAACGGATGAGGATATTCGCAAGGTGTTATGCCAGCGTGTCGATACCGTTTACCATCCAGTGGGAAGCTGCAAGATGGGTGTGGATGACATGGCGGTGGTTGATCCAGAACTGAAAGTCTATGGTGTGGAGGGGCTTCGCGTGATTGATGCCTCAATTATGCCAGCAGTGGTCAATGGCAACACCAATGCGCCAACGATTATGATTGCCGAAAAAGCTGTCGATATGATTCGTCAGACTTGGCGATAAGATAAATTTTATTCTTTAGGTGGGAAATATTTCTTATATTGAATCTCACCAATAACATGGGCAGATGATTATATCTGCCCAAGTCATTTATTCATCCTCATTAGAGTTTCTTGGTGTTTCCAGCATTCTTGAAAAGGTAAAGTTAAAATCATCCAGTGCATAACGAAACAGTTGTGCTGGACGTTTGCCGACAATTTTGGACTGTCCTGTCTCTATAACCACACCTGCTTCCTGCATACGCCGTCTAAATGATTTTTTTTCTAATGGATGACCTAAAATAATTTCATAAATCGTCTGTAACTCGGTCAGGGTAAATAGCTCAGGCATGAGACTGGCAGGCAGTGCGGTATAGCGAGTTTTATTGCCAAGACGTTCAATGGCGAGCTGTAGTAAATGCTTATGATCAAAAGCGAGATCAAGCTTTAAAGCCTGATGAAGAGGAAACCATTCACTTTTTTCGGTTGAAGAACTGGTTTGAATATCAAATTGTTGAAAATCAATTAGAGCGAAATAGAGAGAAGTAATTGACCAACCACGAGGGTCTCGTTGTGTATTGCCAATGGTTTCCACTTGTTCTAAATAGGGCAAGGCAATGCCTGTTTTTTCCAGTAGTTTACGGTGAGCGGTTGCCATTAAATCAGCATCAACAGCTAAATCAACAAAACCACCTGCCAATGCCCATTTGCCTTTTTCTGGAAAGTTGGAACGCTGAATCAGCAAAACCTGTAACTGACCTTTTGAAATCGAAAAAATTGCCATATCCACGGTAAACAAAGGGCTGTCATAGTCTCGTTTTTGATAGTGGGCAAGGTATTCTTGTTCAGAGGTGTAGGTCACAGTTTGGAAATCTCAGAAGTTCGACATGAGATTGAGTATAAATGATTTTATATTTGCTGTAGTGCATGATGGTAAGCCTACAGATAATTTAATAGAGGTAAGAGAGCGATTGCCATCGCCTCCTACATTCTCATTCTTACACCTATTTAAAATAATCTTGATCTCACCTCATCCAGTGTACACTCTCTCAACAATTGCCCATTTTCAAATACAGGCGTTAATGCACCCATATTTTCCTGCTCAGGGCTTTGCTGATCAAACAACTCAAAACCGTTTTCAGTCTGTTCCACCCGCAATAAACCTTTTGCCGATTTTTTGGTGCCTGAATCAGTAATCGGGTCTTTAAACAATTCGCGACCTACACCATTGACCTGTCCCCAAGTTGCCTTGACTGCAAAACCAAAAGTATCCCGAGTCAGATAGTTATAGGTATAACTGCCAATCCCGAACACAAGGTTATTGGATGCAAAGCCTTTGGCTTCCAGACCCCTTAAAATGTTTTGCGCACGTTCAAGGGTAATCGAGTCGCCATAGATCAAACCCACACGTTCATTCAGCACCTTATAGCCTTTATCGGTGACTGTACCGCCAAAGATTTCCCATAAACATTCAACTGCACCTTTATAAGCAGGGCTACCGATTTCAGCATCAGGGTCGCCACAGATGATTTTTACAGGATCACCTGAATCGGGACGGAACACCACTTTGGCAAGACCTAGGGCATTGGGTTGTCGATTGAGGATTTCAGCTTTTAGCTCAAGGCTAAATTCGGTAATCACACGCCAGAAATCCCATGTATCCGACACAATGCTGACCACACCCATAGGATAAAGCTCACAGATCAAACGTCTAAAGGTTTCCAGCTCACTTTCTTCGCTACCCATACACATCACGCTGTGTTCAGTTGCAGGTACTGAAACACCAATCACACCTGACGCATTGTAGTATTCTTCAGCATAATCAACTGAAGCGACTGAATCGGTACCAATAAAACTGGTTAAGTGCCCAACACTGGATTGTGCGGCATCATAAATGCCACTCATCCCACGGCTACTGAAATCATGCCCCTGCACAGGGACAAAATCCAAAGGCGCACCTGTTTTTTGTGCATATTGATTTAGCAGGCGTTTATATTCATAGGCAATCGTAGCAGTAGTACAACTCTTCCACAGTTCAGCACTGAGTACGGTTTCAATATAGTTGGTCAACCAAAAGAAATCTGGGTCAGTATTGATAATGGTCAATACAGGTACTTTAATATTGACGCGGCTTCCTTCTTGCAAAGCTTTAATTCTTAAAGGTAAATAGCCTAAGTCATGTAACGCTTCGATGTGTTCTACAGGTACAGCACCCTCACCCAATGAACTGTCCATACGGCGTTTATAGGCTGCGACCACCTGGTCTTTCGGCTGGTTAAAAAAGACCTCATTCCATGTTTCAATTAAAAAGTGTTTGATAAATCCCTGTAGGCCAAAGAACACCACCTTGTCATCAAAATCAGGCAGCATTTTTGCCAAACGTGAGGAACGAGGTGTGAAATTTGCATAAACGTACTCAGTGCCAACTGGGTACTGGCGGCGGTGATCTGCCTTATAAAAGTCGATTGCATTCAGTGGATTAATTGTAAGACTCATTTTTATACTCCTATTTATGTAAATTAATTTTCAAAGTGAATGATGTTGAGTTTTGAATGTGCCTGTTGTGGGCGGCTATTGCTGGTAAAAATCTGGTCAACCAAGCCATCGAAAACATTAAGTCCTTTGCTAAAAATGCCGTGTGTGACATACAGGATGATGTTCTGGCAATGGAGGCGACGTAATTGCTGGGCAATGCCAATAAAGGTTGCACCCCCATCACAAATGTCATCTGTAATCACTACGGTTTTGCCTGTTAAGTCTGCACTGTGGACCTGTGTTGCCCTGATTTTTCCTGTATTTGCATCTCTTACTTTTTCACAGTGAATAATGTTGATTGCCTGTTGGCGTTGTGCATTAATGCCATTGGCAATCGCTTGAGTACGTTGTGTTGCACCTGCATCGGGGCAGACCAGCACCGTATTTTCAGCCAGCAAAATTTGCATTAATGCTTCACTCTGCCGAATGATCTGAATCGGTTCGATATTGACTACATTTTGAAAAGTGGTATTTGCTCGTAGTAACTCAAGCGTTGCCTGACTATGGCAATCCCACACCACAATTTCCTGACGCTGACCTACATATTGTTCTGTATTGCTATTTAATAATTTGGTCATTAGGTTAAGTGAAAAAGCCTGACCCTGTGCGCAGATACGATCCTGACGTGCATAAGGAAAATAAGGGATTTCAACTGCAAGCTGGATACCCTGTTGCAGTAGCACATTTTCCAGTAACAGGTAATCCATTACATCAGTGCTGTTGCTGATCGAAGCCTTGATCTGCACTGAATTTTCAGATGGATTGAGCAGGCTTGGATTCAGTTGAATATGACGTTCACCACCTGAAAACTGTAAAAATTCGATGGGAACATTCACGTTGCTTGTCTTGAGTTGAATCGCCATTTTTTGCTTCTCTTATATAGTGGCTTATAGCCAGTAAATATATGTTGGCATAATGACACTATAAATTGCAACAGCTCATTTTGTATTTTTTAAAAAATATTGGATTGATGAGGAGGGAAGTTATCTATCTATTTGAATAGAATGAGAATTTAAGTCTTAAATTTTTATTCTATAATCTTTGTTCGACTTAAAGATTTCTTTAACTTATTGAAAAAATTATCTTGGCGGAGTCTTGCCGAGTTCTCATCCAATTTCAGGATAAGTCTTCGACGACCTACTTTTCTTTCGGGATGAGGAGCGAAGCTCCGCAAGGGCAACCATCTTGCGCAGCTATCGCTGCTCACCGCAAAACTCGTTGATCACCGTCAGCTAGTTTAATCAATCGCAGAACCAACATTCTATTAATAGAGTCCTGTCTCAAACAGTTGCGAATGACGTTTCCGAGTATCATATTTCATCGAGGGTTTTATATCGGAATCAGGTTAGAAACAGCGCTAAATCTTCTGGTATGCTGACCTTATTCCTTTAAGATATTTATGTTTGGGTCATAGATTTTGACAATATGGTTTGTCAGTATTGTGGCAAGCTTTGTTGGTGCGATGATTCCAGTCACTTAAAAAACTGAAACGCTAACAAATGGAATAAAACAAAAAAGGAAAACATCCTATGAAATCTCTTGTTTGCCAGAATGCCCAGCTTCAAATTGAAGACAGTCAAAAACTGATCCCAGCCAAAGGTCAAGTATTGCTTGAAGTGGTGCGTTGCGGAATCTGTGGCTCAGATTTGCACATGCAACACCACTGTGACCACATGCATGATTTGGCGGCGCGCGTTGGTTTTAATGGTGTGGCGAAATCTTCGGATAAATTGGTTTTCGGTCATGAGTTTTGCGGTAAGGTCCTGGATTATGGTCCAAAAACACGCCGTAAACTGAAAGCGGATACTTTGGTTTGTGCGATGCCCTTGTTGAATGTTGATCCACAGGGTTATGTACCCACTGGACTTTCACCAAGTGCATCAGGTGGTTATGCAGAGCAGGTTCTGGTTCAATCGAGCCTGATGTTTGAAGTTCCAAATGGTTTGGACGCGGATAGTGCGGCGCTGACTGAGCCTATGGCTGTTGCATTGCATGCGGTACGCCGTAGTCGAATCAAGAAAAGTGAACCTGCGATTGTGGTGGGCTGTGGTCCAGTCGGTTTGGGTGTGATTTTAATGCTCAAGGCAATGGGTGTTAAAACAGTGGTTGCCAGTGATTTTTCACCGAATCGTCGCCGTTTGGCTGAGCAATGTGGTGCAGATATCTTGATTGACCCTAAACAGCAATCTCCATTTAGCAGTTGGAAAGAGCTTGGGTTGCTGGGGAATGTCTCTGAAGCGATTAATATGGGAATGGGCATTTTTGACAAGGTCCAGACGTTCTCATTACCTTGGGTCAATGCAATGCGCGTAGGTGACAAACTTGGTCTATTGCCTAAACGTCCAGTAATCTTTGAATGTGTAGGTGTGGCAGGGATCATGCAGCAGATTCTTGAGGGTGCACCACTGTTTTCGCGTATTGTTGGTGTTGGCGTTTGTATGCAAAGTGATAAGATCGAACCTGCATTGGCCATCAATAAGGAACTGGAAATCCAGTATGTGCTGGGTTATACACCACTTGAGTTCCGTGATACCTTGCATATGATTGCTGAGGGTAAAGTGGATTGTTCTCCATTGATCACAGGTGTGGTGGGCTTGGAAGGGGTGAACAATGCTTTTGCTGCATTACGGGATCCAGAGCAACATGCCAAAATCCTGATTGATCCGAAACGTGCTGGTTCTGATATTCAATTGATTAAAGCTTAATCTGATTTCAACTTAAATTATTATATAAATTATTGAAAAATAATTATATTATAGGAGTCTTGCCGAGTTCTCATCCAGTTTCAGGATATGTCTTCGACGACCTACTTTTGTTTTGGCAAAAGTAGGCAAAACCATTGTCATCCGCAAAACTCGTTAACTACTGTCAGCTAGTTTACTGAATCGCAGAAACAACACTTTATTAATAAAGTCCTGCCTCGAACAATTGCGGATGACGTTTCCGAGTATCATATTTCATCAAGAACTTTATATCGAACTCAGATCAATTAAATAGGGGCTACAACAGAACATCTACCAAAGCTTGGTTTTGTTCTGGATACTGACAATACGCGGCGATTTTGCATCACCACCCAGTGCAATTTGCAGTTCATTCTGCTGTCCCGCTTTCTTACCAAAAAGTGTCCGATTTTCTGTCTCTTGCAAACTGACTGTCGTGACATTATCAACCAGACTGACCTTGATATTCTTGATTTCATAACTCTCATTGGTGGCAAAATGCCAGGTTGCCTTGAGCTGTTGCAAATAATCAGCCTTGCTAATGGTAAAGCTTTGTGGTGGATCAGCCTGTGTCCATAACACCTTAATCGTGGCTTTATTGTCAATCATATTGCCCACAGCCTTGAGGTCGTGTTTTTGTATGGCTTGATAAAAGCTGTTAATAAAACGGGTTGCGGTATCTTTATCAATGTCACTGGCATGGAGTTGTGGGCTAAGCAAACTGATGATCAGCAATGGAGCGAAAGCGATTTTCATGATGACTCCAGATATTGTTATAGGGTGTAAATTAAAAGTATGTGCCTAAAAATGGCCTGATCTTGGCAATCTGTGATTAGGGTGCGCTATTCAAGATTGTCGCTACATTCCGCTTGGGTGGGTTCGGCACGGCAGCGGATTTTTTTCATTAGGTTCATCATTTTTGGATGATAAATTCCCTGTTTGGTCATGCTGATCCGTGCCTGACGCATCATTTCCCGATATTGTGATGCTGTTCCATCGGCAGGTGGAAAGAAAAACAGTATGTCATCTTCGGCTGCCGATATGGTTTTCATGGCGGTATCATACTGACCGTAAAAATATTCACGGGAACGTTGCCCGAACCCTGCTGGGAATTTGTCTGGGCGAATCAACATCTGAAAGGTCAGTTGCGCCACAGGCAGTTTTAGCACGGCACCCTGACTGCCCACGCCCTTGTAAAGCTCAAGTGGCATATAGGCAACCGCAGGGGCAGCGGTGGCATCCACCTGACCGTTATTGAATTTTCCTGCAAAATTGGAGACATCACTCATCACGGCCTGTGCGCCAATGCGTTCCGCCATTACCAGTTGCGCCTTGTCGTAGTCCAACAC
The DNA here is from genome assembly GCF_029845285.1 of Acinetobacter sp. GD03645. Lineage (NCBI taxonomy): Bacteria > Pseudomonadati > Pseudomonadota > Gammaproteobacteria > Moraxellales > Moraxellaceae > Acinetobacter > Acinetobacter sp. GD03645. The sequence goes on along the minus strand of NZ_JAOCLL010000008.1, from coordinate 132,975 downwards.
GGCAATTTTGCGTCCCGCCATTTTGGTGACGGTATTGATATTACGATCACGCAGGAAAATATAGGCTGCACCCAAAGGCATTAACCCAGCCACCTCATACTGCCCACTGGTCATCATCTTGCTGGCATCGGGACGCAGCAAGGCTGCCATGAGTAGCTTGAGTTGGGTGTAGTTTGGCAAGCCACCAATTGAGTCAATGCTGCCTGTAAAATGGTTAAACTGGCGTGCACGCATCCCTGTCAGCAAAACCGCATCACATTGACCTGCCTTAAAGTCTTCGGCAGCGACTCGTTCAGAAGTATAGGAGCGCAGTTCAAGCTGTGCGCCCCATGCCCTTGATTGCGTGGCATATTCACGCATACCCGAAATGACAGGGCCTTGTGCGCCGACCATATCAAAAACACAGAACGTTTGCGCCTGTGTTTGCTGAGAAAGCAGTACGCCCAACACAAGCAGGCTAAACCCAAGTTTCATACCAATCATTCCTTTTGGTTGGGATATGGAATGCGTTCAGGTTAGCAAAGATTTTTTAAATACTCAACATGATGAATATTAAATTTGATGAATTATATTTCTGGCTGATTCAACTGCAATGCCTCAGTAAATAGCTGAAGATCCTCTGCGGTGGTTTCGCGCCATTTCTGCTTCTGTAAAAACACCTCCACCTGTTTTGCCCATTCCAGCCAGCACTGAATCTGACTGATCCCATGTGTCAGGGTCAGGTAAATGCCCTCAAACTTTTCCAGTACGTTGGGTGGAAGTGACTGGAAGACCGCCTGCATACGAAATAAATCATCCAGACTTTGCTGGTAAGCCTGTCGGTATTGCTGAAATTCCTGCATAAACTGATCTGCGTCCAGCAGGTGAACCGAAGACAGTTTGACTAAAAACTCGCTGTTGAGATGGGGTGGCTTGATGGGGGTGGACAGCCATTTTTGCATGGCTGCATAACCCTCTGGATTGAGCCGATAGACTTTTCTTGGCGGGCGGGGCGCATTTTCAACAATGTCGCAGTCAATGAGTCCATCACTGTGCAACTTACCCAAATCACGGTAGATTTGCTGAAAGCTGGCATTCCATAAATAGCCGTAAGTACGTTGAAAACCCTTGATAATATCGTAGCCACTGGCAGCCCCCGTACCTAAATACACCAGCAAGACATGGCGAAGTGACATGATATTGACTCCTCAATAAATAATTTATCTTAACATCCAATAATCAAATTTAATATTCAACAAATTGAGTATTTAAAAAATCTTTGCTAGGCTGAATATTATTTGCCCGATTTGACAGGTTGAACCATGAATATGCTTGCTGATGTACCTGCTACATTTTCACCTGATGCACCCACCAGTCCATTGCCAGCAATATCACGCAAGTCATGGCTATGGTCAATGCCACTCGCACCGTGGTTGAATCTGGGAGATGAGCTGGCGGAGAATGTGGTTAAGACTTTGAGAGCGCATAAAAAACCGCTTGCGCAGCCGTTGCCTGCCATTCAGCAACTTGCCCGTGAGGGCAATGTGGCGTGTCAGGATTTTTTAGCCGATATGGAAATGATTCCCGACTGGGTGGATTTTGAGTTGATGGCTAAGGGTGGGGCAATGGCTTATCGACATTTTCCTCAGTTGATCATTGCCCTGATTCATGGTGGCTTAATGACCACTTTTTCCAATGCTGCCTCAGCCCATATTTTGTCAGGTACACAACGCTTGGAACAAAATGTGGTACGCCGCCTGTTTGAATCATCCACCCTGTTTTTTGGGGTGCTGGATACCGAAGCACTACGACCTTATGGGGCGGTTTGGGAAATCTGTATGCGTGTCCGCTTGATGCACGCGATGGTGCGTTTACGTTTAATGGCATCTGAGCGTTGGGATATGGCAACAGGTCTGCCGATCAATCAGTTACATACCGCCGCAGGCCCGTTATTTTTTGGCACGATGGTGCTGGAGAGTTTACAGGCACTGGGCGCAAAAATCCGTCCAGAAGAACATGAGGGCTATTACCTGATCTGGCGATATGTCACACGCCTGTTGGGTGTTCCATTGGGATTGCTGGGCAATACGGTGGCAGAGCAGCAGGCGATTGACCAGCGTATTCTACCTCTATGCTTTGACCCGAATGATACTTCACGCCAGTTGGCGCAAGCCTTGTTTGAGGGTTTAAAAAACTTGCCCGATGCACACATGATTCCAAAAACTGTACATGAAGTCCTGTCCCGTTATCTTTTGGGAAATGAAAGGGCAGATGGGATGGGGGTTGCCCAGCATCCAATTGCAATGCGCTGGGTTACACCTTTGGCATTTGGGCTACGAATCTATAGTTGGACATTGCTTATTCCTCAAGTGGGACGTTCTGCTGAGAAGTTTGGCAAACGTTATCTACATAACTTGGTACAACGTGGTTTGGCGGGTGTGGCGGCAGATTATCAGCCACATGGCCATGCCTAAAAGGGGTATAACAATGACTTTAGATCAGCGTGTACTGTATCAATTTCCCTTGTCACTTTACTGTGAGAAAACCCGCTGGAATCTGGATGCCAAAGGTTTGAGCTATGTTTGCCGTGACCTCGTGCCAGGTTTGCATGCGCCAACGGCATGGCGTTTGGCTGGTCAGCGTTGCCTACCCATTTTGGTTGATGGACAGCAAAGGATTGGTGATTCAACCAAAATTGCCCTGTATCTTGAAAATACCTATCCTGAACGACCACTTTTACCTGTGGATGAAGTTGCAAGAAAACGGGTCATGGAACTGGAAGATTTCTTTGATGAACTGGGCGATCATGTCCGCCGCTATTGCTGGAGTCTGGCGGTTGAGCGTGATGAGGTCAGCGATATTTTCTTTAATTTTACTGGATATAGCCGTTGGCAACGTATGCTGGCAGATATGAGCAAGCCATTGCTTCGGTTTATGATTCGCCGTACCTTTCAGGTTTACGAACCACGAGTGGCAGATTCTTGGGAAAAAATTCAGAACACGCTGCTACAAATGGAAGATTGGTTGCAGGGCAGTGCCAGTAATTATCTGGTTGAAGATCGTTTTACTTTGGCAGACCTGACTGCGGCAAGTATGCTCGCTCCGTTGTTTGGGCCTGACAATAGTCCGTGGACTGATACCAGAATGCCGCCACTGACCCAGCAGCTTCGCGCGGAATCACGTAGCACATTGGCAGGGCAATGGGTACTCAGGATTTATCGGGATTATCGTGTGTGTGGGTGATTATTCAATCTATTAGTATAATTTTCTATTATAATAGTAAAGTAATAGCTATTTTTGACTGTATTTTTCTATTATAATAAATTTATGAATAAAAAATGCACGATTCAGATTTTTGAGCAGCAACAATGGCGAGACTGCGCTGTTGTTGAATTGCTGGGTGATCCTAAGCAAGGTTGGGAGGCATCAACACGTATTGATTATTTATTGGATTACGCACTAGATTATTTAGATCAATGTGATGCCAATGCAATCTCATGGAATATTCCTGTCAGCCTTAATGGTTATCGGTGTTCAACATGGGCAGCTTGTCTCATGGACTTATTACCACAAGGCTATGGTCGTCAGGAATTATTAAAACAACTTGGGCTGTCAGAAACAGCACAGCAACATGCAGACTGGGCATTACTCTGTGCTGGAGCAGGTAATCCTATCGGACATTTACGGATTAAAGAGGCGGCTGAATGGTTGGTACAAAAAGATAAGCAACCACCAGTAGGATTTCATTTACATGACATTATGCAACGCAAAGAGCATTTCTATGAATCACTTGCCAATTATGGTGTATTTGTAGCAGGTTCTTCGGGTGTACAGGGCGAATGGCCAAAACTGTTATTAACTCAGGGACATGATGATTTATTTTATTTAGACCATACATTGCCTGATGCTTTGGCAAAAAAACACTGGCTGGTAAAATTTAGCAGAGGGGAGAATCCGCGTTTACAGCAAATTCTTAACCATGAAGCCAAGTATATGCAACTTGCCCAGTTTTTAGGTTTACGGGTGCATGAATTGCCACAACAGCATGGGCAAAGTTTATTTATTCCCCGATTTGACCGTACAGTTGAAAATGGTCAGGTACAGCGTTATGCACAGGAAAGTATTGCATCACTTAATGAGGTCGCAGGTTTTGGTGTACGTGTGAGCCATAATCGGGTTTGTGAGCTACTTTCTAAAGTTTGTACTGACCCTAAAACAGAAATTTTGGAATATTTACAACGTGATATTGCCAATGTTGCTTTAGGAAATAAGGATAATCATAGTCGGAATACAGCAATTCAACGACATTGGGATGGACGTATTCATTTAACCCCACTTTTTGATTTTGCCCCAATGTGGTTACATCCAGATGGTATTGCCAGAACCACTCGTTGGGAACAGGATGACATAGGTGGCTCACCAGACTGGAATTCCGTATTACAACAAATTCATATGGTGACAGGCATTGAACCATCTGAGTTAAAAATGGAACTGGTTAAAATTTTACCAAAATATCAACAACTCATTAAGTATATGCAGCAGCTTAATATTGATGATGAAATTATTGATAAGAGTCGATTGAGCATTTCTGCAATTTGCCAGCAATTAGGGGGCATGTTAAATGGATAAACGCTATCGTCCCAAAACAGGCATTGAAGAAGTGAGCCATCGCCAGCAAGTCCTTGCCAATATTGCTCAACATCCTGAATGGCCGTTTTATCAGGTTGCCCGTTATCTACGAACAGAGTTACATTTAACCCTACAGGAAATGGCAAAATTAACCCGTCTTGCACCACAGACCATTCAGAAAATGGAACAGCAAGATAGCAATCCCACGCTGAATTCTATACAAAAGTTATTACGTCCATTTGGATTGTCTTTTACGATCCAAATGTCTCAACGGTAGAACGGAAGAGTGACACTTTCGGGTGTGCTGGAACCTAAAACCAGTCGGTCAACCCTCTTTCATTCTGCCACCCTATTCAAAAGCTAACAAATTTAATAGCTTGCCATTTCCTTACATTGACACCCGCCACCTCACAGATTATCCTTTATATCCTGACCCATATGGTCAGTCGGTTTTAGCAGACCGAGTAGTAAGACCGCATCAGAGCTATTCTTTCTGAGGAATAGTTTTATGTGTAAGCTTCTCGTTCCCTCCCGTAGCGGTAGGACGGGAGTGGGACACCTTCGGGTGTGCTGGAGTCTTACCCAGTCTGCTAACCCACTTTCGTTCTGCCACCATAATTCTTAATGAGTGCATTGGCAGAATTCCGAATTTTAGGAGTTGGCTATGTATTTCGTTCTTATACCTCCAGATTAGTCTTTTACACAGCTTGATCGCCCTTGGGTGTTCAGGTCTTAGTTCGTTGCGACTAAAAAAACAGATCAACAATAAAACTTGAGATGCGACAGGGCAGTCTTTCAGGGTCTGTGCATGCCTTTTTTTCGCCCGCCATAAGGGCAAAGGTAGTTTGATCTCATTTAAATACAACAAAAAAGATGAGTGGACGGTATCTATATGCCAAATTTAAAAATTTCTCCAAGAGCATTACAGGTGGTGCATACCTCCATCCAGCTATTTGATCACTATGGATTTCATAAGGCAGGCATAGACTTTATTTTGCAGCAAACCAAAATTGCCAAAATGACGTTTTATAATAATTTTCAGTCTAAAGAACGATTTATTGAAATATGCATGGCCGTGCAAAAAGATCGGCTCAAACAAGAGGTGCTGGCAATTATGTATTCATGCCAACACCTTACGGCAGCCGATAAACTCAGGGAAATTTATCTTTTACATGCAGACCTGAATAGCCCTTATCATCTTCTGTTCAAGGCCATTTTTGAAATTGAACAGCTTTATCCTACAGCCTATCAAATGGTGCTTGAATATCGGGAATGGTTGGTGCAGGAAATTCTTGAATTGTTGTCAGGTATGGAAATGAGCCTGTTAAAACCCGATGTTGATCTATTTTTATTTATGATTGATGGGGCAATGGTTCAGTTATTGAGTGGGTTTGAGGTGGATCGGGATGGAATATGGGCCATATCGACCAATCTGCCACAATACAATTGAGTATACCTTGAGTATTAGGCTGCGAAACTAGATCACTTTATAAAATCATACTGATGAGTCTGGTTGCTAATAAATAGTCTAGGTTTTACTGGATTTTTTTTCATGCATATACTGATACAAACTAATCGCTGGCATAAAAATAATTGCAGGAAATACAACAAACCCAAAGAAAAACCAAATGGTTTGCTGTTGATATTTATAATTATTTATCATGGTTTTAGGTTGAATATCATATTCGCTGGTTTTGATTCCTAATAAAATAACTTCGGGATATTTTAGATAAGAGTATCCTGTTGTATAAATGATCTTTGCTTCTTTCTGATCAAATTGTTTTAACTGAGGGCAGCTATCATCTCTATCAATAAAATTGCAGAATAATGTCAGATTTTGCTGATCTGGTTTTATATTTAGCTCAATATTTTCCCAGCTTCGTCTAGCTTTTCCTCTGGTTTCATAATATTTATTAAGTAAAATTCCTTGTTCTGAATATGTCTTTCCAGAAAAAGAGTTAATATTGGCGAAAGCGAGTTTTGTCATCTTATAAATTTCATGACCTGCTCCAGTAATAATAGGTGAAATGCTCATAAAATTTATAAGTAAAAGCATAATAATATTGAGTTTTTCTTCATTGTTTTTAAAAAGTACCACGCTCATAAAGCATGGTATAATAAGTAAAAGAAAACTAACAACGCCCAGTCCATCAAAACGTTCTAGTAAGCAAATAAAAAAAATCGTTATTATGCTGTAACTAAATAGAAAAATTACAATTGATTTTTGGATTGTACTGAGTTTAGAAAAGTTAAATTTTGGTTCTTCTGGCTGAGGTTGTGGTTTAGGATCACCTTTCTTTCTAATAGATGCTTCAAAGGAGGATACTCCTTGTGGTTCTATTACTAGATAAAGTTGGGCGATCAGCTTTTGTATATGATCTTCATATAGAGATTTTTTACTACATAAGAAATTAATCTTTTTGGATTTCTTATTTATACAAGTAAAGGCAACCTCCAGATTTGAACTCATCTGTGCATTGATAGGTATTGTGGTCGATTGATCAAAGAAAAAATGTTCTTTATTGGATTTCACTATTCCAGAACAATCAATGGGGTTGTAATAGCTAATAGTCCCGTATTGAATATTATACTGACTATGCATTAATTTGATTTTCCATTTTTAATAAAGGTGTTGGTTTCAAGTAAAATTGTTTTTATATGCCGAAGTTTTTTCTAATACTATTAAAGTTCTCTATTTGGAATATAGGCTGCCAAGTATTAATGGCAGCCTATATTTAAATGCAATTTATCTTACCAGCTTAACGCACCACCAGTCTGATAATCCGTTACACGCGTTTCAAAGAAGTTCTTCTCTTTACGCAAGTCCATCATCTCAGACATCCACGCAAATGGATTGGTCACGCCAGCAAACTGCTCTGGTAAACCAAGTTGAGACAAACGGCGGTTACAGATGAACTTCAAGTATTCTTCCATCATGCTTGCATTCATGCCCAATACACCACGCGGCATAGTGTCACGTGCATATTCGATTTCAAGCATGGTACCTTCAAGAATCATTTGAATCACTTCCTGTTGGAACTCATTTGTCCAAAGGTGAGGGTTCTCGATCTTGATCTGGTTGATCATGTCGATACCAAAGTTCAGGTGCATCGACTCATCACGCAAAATATACTGGAACTGCTCAGCAACACCGTTCATCTTGTTACGGCGGCCCATACTCAAAATCTGGGTAAAGCCACAGTAGAAGAAAATGCCTTCAAGTACGCAGTAGAATGCGATCAGGTTACGCAATAAACGCTGGTCATTTTCAGGTGTGCCTGTGTGGAACGTTGGGTCGCTTAAAGACTGCGTATATTTCAGGCCCCACGATGCCTTGCGTGCAACGCTTGGTACTTCACGGTACATATTGAAGACTTCGCCTTCATCCATACCCAAAGACTCAATACAGTATTGGTAGGCATGGGTATGAATCGCTTCCTCAAACGCCTGACGCAGGATGTACTGGCGGCATTCAGGGTTGGTGATATGGCGGTAGATGGCCAATACCAAATTGTTTGCAACCAGTGAATCCGCAGTCGAGAAGAAACCTAAAGAACGCATCACAATGGTACGTTCATCTTCGGTCAAGCCATTTTCAGACTTCCAAAGTGCGATGTCATGGTTCATGTTGATTTCTTGTGGCATCCAGTGGTTGGCACACCCGTCAAGGTATTTCTGCCAAGCCCACTCATATTTGAATGGCACAAGCTGGTTTAAGTCTGCACGGCAGTTGATCATGGCCTTGTCATCAACCTGTACACGCTGTGCGCCCATTTCCAGTTCTTCCAGACCTGGCGCAACGTCAAGATGTTCTAGGGCTTCAGATGCTCTAGCCAGCGAATCGGTTGGATTTGTTGATCGCACGGTACTGGCTCCAGCGGATTGTGGAGCTGCCACACGCGGCGATGATGGCTCTGCATCAGATACCACTTGCGTATCAACCGTTTTTTGCGATTCGAGGGACGCAGACTTGTGTTCAGGTGCAGTCGGTTTTTGCGTATCATCTTCAAAATCGTCCCAGCTAAGGATAGACATAATTTATCTCACTCTAATCTTAATCTATTTACATTGCAGTTTTAGGAACTTAGAAAATGAATTAGGCCCAAAACTAAAATTAGTAAAATCACACCAATCGTCATACTGACTAATAATTTAAAATGGGTGGGATTATAAGGTTTGGGTAATTGATCAGGCTCTAATAGTTTGCCTTGTTCATTATAAATAGCGACAAAGCTAGCTCCGCTATTAAATCCAAGTTCTCGTAAAGCTCGCAGTTCTACAAATGTTAAACCTGCTTCTGTTCGTTCCATTGCCTGAATAAACAGGTAAGGGGCAGGTTGAAGCATTCCTGCTGTGGTTTGTTTCATTAATTTGTGTAATACATTCTCTGCAACCGCAAAATTATCAATCAATGAACGAAGATGTGAAAAATTGGCATGCTCAGTGATTTGCTTGGTGGCGTAGCTGAGCAACATTCGATCAACATAAATTTGGACTAATCTCGCATTTGGATGTAGTACTAAATCTTGTTGAAGTGCCATCTTATTTTCCTAATCAATCACTTTATTGATCTTGCTTTTGCTGCTGTTTACGAATTTTAAAAAATGCGTAAACCATAGGAATATAAAAAACTAAAAAGGCAAGAATCAGGACAATCACACCAAATTGATAATTATGACTGAGATGGAACATGATCTTTGCCTCGATTTATCTTCTTTTCAACCTCTCCCTGACCCTCTCCTTTTAGGAGAGGGTATAGCATGAATCATATTCAGCATTAGATTCATGGCAAGTCCCCCTCCTTTTAGGAGGGTCTAGGGGCAGTCTTACTGACAAGCTTCGCAGTCTGGATTGTCAATTGAACACGCCAATGGTACAGGCGCAGCCGTAGCAAAATCCTCTTCAACTTGTACGTCAGGTTTTTTCTCTACAACCACTGCCTGTGCCGCAACAACAGGTGCTTCAACAGCCGCTGGTTTAACCGCATTAAGTGCGCCAGTATTGATTGTTGATTTTTCGGCAGAGGTTGCACCCAAAGCTCGGAGGTAATAGGTGGTTTTTAGGCCACGCAACCACGCCATTTTGTAGGTGATGTCCAGTTTCTTACCATTTGCACCAGAGATGTAAAGGTTAAGTGACTGCGCCTGATCAATCCATTTTTGACGACGGGATGCAGCATCCACAATCCAGCGTGGCTCAACTTCAAATGCTGTGGCAAAAATTGCTTTTAATTCTTCAGGAATACGGGCAATTTTCTGTACAGAACCTTCAAAATGTTTCAGGTCATTCACCATCACGGTATCCCACAGACCACGTTCTTTTAATGCACGAACAAGGTAAGGGTTAATGACAGTGAACTCACCAGAAAGGTTTGATTTCACATACAGGTTCTGGAATGTTGGCTCAATCGATTGAGACACACCACAAATGTTGGAAATGGTTGCGGTTGGTGCAATCGCCATCACATTTGAGTTGCGCATACCATCTTTTTGAACTTTGGCACGTAAAGTGTTCCAGTCCAGACGTTGGGTACGGTCAACCTCAAACATACGCTCAGGACGGGTTTTACCAACAAGGTCTAAAGAATCAATTGGCAAGATGCCCTGATCCCACAGTGAGCCCTTGAATGTTGAATAGGCACCACGTTCAATCGCAAGGTCACTAGAGGTTTGGATTGCATAGTAGCTGATCACTTCCATTGATTCATCGGCAAAGTCAACCGCTTCATCTGAACCGTAGGCGATGCCCATTTCATAAAGCGCATCCTGGAAGCCCATGATCCCCATACCCACAGGGCGGTGTTTCAGGTTCGAGTTCTTCGCCTGTGGTACTGCATAGTAGTTGATGTCGATCACGTTATCGAGCATACGCACTGCTGTCTTGATGGTGCGGGCAAGTTTCTCACGATCCAGCACACCACCTTGAACGTGTTGTACAAGGTTGATTGAACCCAGGTTACATACCGCGATTTCATCCTGATTGGTATTCAGGGTGATTTCTGTACACAGGTTGGATGAGTGAACCACGCCCACGTGTTGTTGTGGTGAACGCAGGTTACATACATCCTTGAACGTGATCCACGGATGGCCTGTTTCAAACAGCATGGAAAGCATCTTGCGCCATAAGTCTTTGGCACGTACTTTCTTGTGCAGCAAGTTCTGTTCTTTGGCTACAGCTTCGTAGTGTGCATAACGCTCAGCAAATTCAGCACCAGTCAGGTCATGCAGGTCTGGTACTTCAGATGGTGTGAACAGTGTCCATTCAGCATCTTCAAATACACGTTGCATGAACAGGTCAGGCACCCAGTTCGCCGTGTTCATGTCGTGGGTACGACGACGGTCATCACCTGTGTTCTTACGCAGCTCAAGGAATTCTTCAACGTCTAAGTGCCAGGTTTCAAGATAGGCACAGACCGCACCTTTACGCTTACCGCCCTGATTCACCGCAACAGCGGTATCGTTCGCCACTTTCAGGAATGGCACCACACCCTGAGACTTACCATTTGTACCCTTGATATAAGAGTTCAAGGCACGTACAGGTGTCCAGTCATTGCCTAAACCGCCTGCCCATTTAGACAGCATGGCATTGTCACGCATTGCCCCATAAATGTCATACAGGTCATCACCAATGGTGGTGAGGTAGCAGCTTGAAAGTTGCGGACGCAATGTACCAGAGTTAAACAGGGTAGGCGTAGAGGCCATGTAGTCGAAGCTTGACAACAGGTTATAGAACTCAATTGCGCGTTCTTCCTTATTGTCTTCATTAAGCGCAAGACCCATCGACACACGCATAAAGAACAATTGCGGTAATTCAAAACGCACGCCATTTGAATGGATAAAGTAACGGTCAAATAATGTCTGTAGACCTAAATAGGTAAACTGGTTTGAACGTTCTGGCTGAATCGCCACCGCCAGTTTGGCAAGGTCAAAATCAAGCAGTTCTGGAGATAAAAGATCAAGCTCGATCCCTTTCTTCAGGAATGTTTCTAAAGCATCGCCTTCCAGCGTATCGGTTGCTAAACCTAAAAACTCAAGACCTGTGCTCACCAGTTCATTACGCAATAAACGCGCAGTCACATAGGTGTAGTTTGGTTCCTGTTCAATACGGGTACGTGTCGCCATCATCATGGTGGTGGCAATGTCGCTTTCCTTTACACCGTTATAGAGGTTCTTAACGGTTTCATCGACAATGGCCTGAACATCAATCCCTTCAAGACCCGCACTTGCAGTTTCAATGTTGGCTGTAAGCGCACCCAGGTCCAACGGCTGGAGCTGACCATTGGCATCGGTAATCTGTAGGGTAGGGTGATGGTTCGCACCTGCCTGCTGACGGGCGGTGGCACGCTGTTCACGGTAAATCACGTAGGCGCGGGCAACCTTTTGCTCGCCTGTGCGCATCAACGCCAATTCAACCTGATCCTGAATCTCTTCAATATGAATTGTGCCACCTGATGGTAAACGGCGATTAAAGGTATTCAGCACCATCTCTGTGAGTTGCTCAATACGGTCATGGATACGACTTGAGTCGGCTCCCTGCTGACCTTCAACAGCTAAAAAGGCTTTTCCAATCGCAACAGAAATCTTCTCGGCATTAAATGTCGCGATTTCTCCAGTGCGCTTAATAACCTGAATTTGGCCAGGTGCGGAAGTGATGATGCTCATGTCAGCATAGCTCCATTATCATCTATTTTTATGTTCATAGACCGTTTGAACCGTGCACAAAATATGCCACGATGTTTGAGGGATAAACACAATACTTAGTGGTTAAAGTTTATTTTCAACACAAGATACGGGATTTTTAACAGCAGATCAATCTTGACATTTTACTAAAGTTTTTTTCGTGTTTTAACTGCTGTATTCACAGGCACATAGCATAGCAAAGGGCTTTAAAAAGACGTATAGATAACTCTGTGGATAACTCAAAAAACAGACACTTAAATTATTTCGGAAGCGCAAAGAAACAAATTGTTTAATACTGGTACAAAATTTATACTCAATATCCATGTTGTTTATAACAAGCATGTAATTCTGAAAAAGACATTAAAATTCATCATATTAATAAAAATATAACAAAACTGGGTGGACGTGTATCAGTTTGGTGAACGACCACTTGTTTACAATGTAAACGTGTGTATATTGCAAATCATAAACCAATGTATCTGTAAGATTATTAGGGGCAAATAAATGAGCCAAGAAGAAAAGTTACCAAAGATTCTGATCGTTGAAGATGACGAACGTTTAGCACGCTTAACCCAGGAGTATTTAATCCGTAACGGTTTGGAAGTTGGGGTTGAAACTGATGGTAACCGTGCCATTCGTCGTATTATCAGTGAACAGCCTGATTTAGTGGTGCTGGATGTAATGTTGCCTGGGGCGGATGGTCTAACCGTTTGTCGCGAAGTGCGTCCACACTACCATCAACCAATCCTGATGCTGACCGCACGTACTGAAGATATGGATCAGGTGCTTGGTCTGGAAATGGGTGCGGATGACTATGTTGCCAAACCTGTGCAACCGCGTGTCTTGCTTGCACGTATCCGCGCGTTATTACGCCGTACCGACAAGACGGTTGAGGATGAAGTGGCGCAGCGTATCGAGTTTGATGATCTGGTGATTGATAACGGTGGTCGTTCAGTGACACTCAATGGTGAGTTGGTTGACTTCACCAGCGCGGAATATGATCTGTTGTGGCTGCTGGCTTCAAACGCGGGCCGTATCCTTTCCCGTGAAGACATCTTTGAGCGTTTGCGTGGCATTGAATACGATGGTCAGGACCGTTCAATCGACGTGCGTATTTCCCGTATCCGTCCGAAAATTGGTGATGACCCAGAGAATCCAAAACGTATTAAGACGGTGCGCAGCAAGGGTTATTTATTCGTCAAAGAAACCAACGGGATATAAATCCCTTTCTTGCAGAGCTTTAGCCACTCCCCGCCTTTAAGAACAGAGGTGACTCCTCTCTGATGAGAGGAAAGTGGGGGATGCTAAATTAGCTGGGAATTATTTACCCTATGGTGAGTCGAGTACTGAAAAACAGCATATTCTTGCGTATTTATGCTGGGCTGGTGGTTTTGGTCGTTGTTGTGGCGGCATTCTGTTATTTGCTAGTGCAGATCATTAACTACCAACGGGCGCAGGAATATCGTGAATCCCTGACAGATGGTATTTCCTATGTCATCAGTGAGGGCGTGGCTCGCCAACCAGAAAAACAGCAAAAGCTGGACTGGATTTCAGATGCTTCCGATTTGCTGGAGCTTCCCATCTATTATGTTGATGCGGCGCGGGTGGAGCTTTCCCGTACCGAGCGAAAGCGGATCGCCGAGCAACAGTCCGTTGTTCGTTACGATGCCAATAATGGCATCGGTTATGTCATTATTGGGCTGAAAGATGATCCCAAACATTTTCTCTACATTAAGGTAGATAAAATCGGCGAGCGGCAGATGAAAGCACTGCCAATTTTCGTGCTGGACTACCTGATCTTTTATCCAGGTCAAGAGCGCGAATATCTGGAAAAAATTAAAAAGCACTTCTATTATCCCATTGAAATTGCCGATATCCGAGACATTAACCTCGACTCTGAACAGATTGGCCGTTTGCGTCAGGACCAGAGTGTGCTGATGTATAAAGACAGTGCCAGCATACGTGGCACCACCATCTCGATTGTCTCTCCAATGCCCAACCATCCTGCACAGGTGTTGGTTCTGGGACCAGTCCCGATGTTCAACTGGATGCCTTTCCAGCTTGCGGCTGGTATTACCTTATTTAGCTTGTTCTTGCTGAGCCTTGGCGTATATGGACTGATTCTGCCTTTGGAGCGCAAAGTTCGTCAGGTGCGTCATGCCTTGAATAAAATGAAGTCAGGCGACCTGTCATTGCGTGTCCCGATTGAGGGAACTGATGAAATGGCGAATCTGGCATCAAGTTATAACAATATGTCAGACCATATCCAGCGCCTGATTGAGGCACAGCGGGAATTGATGCGTGCGGTTTCGCATGAGCTGAGAACGCCTGTGGCCCGTATCCGTTTTGGTATGGAGATGTTGGCGGAAGAGGACGACTACAGTTACCGTATTCAGCAGGTGGACATGATTGACAAGGATATTGAGGCGCTCAATACCCTGATTGATGAGATCATGACCTATGCCAAACTGGAGCAGGGCACACCATCGCTTGATTTTGAAGACCTTGTGCTGGTCGAGGTGCTGGATCAGGTCGCAATGGAGACCGAGGCACTCAAAACCCAGAAAGAAATTGAATTGATTGCTCCACCTCTGGCATTACGTGTTGATGCTGAGCGCCGTTATCTGCATCGTGTGGTACAGAACCTTGTGGGCAATGCAGTGCGCTACTGTGACAACAAGGTGCGTATCAGTGGCGGTGTGCGTGCTGATGGCAAGGCTTATGTGTGTGTGGAGGATGATGGTCCTGGAATTCCAGAGCAGGAGCGCTCACGTATTTTTGAGGCATTTGCGCGTCTGGACGATAGCCGTACCCGTGCATCGGGTGGCTATGGTTTAGGCCTTTCGATTGTGAGCCGTATCGCCTACTGGTTTGGTGGTGAGATTCAGGTTGACCAAAGTCCAAATTTGGGTGGGGCACGTTTTGTCATGACCTGGCCAGCCAAACGTTATAAACAAAGCGGTAAAAATAAAATCTAGGCTTCAAGCATTAGGATTTTATAAGAAACCAAAGCCATTATGGCTTTGGTAAAGTGTATGGCTTAAAACTTGGATAGATTGACTTATCTTTATTCATGCACAGATGGGTCAGGTTCAATCAATGGCTGTCCTGACCGTAGACCATTGAGCGCATCCGTATTAAAGTCAATCAACAGTGAATTGTTCTTAACATCAATTTTATAGCTTTTGATGAGTGCCTGATCTCCATTGAGGGTTTCTACCTTGTAACTATCGGCAATATTGAGAATACTTTCTAGATTGGTTGTGGTCGCCGCAAAATCCTCTCTAAATACTTCGTATATGTCTCTTAAATCAAAAATCGCGTTGTCAGCATCTGGATGTTTTCGAACATAACTTTCTATATGGCGCATCAGTAGTTGTGAAAAAAAGAAATAATCCGAGTCGTGGGTGTATTCTAGATGCATATTTTTCTCCTTGTTTGCTTCTTTTAGAATACTCATCTATTGCGTCGGCTGTGTATAAAGATAATTAAAGTATTTTGCTGAATTGCAACATATTATGTCGAAATGACCACCTGATTTCGGCCCTGTCTTTTTGCCTGATAAAGTGCATCATCCGCCTGCTTGAATAAATGCTCAATCGGCTGGTGGTTCTCAGGCGTGCAAATACACAGGCCAATGCTGAGCTGGATGAAAAAATGTCGCTGTTGATCAATTGAAATAGCGGTTTGGCTCATGTGCTGGCGAATCTGTTCAGCACAGGCATGGGCAGCCTCAAGGCTGGTGTCTGCCATAAAGATGGCGAACTCCTCGCCACCCAAACGTCCGAGCAGGTCATTCGGTCTAAGCTGTGCCTGAATGGTTTGCACACAGCTTTGCAATGCACGGTCTCCCATCTGGTGTCCATAGCTGTCATTGACCTGCTTGAAATGGTCCACATCCAGCATCAGGAATGCTGTGGTTTGTCCCTGTTGGGTTGCCTGTTGCTGGATTAACTGTACGGACTGAAGAAATTGACGTCGGGTCAGGCTGGAGGTGAGTTCATCATGGGCAATGGTGTGCTGTAATTCCTGAATCAGTTTGGATCTTACCAGATTGATGCTGGAGACGGTCAAGGGTGCAATCGTCATCATGATCAATCCAATACGGATGGAAATGGTGTTGTGTAGATACTGGTCTGGATACAGCAATAGATAGCTTTGCGACACATGATAAATGATAAAGGCACAACTGATAGCGGTAATCATCGCCACTGAAAAATGTCGGTAACGCAGTGCACACCAGATTAAGGCCGCAATCGGATAGAGCAGGGAACCAGGCCCTGCATCGTAGTAGCCAATTGCGATGGAAAGAATCACGGCAAATAAAGGCAGGATTTCCTGAATGGTTTGGGTCTTAAATTCTTTGAGTTGTTGCCTGAATTCTGTAAGGGCGGGTGCGCTCAGCATTGCAGGCAACAGCAATAAGGCGTTCTGGATTTCTGCGGTAAACCAGTAGCCGAAGTCAGTCACAAACGAACCTAGGGCAAATTTGGTATTAAAGAAAGGCAGGGTAATGGCTGCAAACAGGGAGCTGGATAGACCGCCCACACAACAAAAACTAAACAAAAAAAGATAAAAATAACCGTGATGTATGGAACGGATCAAGGCATTGAACCGAATGTACAAGGCGAGCGCCGTGAGCACATAGAGCAGGTTGGCGGTCGTGAGGCAGACATTGAGTAGAAACGGCGTATCCTGCAATGTATCGGCAAGCAGGTAGCCAACAATCGCACCAATAAAGCTGATGGGATGCCGTGTTTGTGGAAAGCGAATCAGCAAACCTAGTAAAACCGAGTTGGCAGGCCAAAATGAGGCCAGAAAGGTGAGGTGTCGTGTTGCAATGCCCAATAGGCAGCAGCAAAAGATAACCGCAGTAAACAGCAGGAAGAGCTGGAAAAGCGAGAGCGGCTTTAATGCTACTGTAGACTGAGGCATGCTGACGCGTTCCCTTGGGGAAATTTGGTGGCGCTATTATATAAATTTTGTTTAAATTTTCATCATAAATTTGTATCAATGCAATGATTTAGTTCATGCCGCCATGTTTTTGGGCATGGGGAGTGGAATTCGAATGTTTTTGGCGCATAGATAAAGAAAAAAATGATTGATATGTAATACTTGATTTGATAATTCGATTTTTAAGGGTGAATTCGTGGTGATCTGGGAGAGAAGCGTAAATTTATGGACAAAATCATCCGAAAGACTAAAGCGCATCAACTAGCATGCGAAATTAGAAATCAGGTACAATTGGCGGGATTAATTTTGTGTTTGGTGTATTTGAAGGCCAATACATACATTCTTTGTTAAAAATAGGCCTGCCAGGAGTTATCCCCGCATGAGTGCCATTACTCCATACGATTGGGCGATTATCGCTTTCGTGATCGGCGTTACATTTCTTTGCGTTTTTATGCTTACAGTTCCTCTACTCCTTGGGGGAAAAGCATGGGGACGTGCAAAGCAAGAGCAGTTTGAATCAGGTGTAGTTAGTGCGGGCGGTGCTCGTATTCGCTTGTCAGCCAAGTTCTATTTAGTTGCAATTTTCTTCGTTGTTTTTGACCTGGAAGCCCTTTACCTCTACGCATGGTCAACCTCTGTCCGTGAAGTGGGCTGGTTCGGGTTTACCACAGTGGTTATTTTTGTGGTGGATCTATTGATTGCCCTGATTTATGCCATTGCGGTTGGCGCATTGAACTGGGCTCCAACAGACCGTCGTAAGGCAGCGGGTGTAAAAACCCATATTGGTTCGCCAAATATGAACATTGCTGACATTACCCGATTCAACAACATCGAAGAATTGGTTGTCGATCCTACTGGTCATATTCCAGCACAGTCTTCTGGTCGTGTTAAATCCAAGACACCGACCACCTCAATAACTGAACAGGAGTAAGTCGGGATGAAATATACTTTAACCCGTGCGAATCCAGATGCCGATCAATATCCTTTACAAGATCGTCAAATCGTCACTGACCCACTTGAGGAAGAAGTGAATAAAAGCGTGATGATGACGCGTCTTGAGGATGTGTTGCATACCGCAGTGAACTGGGGGCGTAAAAACTCGTTGTGGCCATTTAACTTTGGTACTTCATGCTGCTACGTTGAGTATGCGACCACATTGACGGGGGTGCATGACCTGTCACGTTTTGGTGCTGAGGTTATTCGTGCTTCACCGCGTCAGGCGGACTTGATGATTGTTGCAGGAACCTGCTTTGTTAAGATGGCGCCTGTAATCCAGCGTTTGTATGAACAGATGCTTGAGCCTAAATGGGTGATCTCAATGGGTGCCTGTGCCAACTCAGGTGGTATGTACGACATCTATTCCGTGGTTCAGGGCGTAGACAAAATTATTCCTGTTGATGTGTACATCCCAGGTTGTCCTCCTCGTCCAGAAGCACTTATTCAAGCATTGATGTTGCTTCAAGACCAAATTCAATTAGAGCGCCGTCCACTTTCAGCGGTGATTGGTGATGATCTTCAGCCTGTGTATAAGCCAAAGATGATGCCAGAACGTGACCGTAAAAATGCGGAACGTATTGCGGTGAAAAACCTGCGCTCTATGGATGAAATTAAATAATTTTTTAACGATGAGTTTTGACATGTCCGTGATGGATATGGTCATCGAAAAAGAATTGCCAGAATTTGTATTAAATAGGAAGCCAAGCCAATGGCTGAAACTGACATTGCTATGCCAGAATCAACGCCAGTTGATTCACGCCCAGCATTTGCAATTGTGGAAGAACTCAAAACCAAGTTTGGTGAGAACTTCTACGTGCAGGCGACTCGTGAAGAGTTTCCAACAGTCTGGGTTGAGCGCGCACGCGTGCAAGAAGTCCTTATGTTCCTCCGTAAAGTGGAACGTCCCTATGTGATGTTGTTTGACCTGTCAGCGGTAGATGAGCGTTTACGTGTTCACCGTGACGGTTTGCCACCATCAGACTTCACTGTGTTTTATCACTTGTTGTCGCTTGAGCGTAATACTGATATTCGTATCAAGGTTGCGTTGAATGAGAGCGACCTCAATATTCCAACGGCGACCAATATCTGGCCAAATGCCAACTGGTATGAGCGTGAAGCCTACGATATGTTTGGGATCAATTTCGAGGGGCATCCAATGCTTCGTCGTATCTTGTTGCCAACCTATTGGGAAGGCCACCCATTGCGTAAGGAATATTCTGCCCGTGCGACAGAATATACACCGTATATGCAAGATCAGGCCAAGCAGGATTTCGAACAGGAAAACCTACGCTTTGTACCAGAAGACTGGGGTCTAAAACGCGGTAATGCCGATGAAGACTTCATGTTCCTGAACCTGGGTCCTAACCACCCATCTGCACACGGTGCGTTCCGTATTGTTTTGCAGTTGGATGGTGAAGAAGTCAAAGACTGCGTGCCTGACATCGGTTATCACCACCGTGGTGTGGAAAAGATGGCTGAGCGTCAGACCTGGCATTCATTCATTCCTTATACCGATCGTGTTGACTACCTCGGTGGCTGTGCGCAAAACATGCCGTATGTAATGGCGGTTGAGCAGCTTGCAGGGATTAAGGTGCCTGAGCGTGCGCAGGTGATACGTGTCATGTTGAACGAATTATTCCGTATCAACAACCACTTACTTTACTGTGGTACTGCAATTCAGGATGCGGGTGGTATGACCCCTGTATTCTATATGTTCGCAGACCGTCAAAAAGTCTATGACATCGTTGAGGCGATTACGGGCTACCGTATGCACCCAGCGTGGTTCCGTATCGGTGGTACAGCGCATGATCTTCCAAATAACTGGCAAAAGCTTGTTAAAGAGTTGCTGGAATGGATGCCGAAACGTCTAAACGAATACTACACCGCCGCCCTGAAAAACTCAGTGTTTATTGGTCGTACGCGTAATGTAGCGCAATACGATGCCAAATCTGCGTTGGCGTGGGGTGTGACTGGTACAGGTTTACGTGCGACTGGTATTGACTTCGATGTGCGTAAATATCGTCCATACAGTGGCTATGAAAACTTTGACTTTGATGTGCCAGTGGAGTACGAGGGTGATGCCTACGCACGTGTACTGGTGCATTTCCGTGAAATCACCGAGTCATTAAAAATCATTCAACAGTGCTTGGACAACATGCCATCTGGTCCATATAAAGCGGATCATCCATTGGCAGTTCCACCACCGAAAGACAAGACCTTACAGGATATTGAAACCCTGATTACGCACTTCCTGAGTGTGTCATGGGGGCCTGTCATGCCAGCGGGTGAGGCATCATTTATGACTGAAGTGGTGAAAGGTGCGAGTACCTATTACCTTACTTCTGACAAGTCCACCATGAGCTACCGTACCCGTATTCGTACACCAACGTTCACACACTTGCAGCAAATTCCATCCGTGATTAACGGCAGTCTGGTATCTGACTTGATCATTTATCTGGCGACCATTGACGTGGTTATGGCTGACGTGGATCGCTAGGGGTAAACGATTATGATGATTTTGACTGATAAAAAACCACGTGTGAATGTCGAAGGAATTTTGACTGCTGACGAAATCCATGACATTGAACATCACATTGACCACTATCCATACCCGCGTGCAGCCTCTCTGGATGCCTTGAAGTGTGTACAGCGCCGTAATGGCTGGGTAGATGACGCGCAAATGAACGCAATTGCACAATTGCTGACCATCAGTGTGGCAGATTTAGAGGGTGTGGCAACGTTCTATAACCGTATCTACCGCCAGCCTGTGGGTCGTCATGTGATTTTATTGTGTGACTCGATTGCATGCTTCCTGATGGGGGCGGAAACCCTGGCGGAAGCGTTCCAGCGCGAGTTGGGTATCCAGTATGGACAAACCACGGCAGATGGTCGTTTCACCTTGCTGCCAATTTGCTGTCTCGGCAACTGTGACAAGGGACCAACTTTAATGATTGATGAAGATACCCACGGTTTAGTGGAGACCTCTTCAATCAAACAGTTATTGGAGAAGTATGTATGAATACTGAACCAAAACCAATTTATGGCGACGGTAACCCAGAAACGCATCCACTGACCTGGCGTTTGAGCAAACAAGAGTTTGTTCGTGCGGCAGATGAGTATGAAGCGCTTGAAGGTTATGCAGGCTTTAAAAAGGCCTTAGGCATGCCACCAAAGGATGTGCTTGAAGTCATCAAGGCCGCAACGGTAAAAGGTCGTGGTGGTGCAGGCTTCCCAGCAGGGATTAAATGGTCATTGATGGCACCGAATGATGGTGGTCCACGCTATTTGATCTGTAATGCCGATGAAATGGAGCCAGGTACCTTTAAAGACCGCTTGCTGATGGAAAAACTTCCTCATCAATTGATTGAAGGCATGCTGATTGCAGGTTATACCCTTGAAGCAACGCATGGTTATATCTTTATTCGTGGTGAATATATTGAGGCAGCGCAATATTTAAATGAAGCGCTGGAGCAAATCCGTGCCAAAGGTTATCTGGGTGAAAACATCCTTGGAACTGGCTGGAACTTTGAAATGTACGTTCACACAGGCGCAGGACGTTATATCTGTGGTGAAGAAACCGCATTGATCAACTCGCTTGAAGGTCGTCGTGCCAATCCGCGGACCAAGCCACCATTTCCACAGGTGGCAGGGGCATGGGGCCGTCCAACGATTGTCAACAACGTTGAAACCTACAATAACCTACCTGCGATTATGCTGCGTGGTCCTGAATGGTATATCAACCTGTCAGCGCACAAGTCCAAAGACCCAGGCACCAAGATTTATGGTGCGTCAGGCAAGGTCAAGTTCCCAGGTCTTTGGGAATTGCCATTTGGTACCACTGCGCGTGAAGTGATTGAAGACCATGCAGGCGGTATGCGTGACGGCTTGAAGCTTAAGGCATGGTTGCCAGGTGGTGCGTCAACTGACTTTCTGGCTGCCGAGCATATTGACTTGCCAATGGATGCTGAAAGCATCATGAAAGCGGGTTCACGTTTGGGGACCTGTTTGTTGATGGTGGTGGATGAAACCCAGTGTATGGTGTCTGCGACCCGTAATCTGGAAGAATTCTTTGCGCGTGAGTCCTGTGGCTGGTGTACACCTTGCCGTGATGGTTTACCTTGGGCTGTGAAAGCACTGAAAGCACTTGAAAGTGGTGAAGGCAAGATGGAAGACATCCAGCATTTGTCTGAACTCACTAAAAAGTTGTGGATTGGTAAGACGTTCTGTGCCCACGCACCAGGTGCGATGGAGCCACTGATGGGCGCATTAAAATATTTCCGTCATGAGTTTGAGGCAAAGGTAAATACCCATGTCGCAGCTCGTGATGTAGAACAGGTTTAAGGAATTCGACTATGGCTACAATTCATGTCGATGGAAAATCGTATGAAGTCAACGGCTCAGAAAACTTGCTTCAGGCATGTTTAAGCCTTGGCATCGATATCCCGTATTTTTGTTGGCACCCATCCTTAGGTTCTGTTGGTTCTTGTCGTCAATGTGCCGTTACCCAGTACAACAATGCGGAAGACACGCGTGGACGTCTGGTGATGTCATGTATGACACCTGCTGCCGACAATACCTATATCTCGATTGAAGACAAGGAAGCAACCGATTTCCGTGCGTCGATCGTTGAATTCTTGATGACCAACCACCCACACGACTGTCCAGTCTGTGAAGAAGGTGGCCACTGTCATTTACAAGATATGACGGTGATGACCCAGCACGACCGTCGACGCTACCGCTTTACCAAACGTACCCACTACAATCAGGAGCTGGGTTCGTTTATTGCGCATGAGATGAACCGTTGTATCGCTTGTTACCGTTGTGTGCGTTACTACAAGGATTATGCGGGTGGTACAGATTTTGGCGTGTATGCCAATGCGTCACGTGTGTATTTCGGTCGTCCAGAATCAGGCACTTTGGAATCTGAATTCTCTGGTAACCTGACTGAAGTCTGTCCAACAGGTGTATTCACCGACAAGACCCATTCTGCACGCTATAACCGTAAATGGGATATGCAGTATGCGCCAAGCATATGCTTTGGTTGTTCTTCTGGTTGTAATATCTCTCCAGGTGAGCGTTATGGTGAAATCCGTCGTGTTGAAAATCGTTTCAATGGTTCGGTCAACCAATACTTCCTATGCGATAAAGGTCGTTTTGGTGTCGGTTATGTCAACCGTGCAGACCGTCCGCGCCAGCCACAGTTCCGCAATGCTGAAGCTGTTTCAACCGTAAGTGTGGATCAGGCCTTGGATCATGTGATTGCCCAACTCAAGGGTAAGACGGTGCTGGGTATCGGTTCTCCACGCGCAAGCCTTGAATCAAACTACGCACTTCGTGAACTGGTTGGACAGGACAACTATTCAACAGGGATGTCTCAAAAAGACCAGAATCTGGTTGAACTGGCGGCATCCATCATGCAAACCCAGGGTATTTACAACCCGAACATGCGTGAAATTGAAAGCTATGATGCGGTGTTGATCTTGGGTGAAGACTTAACCCAGACTGCGCCACGTATGGCATTGTCTGTTCGTCAGGCTGCGAAAAACAAAGCCAAAGAAATGGCTGCTGCAACACGTACCCCAGACTGGTTGGCTGAACCTGTACAGCGTATCGGTCAGGATGCAAAATCACCAATCTATATCCTTGCTGCAACCCAAACCCGATTAGCGGATGTTGCAACAGGTGAAGTAGTCGCATCTCCAAATGACATCGCACGTTTAGGTTTCGCGGTTGCTGCTGCGGTGAAAGGCGAAGCATTGACTGGTTTAGCAGATGATGCAAAAGCATTTGCACAAACCATTGCAGATACCTTGAAAGCTGCGAAAAAGCCATTGATTATCTCTGGTACTAGCTTGCAAGATCCTGCAATCATGGAAGCTGCGGCACAAGTTGCCCAGAACCTAGGTGTAAATGCTGGCTTGTCATTGACCGTTCCTGAAGTGAACTCAATGGGCTTGGCATTGTTCGGTGGTTTAAGCCTGGAGCAAGCATTTGCCCAGGATTATGAGGCCATCGTTGTCATTGAAAATGACCTGACGCGTCGTTTACCAGTGGCTCAAGTGAAAGCTGCATTTGACAAGGCTGAAACTGTGATCGTACTTGATCATAGTGAAACTGAAACCTTGAAACTTGCGGATATCGTACTCTCAGCAGCAAGCTTTGCTGAGGGTGATGGTACTGTAGTGAGCCAAGAAGGCCGTGCACAACGTTTCTATCAAGTGTATGACCCAAGCTACTACAAGCCTGAATATGCGATCAAGGAATCTTGGCGCTGGTTACATGCCATTGAGACGGGTCTTAAAGGCAAAGCTGTGGACTGGACACTTCTTGATGATGTGATTGATGACATCGTGAAGAATGTTCCTGTGCTTGAAGCGATTCAAGATGTTGCACCTGATGCGGGTTATCGTATTCACGGTTTGAAGATTGCGCGTGAACCACGTCGTTACTCTGGCCGTACAGCAATGCGTGCGCCGTTGTCGATTCACGAACCAAAACAGCCGACTGATCCAGACTCAGCATTAACTTTCTCGATGGAAGGTTATGTGGGCAACCAGACCAATTCATCTTTGGTGCCTTTCGCATGGTCTGCGGGTTGGAACTCACCACAAGCCTGGAACAAATACCAGGATGAAGTGGGTGGTCACTTAAAAGGTGGTGATTCAGGTATTCGTCTATTCGATCGTTTAGCAAAACGTCCTGCGCGTAGCTATGTGGCACCTTCAGCTGTTGTTGTGAATCCTGAAAGCTTCCGTCTGGTGCCAATGCACCATATCTTTGGTTCTGGCGAATTCACTATCAAAACACCAGCAATGGAATCACGTATTCCTGAAGCAATGTTTGCGGTGGGTGAACAGGATGCGACCCGTTTAAATGTTCAGGATGGTCAGCGTATTACCGTGAAAACAGGTGAAACCAGCATCAGCTTACCTGTACAGGTCATTGAATATTTACCAACAGGCTACATTGGTTATCCAATTGGTCTAGCACCAACAGTTTCATTGGCAGAGCCTGTGTCTGTGGCGGTAGGAGTGTAATTCATGAATCAAGAAATTATACGTCAAACGCCACTCTGGGCTGAGAACTGGCCAATCGCCTACTCAGTGATTCAGGCAGTTGTGATCCTGCTGGTGGTGGTACTGGTTGCCGCTTTGATGTCGTTTATTGAGCGTCGTCTTTTGGCATTATGGCAAGACCGTTATGGTCCAAACCGTGTTGGTCCTGGGGGTATGTTCCAGATTGTTGCCGACATGCTCAAGATTATGTTCAAGGAAGACTGGACACCTAAGTTCGCCGACAAGCTGACTTTCCGTCTGGCACCAGCGGTTGCGATGGCAACTGCGGTACTGTCATTCATGGTCATTCCAGTAAGCCCATATTTGGGCGTTGCTGACATGAGTATCGGCCTGTTGTTCTTTATGGCAATGGCGGGTATTGCTGTTTATGCGGTGCTGTTTGGTGGTTGGGCATCCAACAACAAATACTCATTACTCGGTGGTCTGCGTTCTGCGGCTCAAACCATTTCTTATGAAGTGTTTTTGGGTATCTCATTGATGGGTGTGGTTGCGATTGCAGGTTCATTCAATCTACGTGAGATTGTGGAAGCTCAGCGTGATGTCTGGTTTGTGATTCCCCAGTTCATCGGCTTCCTGATCTTTGTGGTTGCGGGTGTCGCGGTGACTCACCGTCATCCATTTGACCAGCCAGAAGCTGAGCAGGAATTGGCGGAAGGTTATCATGTTGAATATGGTGGTATGAAGTGGGGGATGTTCTTCGTTGCGGAATATGTCAACGTGGTTCTGATCTCAGCATTGATCGTCACCTTATTTTTCGGTGGATGGCTTGCACCATTTAATCTGGAAATTCCATTTGTTCCACCCGTTTTCTGGTTCGTGATTAAAACAGCATTCTTTGTGATGATGTTTGTCCTGGCACGTGGCTCATTGATGCGTCCACGTTATGACCAGGTCATGAACTTTGGTTGGAAAGTTTGTTTGCCATTGGCGTTGGTCAACTTGTTGGTGACTGGTGCTGTGATTCTGATGAATCAGGCCTAGGACAGCAGGGAGTACAAAATGTATAAAATTCTAGCTGGATTTGGATCGATTGTACGTTCGTTGTGGATGGTGTTTAGCCATGTCACACGTAAGCGTGACACGATTTTATATCCAGAAGTACCAGCAGAGCAGATTGTACCGCCACGCTTTCGTGGTCGTATCGTCTTGACACGTGATCCTGATGGTGAAGAGCGTTGTGTGGCATGTAACCTGTGTGCGGTTGCGTGTCCTGTGGGCTGTATTTCATTGCAGAAAGCGGAAAAGGAAGATGGACGTTGGTATCCAGAGTTTTTCCGCATCAACTTCTCACGCTGCATTTTCTGCGGTATGTGTGAAGAGGCTTGCCCAACCACGGCCATCCAGATGACACCTGATTTCGAGCTGTGTGAATATGTGCGTCAGGACCTGGTCTACGAAAAAGAAAACCTGTTGATTTCTGGAACAGGTAAATATCCTGACTACAACTTCTACCGTGTAACGGGTATGGCGGTGACTGGCAAGGATAAAGGTCAGGCGCAGAAAGAAAGTGCACCAGTTGATGTACGGAGCTTATTACCATGATGTGGCCATTTTATTTAATGGCTCTTGTGGCCATTGTTTCGACGATTCGTGTGGTAACCAATACCAATCCTGTGCATGCATTACTGAGCCTGATTGTGTCATTGCTAGCGGTTGCAGGTATTTTCATGATTGTGGGCGCGCCATTTGCAGGTGCGCTTGAAATCATCGTCTATGCTGGCGCAATCATGGTGCTGTTCGTGTTTGTGGTGATGATGCTCAATCTTGGGCAGGAAACCGTTGAACAGGAAAGCAAATGGTTGACTTCTGATGCCTGGGCCTATCCAGCCATGCTGAGCTTTATTTTGGGCTTGATTCTGGTGTGGATGCTGGGTGGTGAATACACCACGATTTCTGCGCCAATGGGTATGGAAATTGTAGGGCCAAAGGCTGTGGGTCAGGCGTTATTTACCCACTATCTATTATTGGTGGAAGTTGCCGCAATGTTATTGCTTGCAGCCCTTGTTGCTGCATATCACCTCGGCAAACGTGAACCAAGTGCGGAAGAGGATAAACAATAATGGGACACATCCCTTTAGAACATGGTTTGATCGTTGCAACCATCCTTTTTGCACTGGGCTTTTACGGTGTGATGGTACGACGTAACCTTTTATTTATGTTAATGAGCCTTGAAGTCATGATGAATGCCGCCGCGTTGGCATTTGTTTTGGCAGGCAGCGTCTGGGCACAGCCAGATGGACAGGTGATGTTCATCCTGATCCTGACGCTTGCCGCAGCCGAGGCATGTATCGGTCTTGCGATCGTCCTTCAGTTTTATCATCGCTTCCATCATCTGGATGTGGATGCTGCTAGTGAGATGCGCGGATGAGTACATTATATTTAACCGTTTTATTCCCGCTGATTGGCTTTATCCTGTTGGCGGCAGGGCGTGACAAGCTTTCTGAAAATGTGGCTGCCATTATTGGTGTTGGTTCAGTCGGCTTGTCTGCATTATTTGCTTTAATTGCTGGTCTTGCATTTACCAGCAGCGGTCAGGCCGTTTTTGTTCAACATTTATGGACTTGGTTCAGTGTTGGCGGTTTTGAGCCAGGTATCAGCTTGCACCTGGATGGTTTGTCATTACTGATGACAGGTATGATCACGGGTGTCGGTTTCCTGATTCACATCTTCGCATCCTGGTATATGCGTGGTGAAGAGGGCTATGCGCGTTTCTTCTCCTATTTCAACCTGTTCGTTGCCAGCATGTTGTTATTGGTACTTGGCGATAACCTTGCGTTATTATTCCTGGGTTGGGAAGGTGTAGGTCTGTGTTCATACCTGTTGATTGGTTTCTACTACTCAAACCCTGCAAATGGCTGGGCGGCAATCAAGGCATTTACAGTAACACGTGTGGGTGACGTATTCCTGCTCATCGCATTGTTCCTGCTCTATCAACAATTTGGTACGTTGAATACACAGTACATCGTTGAAAATGCAGCAACTGTCATGACGCAAAGCTCATCATTGTCGATCTGGACAGCATTGATGTTGTTCCTGGGTGCGGCAGGTAAGTCAGCGCAAATTCCATTACAAACATGGCTGGCCGATGCGATGGCTGGTCCTACACCAGTATCTGCGTTGATCCACGCTGCAACAATGGTGACAGCGGGTGTTTATCTGTGCTGCCGTATGTTCTCTGTAATGGAAATGGCACCAGAAGTGATGCAGTTCATTTCGATTACAGGTGCTGTGACGTTGCTGGTGGCTGGTTTTGCAGCATTGGTTCAAACCGATATCAAACGTATCTTGGCTTACTCAACCATGAGTCAGCTCGGTTATATGTTTATGGCTGTGGGTGCTGAGGCGTATCAGGCTGGTTTATTCCATATGCTTGCCCACGCATTCTTTAAAGCGTTATTGTTCCTTTCTTCAGGTGCAGTGATTCTGGCATGTCATCACGAACAGAACATTTTTAAAATGGGTGGATTACGTAAAAAGATTCCATTCGTATTCTGGTGTTTTGTGATCGGTGGTGGCGCATTGGCAGCACTTCCAATCGTGACAGTGGGCTTCTTCTCTAAAGATGCGATTTTGGGTGCTGTATATGCACAGTCTACAATTGCAAATCTTCCACTTTACCATACCTTGTACTGGGTGGGTGTTGCAGGTGCATTCTTAACATCTATCTATACATTCCGTTTAATTTGGGTTGTATTCTTCGGTGAAGAAAAAACCCATGCACATGCCATTCATGGTGTGACCTACTGGGGACCACTGGCAATTCTTGCTACGTTATCAACAGGGATTGGTTATTTCCTTCAAGCACCAGTTGCAAAATTATTGACGACTGCAAGTATTCCAAGTTTTGTTGTTCCTGAAACATTGGAAGCTGCTGTTGCACATGCTGAGCATTTAGCGAGTGGTATTGCACTTGTTGGTTTAGCTGTCGGTATTTTCTTGTTCGCCTTTGCTTACGGTGCGGTTAAATCATTTGCCCAAAGCTCTTTGGGTGCAGGTTTGGCGCATATCTGCCGTACCGCATTTGGTTTTGATGCCTTGTATGACATCGTATTTGTAAAACCTTACTTATTGATTGCGAAAATTCTGGGCCGTGATCCAGTTGATGGCTTATGGCTGGTACTTCCTGCGATTGTGAAAAGTGGTAATAGTTTTACAAGTTCTCGTCAAACAGGTTCATTGCGTGAATACGCATCAAGCATGTCACTCGGTGTAGTGGTGTTATTGATGATCTTGATCGTGATTCAGGTTGTGGGGAAATAAAATGGAAAACAATTTAATTTTACCCGCACTGATTTTGGTTCCTTTCATTGCTGGTTTTATTTGTTGGTTGGTTGATAAGTTCGACCAACATCTACCACGCTGGATTGCCTTGATTGGTATGCTCATTACCTTCGGTTTGGGCATCGCACTTTGGCAAAGTGGTACATATAGCTACGAGTTGGGCGGAAAGGTCCCAACCTGGGCGGCTGAATTCCATCTCCCTTGGATTCAGACGCTTGGTATTAGCATCCATCTGGCTGTGGATGGCTTGTCTCTGCTCATGGTGTTGCTCACTGCATTACTGGGTGTGCTTGCAGTTGGCTGTTCATGGGGCGAGATTCAAAAGAATGTTGGTTTCTTCCACTTAAACCTGCTCTGGAGTTTGGGCGGGGTGATTGGTGTATTCCTGGCGATTGACCTGTTCCTGTTCTTCTTCTTCTGGGAGATGATGCTGGTGCCAATCTACTTCCTGATTGCACTATGGGGACATTCAGGTTCGAATGGTCGTTCACGTGTTTACGCTGCAACCAAGTTCTTCCTGTATACGCAGATCGCTGGCTTAATCATGTTGATCGGTATCTTAGGCTTGGTGGTCTATGGATACATGATGACAGGCATGATCGGTTTCGATTACAACTATTTATTGGCTGTTGCGAACCACTTGCCACCTGAAGTTGCCTATGCATTCATGTTGTGTTTCTTCATCGGTTTTGCGGTGAAATTACCAGTATTCCCATTACACGGCTGGTTACCTGATGCGCATGCGCAGGCACCAACAGCGGGTTCTGTGGACTTGGCGGGTATCCTGATTAAAACCGCAGCGTATGGCCTGCTTCGTTTTGTGATTCCATTCTTCCCAGCAGCATCAGCACAGTTTGCTGATATCGCGATTATTCTGGGCTTGATTGGTATTTTCTACGGTGCATTCCTTGCGTATCAGCAAACCGACATGAAACGCCTGCTTGCCTATACCTCCATTTCGCACATGGGTTTCATCCTACTTGCAATTTATGCAGGTAATATCCTGACTTTCCAGGGCTTGATGATCATGATGCTGGCACATGGCCTATCATCTGCTGCATTGTTCATTATGTCTGGTCAGGTATATGAACGTTTACATACCCGTGAACTGCGCCTGATGGGTGGTCTGCGTGGCCAGTTGCAATACCTGCCATTCTTCCTGATGTTCTTTGTTGCAGCATTGGTGGGGGTACCAGGTCTAGGTAACTTTATTGGTGAATTCCTGATCCTGATGGGTTCATTCAAGGCCTATCCAGCGTTTACCATCATTGCGGCAGTCAGTCTGGTGTTTGCTGGCCTCTATGGTTTGATCCTGATTCACAAGGCACTGTTTGGTGAGCCAAATCCAGAACAGCAAAAACACTACACGACACCGCTTAAAGACTTATCTACGCGTGAAGTCAGCATCTTGATGATCTGTGTGATTGGTTTGCTTTGGTTGGGACTTTACCCACAGACATTCCTGGATATGTCCCATTCAAGTATGCAGTGGTTAGTCAATAGTTATATGCCAGTACAAGAAGTTGTTGAAACTGTTCAACAGGCTGCAACTCAACTTGAACATGTGGAGATGCAATAAACCATGAACTTCACAATTTCTTTTTCTGAGCTTATGCCACTTGTCCCAGTGATGATTGTGGCGTTGACCGCAGTGGTGGTCATGCTGCTGATTGCGATCAAGCGTAATCACAACCTGATCGCGACAACCTCGGTTGTGGGTCTTAACCTGTCTGCAATTTATATTGTGTACACCATGTTCAGTGGGCACTTCGCGCCAGTGAACATCATGGGCATGTTTATGGTTGATCCATTTACCATGCTCTACCAATTCCTGATTCTGATCGCTTCCTTGGCGTGCTGTACCTTGTCTCATGCCTACATCGAGACCTATAAGGACAACCGTGAAGAGCTTTACATCCTGTTGCTGTGTTCAGTTGCGGGTGCAATGCTGTTGGTTGCAAGCTCACACTATGCTGCGTTCTTTATCAGCCTTGAGTTGATGTCGATTCCAGTATACGGCATGTTGGCGTATACCTATCAACGTAGCCAGTCGCTTGAAGCAGGGATTAAATACCTTGTGCTTTCTGCGACTGCGTCTGCCATGTTGTTGATGGGTATGGCATATATCTATGCCTATACAGGTTCATTGTCATTCTATGATTCTGTTCAGGCATTGTTTACTGCCATCAAACAGCCAATGGTGTTGTTGGGCCTGGGTTTAATCGTCTTTGCCGTTGCATTCAAACTCTCGCTTGCACCATTCCATAAATGGACGCCAGACGTGTATGCAGGTGCGCCAGCACCAATGGCGACATTCCTAGCAACCGCAGCAAAAGTTGCAACCATTGGCCTGTTTGTTCGTTACCTGTTGACTTCAGGCGCGATTCTGGTTGAATCATTGGTTGCCGTTTTAACGGTGATTGCTGTGCTGTCGATCTTGGTGGGTAACTTGCTGGCTGTGCGTCAAGTCAACTTGAAACGTATCCTGGGTTATTCATCCATTGCACACTTTGGTTACCTGTTGATTGCATTGATTAGCATGACCTATGCAAGCCTGGGCAGTGTCACCGTTTATGTGATCACTTATGTATTGACCACAATCGGCGCGTTCGGTGCGGTGGCGTTGATGTCCAGTCCATATAACAATGTAGATGAAGCACAAAGCTTGGCAGACTACCGTGGTTTGTTCTGGCGCCGTCCGATCCTGACAGCGACCTTAACTGTGATGATGCTGTCCTTGGCTGGTATTCCATTAACAGCGGGCTTCATTGGTAAGTTCCTTGTGGTGATGGCTGCGGTGACAACCCAGCACTGGTTCCTGGCTGCAATGATTGTGGTGGGTAGTGGTATCGGTTTGTATTACTATTTACGTGTGATGGTGGTGATGTACATGACACCGCCAGATGTTCCACGTATTGATGCCGATGCACACTGGGGAACCAAGGTCGGTGGTATCATGGTACTTGGTGCTGCATTACTTGTACTACTCCTGGGCATCTATCCAGACCCAATGATCAACCTTGCATTGAAGTCTGAGATTCTTTCTCCATTGCACTTCATGTTGTCACAACAGCAGTAATGCACTGATTTGTACAAAAAAGCCTCCAAAAATTGGGGGCTTTTTTATTGAAGAGTAAAAAAACGCTTTATAATAGGCAAAGATTAATATTTATTTAGGTACTCACTCGTGTCTATTCAGGAAATTCGCCATCCGTTGATTCGCCATAAACTTGGTCTGCTCCGCCGTTCAGACATCAGCACCAAGAATTTTCGTGAGTTGGCGCAAGAAGTCACGATGTTGCTGACCTATGAGGCAACCAAGGACTTGCCGATGTCGGATGATGAAATTGATGGCTGGACGGGCAAGGTCACAACCCAACGCATTGCAGGAAAAAAGATTACCATCGTTCCGATCCTGCGTGCTGGAATTGGGATGCTGGAGGGTGTGCTTAACCTGATTCCAAGTGCGAAAGTGAGTGTGTTGGGCTTGGAACGGAATGAGGAAACTTTGGAAGTTCGTACCTATTATAAAAAACTGGTGCCTGATGTTGCCAACCGTTTGGCCATGATTATTGACCCGATGCTTGCTACAGGGAATTCTCTGATTGCTGCAATTGATGTGCTAAAGGCAAGTGGTTGCAAGGACATTCGGGTGATGGTGTTGGTTGCCGCACCTGAAGGCATCTCTAAAGTTGAGGCCGTTCATCCAGATGTGCGTATTTATACCGCTTCGATTGATCAGGGCTTAAATGAAGAAGGCTATATTGTCCCTGGTCTGGGTGATGCGGGCGACAAGATTTTTGGTAGTGTCCAGAAAGACTAATTTTTAAAATAGATTGAAAAGAGACGTAATCTATCCATAAATTTTTAAGGAAAGATCGAACGTCTCTTTTTAATTTTTATATACTATTCCCATCGTCTTTATAAAATTGGGTGCAGGCCATGAAGCAAGAATTCTATCAGGGAAAAATTAAACAATATAATCCAGACAAGGGATTTGGTTTTATTGCCACTGCTGAAGGAGACGTGTTTTTTCATATCTCAGATTATCCTGCATCAGAGGGTGAGCCAAAGAGAAATGAAAAAGTTAAGTTTTTAGTGCAGGAAAATGAGGGAAAGTTTAAGGCGGTCAAGATTGAGTGTGTCGACCCAAACCCCGCGAAAACTAAGAAAAACAAAATCATGGATCATAATAAGGCCATCACTAGCGAATTACTGTCAAATTTCCGACGTTAGTTATCTTGAATTGTTTTATTGGTAGTTAATTATTCGCCTTTAATTTTGTGAAAGGATTTTTTTTGTCTTTCATAATTAGGGTACAAGATAAGCAGTATTGTAAGCCTGTGTAATCACATGCTAGCATAACTCCTTTATTCTTTAAAAAATAAAAGGTTATATATGCTTAAAAAATGTTTGGAATGTGATAAGGAATATAGTGATCGTTCAGAAGCATGTATCCATTGTGGGGCGCCAAATGACGAGTTATTGCAGAAAAAACAGCAAGCAGTAGAAAAAGAAAATGAGAGTGAGGCTTATACGAATCTGATAATTGTCATTATTCTTGCTGTAATAGGCTATATATATTTTGATCCAATAAGAAATTACTTTTTGGATTTATTCGATGTGGGTATCGTTTCAAAATATGATTTAAAAGATTGCTCAAGTGACCGTGTTAAAAAATCAATTATGCAAATGTTTAATGACGGGACTTATGCTCAAACTTATCATATAAAATCAATTTCAGTTGACACAGCAGTAATTGATACGAATAAGGATGCAATATTGTCTTGTCAGGCAAATCTAGCCTTAAATAATCAAGAACATATAAGCTATATCATTAATTTTAAGGAACAAGGCGATCAAATTATGATTGAAGGGAATCCTGTACAATAAATATTAGTATTAATTCATGCTGTAAAAATACACCAAAGCTAAAATATTTGGCTTTGGTGTTTTATTTACACCTGATCTTCACAAAATTGTAAGAATGCCTTTAATCCAGGTCCCTGATATTTCTGACGATGTACCAGCATAAACAGGGGACGGGTGAGTTCCCAGAAAGGTGTATCCAGAATGACCAATTGCCCTTTTTCCTGAAGTGGTTCAATCGCAAGCCGTGATACACAGGTCATCCCCAGACCATTGGCAACAATTTTCAGGATGGCTTCATTGTGACCTAGGGTAAGGCGAATGTTGGCATCAGGTAGGTCTTTTAAAATTGCGTTGTCAAAGACTTCACGTGTGCCTGAACCCTCTTCACGTAAGATCCATTCCACATCATTAAAGTCTGCTGGGGTGAGTGGACGGTTTAACTGTGTTAAGGGATGCTGTGGAGCACAACACACTGCTAACTCATCATCACGCCAATGGATGCACTGTAACTGGGGCAAATGGCATGAGCCCTCAATCAGGGCCAGATCAAGCTGAAACTGGTTCACCGCTTCAATCATTTGACGGGTATTGCCCACCTGTAACTGTAAATGTGCCTGTGGATGGCGCTGTAAAAAATCTGCCATAAGGTCAGGCATCAGGTAGTCACTGATGGTCAGGGTTGCGCCCAAACGTAGGTCAATACTTTGTAACTCACCTTTGGCGGCCTGTTCAAACGATTCACAACGACCTAAAATTTCCAGGGCTTGTGGCAACAAAAAACGACCCAGATCATTTAACTGCAAGCGCTTGCCCAAGCGGTCAAATAACGGTGCGCCAAGACCATCTTCCAAATCGGCCAGGGCCATGCTTGCCGCACTTTGGGTCAGTCGGACAGCATCACTCGCCTTGGTTACAGTTCCCTCTTGAGCAACCGCCACGAAAACAGCCAATTGGCGTAATGTCATGCGCATGTTAAAAGCCTTACCGTTTGAGTTTAAAAGTATTCATGAATTATCTGATCATGCTAACATGAGCTCACTGTTTCGTGCCACGTTCAAATCATGTCAATTGAAAAATTTAGCGTAGAAAAGGTTTTATCTGTACATCGCTGGGCCCACAATCTGTTTAGCTTCACCATGACCCGACCAGCGCATTTTAAATTTACCGCAGGGCAGTTTGCCCGTATTGGTTTAATGGTTGGTGATGAACTGGTGGTACGTGCTTACTCAGTGGTGTCTTCGCCATTTGATGAAACGCTGGAATTCTTTTCAATTGTCGTTCCCGATGGGGCTTTTACCTCAAACCTGCAACATTTAAAGGTTGGTGATGAGCTGTATCTTGAAAAAATATCTTATGGCTATTTAACTCTGGCACGTTATCAGCAGCCTTTACCACAGGATTTATGGCTGTTGGCAACGGGAACGGGTTTGGCGCCATTTTTATCGATGCTGCAAGACTTTGAGACCTGGAATAAATATCAACAAATCAATTTGGTCTACAGTGTTCGTACCGCATCCGAACTGGCCTATGTTGACCGTATTCAGGAAATCGCCAAGCTGTTTGGTGAGGGGCATTCAGGCTTTAGGTTTATTCCAATTATCACCCGTGATCCTGATGCGGCTTTACATGACCGTTTACCAGTTCTGATTGCAAATGGGGAGCTGGAAAAGGTGGCAGGATTAGCATTCAATCCAGCAAGTAGTCATGTGATGTTGTGTGGTAATCCGCAAATGGTGGAAGATACTAAGGAAGCTTTAAAACAGCGTGGCTTAAGCATGAACCGCCGTGGTGAGGGAAATATTGCGGTGGAAAATTATTGGTAATCTTGGGCGGACTGGATATGTCTTAATGTACAAACATATCCATAAATTCACGGATTTCCTGAATGGCGGTATCGACATCGGTTGTGAGCCATGTGGGTTCAAACAGTCCTGCATAGTGTTCCAGACGTTCCTGTGGCACCACAAGGCGAACAGGGCATTCTTCCTCAAGCAAACGCCATGGCAAGATCGGAACCTCATTGTCCAGAAAAGCCTGAACATTACGGATATCCACAATCATTGCATTGATGCATTCAGGAAAAGGCATCACTGAAAGTTCTTCGGTACGGCGGCGGAAATATTCAAGGTCGCCCCATTTCAGGATATAGCTGGGTTTGTTGAACTCAATCAGTCCAATCAAATGCTCATCTCGTGTGTAATGTAGAAAACACTGATGTGTTACATCCGTATCTAGATCAAGTGAGACACTTTGCTGTTGGTAGGACATAAAGCAGAACATTTAGGAAATGAGGGCGCGTAGTATAGCCTATTTTTAGCGTTTTCTAAACCGCCTACATTTTAAACAAAAAACAAAGAAGAAACAGTAGAGTTTTGCAACAGCAACAACGATAGTCCGAAGCTTTTTCACACAATGCAACATAAGCAGTTGCTAAGATAAAAGCCTGAGAAATAAAAAGGATGAGGGCTAGCTATCATGCATGATTTTAGTAAGCCACAACCTCATGTGGCGAGTCGAGAGGAAATTGCAAAGAAAAGGAAACTACCCGTTTATATGTTGATCATTGTGGGGATTTTCCTGATTGCACTTCTTGTTTATATGGTCGCGGATCATTCAGCGAATCCAACTGCACAGGCAATGCTGTCTCATATGCAGTCGGTACTTTTGGATGCCTAGATCGTTTATTTTTAGACCAAAACCTGTTGAATTAAAAAAGCTCATTGGTGTGAATCAATGAGCTTTTTTGCAAAATTATGCGGACTTTTTGTTGTATTAGTGATGCCGTTTGTTGATTGGAAAATAGACAAAAATTAAGGTTGAGACATCCATAAGTTATGTTCTTGGTTATAGAGCGATCATGGGTGGTTTGATTAATTTTAAAACACAACATAAGGATAACAACACATGAATGAATATTTTACTGATCCCTCCCAGAGAGGAGGATTCGACGCAATGTATTATTGGGACCAGTTTCACCCAATTTTAGCGGCAATTGTTATCTTACTTTTAGGTTGGATTATTGCATTGATTGTTGCTGCTGGCGTGAAAAAGTTACTCCAGAAACTAAACACCAATCATAGATTGTCTTCTGCCACTGGTCATACACCAAACATTGAAAACCTGATTTCCAAACTGGTTTTCTGGTTTGTGATTATCCTTGCCGTTGTCGGTGCATTGAATGTGCTGAACATCAGTGGCGTGAGTGATCCATTCAGCAATATGGTTGGTCGGATTCTGGCCTTTATTCCAAATCTGCTGGCGGCCGTTGCAGTCGGTTTTATTGGCTGGATTGTGGCAGGGCTGGTCAAGGCAGGACTAACCAATGTGCTTGCCAGAACGGAAATGGACGAGAAGCTCAGCAATGAGGTAGGTGTAGGCTCACTCAGCAGTAATATTGGTGAAATCTTCTACTGGCTGGTTTTGTTGCTGTTCCTGCCGATTGTGCTGTCTATTCTAGGCCTGACAGGCCTGTTGATTCCTGTACAGAATATGGTGAATGAGGCGGTTGCTTATTTGCCGAACCTGTTTATTGCGGGTGTCATCATTTTTGTGGGCTACATTCTGGCAAAAATTGTGCGCGGTATTGTTGAGGGCTTGAGTAATAGCCTTGGCTTGCAGACACAGGCAGAAAAAATAGGTTTGTTTAAGAACTCCAATGTATCCAAGTTCCTGGGTTCATTTGTTTTTGCCATCATTATTATCACGGCCTTGATCGTGGCATTTGAAGCACTGGGTATAGAGGCAATTTCCCAACCCGCCACCACAATGCTCAATCAAATCATGTATGCGATTCCACAAATTATTGCTGCTGGTCTGATCCTGATTGTGGCATATGTGGTTTCCCGTTTTGTTGGACGTTTGGTGGCTGAACTGGTTTCAGGAGCGGGTGTTGATGAAATTCCAATGAAGCTGGATGTACAACGCTTCCTTGGACAAACCCGTGTTTCAGATATCATCGGTTGCTTGATTGTGTTCTTTACCATGCTGTTCGCGGTTTCAGAGGCTGCTGACCGACTTGATTTGGAACAGGTCAGTGTGCTGATCGCGATGTTTATCCAGTTTGGTGCCAGTATCCTGCTTGGTGCGGTAATCCTGGTTGTCGGCTTCTGGCTGGCCAATGTGGTCGCCAATGTGGTTCAACGTGGTGAATACAATAGCTCACGCTGGTTGGGCAATCTGGTCCGTATTTTAATCATGGGCTTGGTGATTGCGATGGGCTTAAGGGCCATGGGTATTGCTGACTCTATTGTGAACCTCGCATTTGGCTTAACCCTCGGTTCAGTTGCTGTCGCGTTTGCTTTGGCTTTTGGTCTAGGTGGTCGTCAACCTGCGGAACGTTTGCTCAGTGATCTGTTGGATAAAGCAAAAACTGAGGCAAAACAGCCAAATCCGTTGCGTCAAAATGAGATGACGCCAAACAGTCCAGTGACTCCAACGACTCCTGCTACAGCCAATCCAGTAAATCCGATAGCGCCAACACCAATCAATCCAGAGAATCCAAAACCACCGATTCCTCCATATTCGGATGAATAGTAAAAATAATCTTTGATTTTTTTGGTCAATTCGACCACTCTAGGCAGGGTGGTCGTTTTGTTTGTATAGGGGCTGATGATACTTTATCTATGATTGCGACAGAGGAAATTTTTTAGGTGATACAAGGCATGAAACATGAAATTTAGTCATTCTAAATGAATGTTTCATAACGTAGTAGCAACAAAAAATATCCCTGTCCCGTAGGGTTGTGGCTAAAATCCCCTCATACTTCGTTATGAAACTTGGCAATAGGTTTGCTATTACCTACGTTTCATGCCTAGTCTGATGAAATTTTAGCCTACAACGCAATTCATTTATAAAATATCAACAGCCCCAAAATAAAAAGTCTATAGGAGGATAAAATGAAGAGGCCAAATCGCGTATTCGCACCCATTATTATTGCAGGCATCACTGTAGGCTTTTTGGCCAGTGCGTATAAGTTTGTGGTTGCCAAGTCGGGTTCAGTAAAAGAGAAACCGATTGAAAATACTCAGCAGGCATCTTCCTCAGAGGCAGCAAACTCTTCAGATGAACGAAGTTGAAATAAATTTCAACTGTGGTGTACTGAAAAACAGCTAGACAAATTGGGCTGCGGCTTGGGCAGATGACCATGCCCACTGGAAGTTATACCCCCCTAGATGACCTGTCACGTCGAGTACTTCACCAATAAAATACAAGCCTTTCTGCTTCTTGCTTTCCATGGTTTTTGAGGATACTTCGCTGGTGTCCACACCACCAAGCGTAACCTCGGCAGTACGATAACCCTCCGTTCCCGATGGCTTCACTGTAAATGCATGCAGTTGCGCCGCAATCTGTTCAAGTTGAAGATCGCTGATATTCCCAATCGCTGTCTCACTTTGCTCAGCCCAAATCAACTGCTGTAATTCCAGCACGATACTTTTTGCAGTGAATTCATTTAAAAGGGTACGGAGTAATACTTTAGGCTGTGCTTTTTTCCTTTCCTTAAAAAATTGCACGAAATCCTGGCCTGGAAAGAAATCAATATTGAAGCTTTCCCCTACATGCCAGTAGTTTGAAAGCTGCAATGAGCTTGGACCACTTAAACCACGATGGGTGAACAGCAGGGCTTCGGTAAATTGATGACGGTCATTGATTAAGGTGGCATCTAGGGCATTACCGCTTAAGCGTGTTGTAACTTCCTTAAAATGGTCTGAAAAGGTAAAGGGAACCAGACCTGCACGGGTAGGGAAAACATGATGGCCAAACTGCTGCGCAAGTTCATAGCCAAATCCTGAACCACCCAGGGTTGGAATGGATAACCCACCTGTTGCAACAACCAGTGATTCACAATGATAAGTTCCTTGGCTAGTTTCAATGACAAAACCTGAATCAGTCTGGGATTTTACCTGCTGAACTTCACAGTGGGTTTGAATTTTAATCCGTTTGGCCTTGTCACATTCTGAGAGTAACAGTTCCAAGATTTCCTTGGCCCCATTCAAGGTAAACAGTTGTCCGTGCTTGCGTTCTTCGTATTCAATACCATATTCACAGACCAAGCCAATAAAGTCCCAGTTGGTGTAACGGCTAAGGGCCGAAATCACGAAATGGGGATTTTCGGAGATGTAGTTGGAAGGCTCAACATCCAGATTGGTAAAGTTGCATTTACCTCCCCCTGACATCAGAATTTTTTTACCGATTTTATTGGCCTTTTCCAGTACTACAACTGAACGCCCACGTTTGCCTGCTTCAGCAGCCAACATCAAGCCTGATGCACCCGCACCTAAAACAACAACATCAACCTGATGAATCATGAGTATTACTCGGTAGATGAAAAGCGGGCAATTATAAAAGATTTGTGGGGGTTTTAATATGCTTTAAGCTTTCCCTGCAACCCTCCTGTATGAATCGCCAGGATTCGAGTGTGGGCAGGGAAATGATTGTGCTGGATTAAATCAAGAAGTCCCATCATCATTTTAGCGGTATACACCTGTTCCAGAGGAATATCATATTGTTGTTCGAATTGCTGTATAAATTGCAGCAGTTCAGGTGTGGTTTTGGCATAACCACCACAACAATAGGCATCGGTTAAAGACCAGTTGTTTTTATCAGTCCATTGTTGAATATCCTGTTTGAGAAAATTACCTTTCAAGGCTGAAAAGCCTAAAACATGCTGTAGTTCTGAACTGCTTTCAATGATGCCTGCAAGGGTTCCCCCTGTACCCACAGCACAACAAATCACGTCATAATTTTCTAAATCATCAGGGGAGAGGATTTCCTGTGTCCCTTGAATGGCAAGGGTATTGCTTCCGCCCTCTGGAATAATAAAGGCTTGAGGATATTGTTGCTGCAACTGTTGCAGATACTCAGCTTGATGGCGTAGACGATATTCGGAACGACTGACAAAATTTAACTGCATACCCAAATCATGTGCTATTTGTAGCGTTGGGTTGAATGGTTGCGAAGCCAGTTCTTCACCACGAATCATGCCGATACTTTGAAAACCAAAATGCTGTGCTGCAAAGGCTGTTGCAGCAATATGATTGGAGAAAGCACCACCAAAAGTGAGGACTTGAGAAAAACCTTGTTGTTGTGCTGTCAATAGGTTGTATTTCAGTTTAAAAAACTTGTTGCCCGAAATCTGGGGATGAATCAGGTCAAGGCGTTTGATGGTCAGTTGAACAGGCTGGGGAAGTTGCAATGTTTGATAAGGGATGGGAAAAGCAATGTGATCAAACATTTTTTGCGAACGAGAAATGAATTTGACCACATTGTAAATGTATTTGATTGAGAATGTCAGTGTTGGTTTATGAGTCGGTGTCCACCGATGTGATCACTGACATACCAGGACGTAGGTTCTCCATACCTTTTTGTTCTGGATCAATGGCGATGCGTACCGCAATACGTTGCACCACTTTGGTAAAGTTGCCTGTGGCATTATCAGGTTTGAGTACACTGAACTCTGAACCCGCAGCAGGGGAAATCTGTTCCACATGACCTGTAAACTTCTGGTGATTCATGGCATCAACGGTGAAATAGGCTTTTTGCCCAACTTTCATATTGGCAATCTGGGTTTCCTTAAAGTTGGCAATCACCCAGGTTTGTTTGGGAATCAGGTAAAGCAACTGTGTTCCCGCAGCCACGTATTGACCGACACGTGGATTCACTTCACCCAACTGACCATCCAGCGGAGCAACAATGGTGCTGTAATCCTTGGTGGTGTTGGCCTGATCGAGCTGTGCCTGGGCACTGTTCACTTGTGCCTTTAAACCTGCTTCTGCCACTTGTGCGGTTTTTAACGCCTCTTGCGCCACCAGAATATTGGCTTGGGCCTGCTTGAGCAAGGCGAGGTTGTTTTGGGCATCGGCAGCAGCCTTGTCCTGTTCCGATTTTGATGCCGCACCGCTGTCTCCCAGTTGCTGATAGCGTTTGAGCTGTGCAACGGATAAATCATACTGTGCCTTGACCTGATCCAGTTTGGCCTGTGCCGCCACCACATCGGCCTGACGTTGGGCAATGGCCTGGCTTTGATTGGCAAGGCTATTTTGTGCCTGCTCGACCCCTGAAACTGCCTGTGTCACCTTTTGGTCATAGGTGGTGGCATCAATGTGCATCAAGACCTGACCCTGCTTGACCTGATCGAAGTCCTTGACCAGCACATCCTTGATATAGCCATTGATCTGTGAGGAAAGAATGGTGGTTTTACCTTTGACATAACTATTGTCGGTTTGTTCAATCGCTGTATGAAATGGGCCAATACGCCATGCCCATAAAATAATGGTAATCCCAACAATTAAAACCAGCAGCATCCACCATAGGGTAGAGCGTTTGGTTTTGATGAGCTTGCTGGTGGGCGGTGGTGGAGGCGGTGGCATTTGAGGCACAGTTTCCTGTACCTTTACAGGTTGTGGCGTTTCGTTCTGCTCAGCATTTTGAGCACTATTATTTTCTGGTTTATCTTGTTCAGACATCATGTTTTCTCAATCAAATACGATTAGGCGTTAACTGGCTGCTTGCAGATTCTTTCGGGTCAGGTATTTATTGCGTACATATTTAAATAACCCCCATAGCAGTAAAACAACGGCAAAAATACCATTCAGTACAATTACATCGTTATAGGCACGCACCTGTGCCTCACGGGTAACCACTTTATTCAGGTTTTGTAGCGCCTGATTGTTTTGCAGGACAGGATCGTTGCTACTCACCATTGCACTATGCTGATAAGCCTGTAGACGTTGCGTGACCAATGGATCGGTTGGATCTAATTCACTGTTTATTTCAACCTTATAATTATTGGTCTGATGCTGTTGATAGGTGTTAAAGAATGATGATCCGACCAAGCCACCAAAGTTTTGCGTGGCTGAGAACAGTACAATAAAGGTCACTACATATTGTGGACCACGCTGTAGGGTACGCATAAAGCCCAACAATAGCAGGGGACCAATAAATACACCGCCAGCAAAGCTCACCAAAAACTGGCTACGATAGAAATTGGCAGGACGCACATCACTGGTGAGATGATAATCCAGCGCACAGGCGATCAGGATCAGGATTTCGGCTAGGAATAAGTTCAGGATCAAACGTTCACGATGAAAGGTTAGCGCGCTAAACACCGAACCTGCAATGGTGCCGCAGAAGATCACTACATACAGTGGCACAAACTGGTCTGGTCCCATGCCCATGGTTTTGA
The DNA here is from genome assembly GCF_029845285.1 of Acinetobacter sp. GD03645. NCBI lineage: Bacteria > Pseudomonadati > Pseudomonadota > Gammaproteobacteria > Moraxellales > Moraxellaceae > Acinetobacter > Acinetobacter sp. GD03645. Next base: position 89,329 of record NZ_JAOCLL010000008.1, on the reverse strand, counting down.
GGAAATTCACTGCGGCATAGCTCTGTTCTGACATCAGCAGGCGTAAGGCAAAGGCACTCACCACGAAACTGAGCAAATCACCTGTCGCCAGCCAGCGGGTCATGATCAAGGGGTTTCTACGATAATGCTCATAGGTCAATCCCAGAACAACCAGACAGAAACCAACAATCAGGGTATAGGCCAGCCACGGGCTGTTAAACCACCACAGGATTGGCCCTTGAGTCAGTACAGTACACAGGCAGGCAAACCCAGGGGCGAGTAGGGCAAAGGTAAAGAAATCCTGCTTTTCAAAGACTTCTAAACGCAGGCTGCGTGGCAGTTTAAGTGACACCACCATCGCCAGACAGCAAATTGCCAGACCCAGCTCAAAGGTGTAAATCACATCCCATTGATTGGCACTGAGCAGATAGGGTGAAATGATCCATGCCAAAGGCAAACCAAGTTGCTGGAATCCAAAGGCCAGATAAATCCCTTTTGGCATATCAGCCTTGCTGAAGGCCTGCATGGTGTAATACATACCCAGCGAACTAAGCGGAGCAGCGGCCAGCCCTGCAATAAAACGTACAAACAGCGCCATTTCATAGGTTTTAACAAAGATGTGCAGAATCAGTACGCCAATAAACACCAGCAAACCAATTTCTGAAAACAGGCGTAAACCATATTGCTGACGGGCTTTAAACAGGATCAGGTTGGAACTGACATTTGCCATGACATAGGCTGCGGGCAGCCATGCCGCCTGAGAGGGCGTTAAGCCATATTCACCCTGAAAAATTGGTAAATTGGCCACAATAAAGCCATTACTTAAACTGGCGGCAACCGCAATAAATAGACCAATAATAAAATAGGCCAGACGTTTCGGGGTTGCATGGGCAATTGCCGCAGGCGAGCCAGGCAGGGTTGGACGCTCGTCTGCCGACCAATCTGGAGGTGTCTCAAGATAGCGAGGTGTTTTATCCATGTTATTCCTCGAACTACACTTTAATGCCGTTTAATAATAATTCTATTGCCCGTTTTGCAAGTTGCACCTGATCCTGGTCTGTATGTCCCTGAAATGAGGAACCGAGAATCGCCGTAATCATGGCAAAATCTTTTGTTGTTAAATCATCACGGCATAATTGATGTTGTATGGCCTGGTCAATCAGTGGTTGTAATGCTTTGTCACGCCGTTCATAAATGTTTAGCATGATTGGGTCCTGACGATCAATGATGCGCCAGTAATCAATCAACACCACCAGATGCGGAAGCTGTTCAATATGGCTTTCAATCAAACGAATAAAGCCATCATTAAAAGGGAGCAGCGCTTGTGCCCGCTGCTCCAGTCGGGTAATGGCCTGTTCAAGCAAGGCGGCCATTAAGGCCTTGCGATCTGAAAAATTACGATAAAAGGTCGCCCGACCTACGCCAGCATGGTCAATAATCACCTGTAATGGTACATGAACACCGTGGCTACGAAAAATTTCCTCGGCAGCATGAAGCAGTTCATCACGGTTATGTGCTGCAAGTTGTTGGCGTTTTGTCATAATGTGAAAAGTAGACCTTTATTGCTCACTTGAATTTAACGGACAGTTTTGTCCGTTGTAAATATTGAAATGGGAATTATTTTGTTGAAATTAGGTAAAAGAGTTGTTTTTACTAATTTTTATTCAAGCAGACAATGTTAAAAAAAGTGTAAATTCATTACAGATAAAAATGAAAAGAGGTGAAAAATGCAGGCATTGATCTATCGTTTGGCGAGGGGAGTAAAGCACCGTCCTTATTTGTCTTCGACATTTTTACTGGGTTTGCTGATCTATGCTGCTTTGCATTTTTTCACTGACTGGCAATGGGCGACCTGTCTACAGTTGGGATGGAACACCGCCATCTGGCTATATTTATTTCTCACCTTACGAATGATGTGGCATTTGGATGCAAGCCATATTTTACAGCGGGCTAGACAACAGGATGAGGGTAAATGGATGATCCTGACTGTTGTATTGATTGCAATCGTGGTTTGTTTCATCTCCATTGTGGTACAACTGAGCCATGTTCCCAAAGATCAGGCTGTTCTTAAGGGAGTTCTTATTTTGCTGACCATTGGCACTATTTTTTCAACATGGCTGATGCTGCATACCCTGTTTGCCATTCACTATGCCCATGACTATTATCTTGCCAAAAGTCGCCATGAGGATGCTGGACTGGATTTCCCCAAAACAGATCAGCCTGATTATCTCGATTTTATTTATTTCAGCTATATCATTGGTACTTCAGCACAAACAGCGGATGTGTCCATTACCACTTCTGAGGTCAGGCATCTAAATATTTTTCACTGTGTCTTGGCTTTTATGTTTAATACGGTGATTTTGGCAGTTGCGATCAATGTGGCAGCCAGTTTAATTGGATTTTAACTGATAACTTATTTTTATTTATTTTATTAAAATTGATCATTTTTATTTTTGATTTGGGTTGGCTATTTTAAATATAACCAAACATCGCAAGGATAAGAACATGACCACCCAGCATCAAGTGAACCAGCAGCAATATCAGGATAAATCTCAAGCTTATTTAAACAGTGCAGTCCATGCGCAGGGGATTGAATTTCAAAAAATGCGAAAGTTGATTCAAGCGCATCAATTTAAAAGGGTGTTGGATTTGGGTTGTGGTGGCGGGCATGTCACTTACCAGATCGCCCCATGTGTGGATGAGGTTGTGGCTTATGACCTAACGCCGTCTATGGTGGAGTTGGTTGCTCAACAAAGCAGGGAAAGAGGCTTTCATAATGTGATTGGTCAGCAAGGTGCTGCGGAATCCTTATCGTTTGCAGATCAGAGTTTTGACTGTGTGATCACACGTTATTCAGCGCATCATTGGCAGAATGTGATGCAGGCAATGGGCGAAATATATCGAGTTTTGGCTAAGAATGGCAAGCTTGTGATTGTCGATATTTTAGGAAATGCAAATCCTGTCATGGATACATTTTTCCAGACCATAGAAACCATCCGTGATCCAAGCCATGTACGAAATTATAGTTTGCAGGAATGGATGCACTTTGCTGAATATGCAGGGTTTAAAGTTGAAACTGTTGAAAAGCAAAGTCTGGATTTAGAGTTTCAAAGCTGGACGCAGCGGATGCAGACACCTGAACATGCGGTTGAAACCATACGCTATTTACAGCGAAAAGCATCCGATCAAACGCAGCAATATTATCAGATTCAGGTAGATGGTTCTTTTACTAGTGAGGTATTGTGGATGGTGCTTGCTAAATGATAGGAATCAATTGAAGAGTGGGTTAACACTCTTCAATCACTTATTCTAAATTTACTTTTTGCAGTTGGGTTGAGACAAATCAATAATTTGAGTTCCCTCTACTCGATAGCCAACCTGACCGACCAGAAAAGCCTGATTTAACTGGGTAATCACCACATCAGATAATGCAACAGAACAAGGATTTTTTTCAATCGCACGATCTATCGCAGTTTTAAAGTTCGGTATACCAAGAGGAAACAGGATTACAGGTACTTTGTCTTCGCCGATGACACGTTGTCCTTTAATAAACTGGTTGGAATTAATATTATAATTCTTGGTGGATGCAACAGTCATATCAGCAATACGAACTGCACATCCTGTTGAAAATAACATTGCGGCTACAGTTACAAGCGCTAAAAACTTTTTCATAAAAAACCCCTTATAAATTAAAAAATAAAAGCGTATGCATCTTATGTATTTATTTAAAAAAATCAATAAAAAAGACTCATAAACGAGTCTTTTTGAGATGAAAGGAAATAATGGCTTAAGACACCTTATCGCCAGCTTTCGCGCCACTGTCTGGTGAAATGATAAAGATACCCTCACCATTTCCAGCAGCAAGCACCATTCCATTTGAGATGCCAAAACGCATTTTACGCGGTGCAAGGTTGGCCACCATTACAACGAGTTTACCTTTTAAGTCTTCTGGTGCATATGAACCACGAATTCCACTGAACACATTACGTGGTTCTGCTTCGCCTATATCCAAAGTCAATTGCAGCAGTTTGTCCGAACCCTCAACTATAGTCGCTTCAAGCACTTGGGCAACACGCAGGTCAACTTTCAGGAAATCATCAATTTTTATAATGTTGGCATCATCCGCTGTAGTAGGAGCCTCAACTTTCTGTTCAGCCTTTTTCTCTTTTTTCTTCTCAGCTTTTGGCACTTCTACCGCAGCAGCCAAAGAATCTTTAGATGCATCCACCATTGCCGTAACCGCTTTTGGGTCAACACGCTGCATTAATGGCTGGAACTGTGCAATTTCGTGAGCCACTAAAATCTGCTTGCGAGATTCGAAGTCAAAGCTTGCAAGCTGTAAGAATGCCTGAACCTGTGCAGCAAGCGTTGGCAATACAGGTGACAGGTAAACCGCAAGCTGACGGAACAGGTTGATCCCCACCGAACAAACATCATGTACCTGTTGCTCCTGACCCTCTTGCTTGGCAAGTGCCCACGGTTTTTTCTCATCAATATACTGGTTGGCACGGTCTGCCAAGGCCATGATTTCACGAATTGCCGCAGAAAACTCGCGTGCCTCGTATGCCTTGGCAATTGAATCACCCGCATCAATAAAGCTTTGAACCAGCTCAGGTTCAGCACAGGTACTGGATAAAGTATTGTTGAAATTGCTGTTAATGAATTTCGCACAACGGCTGGCAATATTCACCACTTTACCGACAAGGTCTGAATTTACCTTTTGTACAAAGTCATCCAGATTTAAGTCTGAATCTTCAACTTTGTCAGAAAGCTTGGAGGCAAAGTAATAGCGTAAATATTCAGGATTCAAATGCTGTAAATAGGTCTCAGCTTTAATGAATGTGCCACGAGACTTTGACATCTTCTGACCATTCACAGTCAGGAAACCATTTACGAATAAACCTGATGGTGTGCGGTAGTTTGCACCCTCAAGCATGGCAGGCCAAAACAGCGCATGGAAATAAACAATGTCTTTACCAATGAAATGGTAGACTTCATTTTGAGAATCTTTTTTCCAGAAATCATCAAAACTTAAATCTGGACGTTTGGTTTTGATATAGTTTTCAAAACTCGACATATAACCAATCGGTGCATCGACCCAAACATAAAAATATTTATTTGGTGCATCTGGAATCTCAAAACCAAAATAAGGTGCATCACGGGAAATATCCCAATCAGATAAACCAGCATCGAACCATTCATCCAGCTTATTGGCAATCGAAACAGGTAAACGACCTTGATCACGCGTCCATTTTTGCAAATATTCAGCAAAATTAGGAAGCTTAAAGAAGTAGTGATCTGATGATTTTTCTACAGGCGTTGCACCACTCAAAGTTGAGCGTGGATCAAGTAATTCTGTTGCGTTATATGTTGTACCGCAGACTTCGCAAGCATCGCCGTACTGATCTTCAGATTTACATTTTGGGCAAGTCCCTTTAATAAAACGGTCAGACAGGAACATGCCTTTTTCAGGGTCAAACAACTGTGTGACAGGACGAATTGCAATATTGCCTGCTTCACGGTTCTTAATATAAATTTCTTCTGAACGAGCCTTGTTTTCATTACTATTGGTTGAATCATAGTGATCGAAATGCACACCAAATCCATCAAAATCACGAATATGCTCTTTCTGAACATTGGCAATTTGCGCTTCTGGACTGATGCCATTGGCTTCAGCACGCAGCATGATCGCTGTACCGTGAGCATCATCCGCACATACGTAAGTCACGTCATGACCCATTGCACGCATTGCACGAACCCAAATATCTGCCTGGATATAACCGAGTAAGTGTCCCATATGGATTGGACCATTGGCATAAGGGAGGGCATTGGTGACTAAAATTTTACGCACGGATATTGTTCTCTCATTCGTATTTACAAGGTGGATGATTTTACATGACTTAAGAGCGACTTGCACAAAGGAATCGGTGAAATCTTTTCAAATCTATAAGACTCTTAGATACAATTATGGGAAGTTAATATTTCAGATAGTTCCTATGCGTATACAAGAAATAAAGCAATATAGAAGTAATAGATTTGAGCGAGGTGCAGAACCTATAAAAAATTTCTGTAACATTGGTATAGAGTGTTCTACAGCTAGTAATCAATTGTTGGAAAATAATTATCAAAGTGAATTCAGTCATTTGATTGAGAGATCTATTGTTATATCGTTTATAAGTGCAGTAGAAGTCTATTATAAAGATATAGTGGACACTATTTTTAAATTATGTAATCCAGAATTTATAAAAGAGCCTTTGAAACATATTCATCAAAATAAATATGATATTAATGACCTGATTGATTTACATGTCAATATGATTCATCCATGTGAATTGGTAACCAATGGTCTTTCTTTTCAAAACACTGAAAGTATTGAACGAGTGTTTTCTAAATTTTTAAAAAAGGGTTTTTGGAGTTCTTTAAATGGCATGAAATTTAGATTTAAGGATACGCCTAAGAAAATAGCTACGTATGAGGATAAATATCTTCAATCTTTGAAATATTTATTTAACTTGCGTCATGAGCTTATACATGATGCTGCAAAAAGGAAATTTATAGATTCTGATTTGATTAAACATATTGATAATGCAAGTCTTTGCGTAATTTTTTCTAATATAATTTTGTTGAAGATGATTAATGAAAATTTAGATCCTGAGTTAAAGAGAAAAGATTAAATAAATCTTTTTATTTAATAGTTTATGACTTGTAAGGGATGTATAAGTGGTAAAAAGTATGTATCCCGAAAGATTACATACTCTGCATTTGTTTAACCGTTACGCTTTGCTTTGAATTTTTTCTCAATGAAATGATCTTTCCTTTAGATAGGAAGTGAATGTGATAGTTTTTTAGACCTTTCACTTTTGGATCAACTGTAATCTCGACATACAGTGGAGTTTGCCAAAGCTCATCACTTCCCAAAATACCTAACCAAGCCTGAGCTTTAACCGCAACAGTAAATTCATCTTTTATAGTTAGGTTACTGATACTGAGTTCACTACACCAATGTATTGTTTTTGGAAACTCTACCTTAGAAAATTTCCAGCATGCCAACAAAGCCAGACTGCTTTCAATTGAAGCCTGATCATTGCTTTCATTATGAATGACAGGAAGTAATTGTTTAGCTAAATCCTGTTCAAAAGAATCAATCATGTTCTGGATTCTTCTTTTACTCGAAAGGATATAGTTCAAACGTTTTTCTTGTGCCTGAAGTTCATGTTGAATTTCTAAAAGTTCATGTTCATTCATAGATGCTATTTTTACAATACAGTGCGGTTCAGAGAGAGCGGAAGTATATCTGAACTTATTCCCCATATTATTTATACTTTTTTTAATATCGACCCAATGGTTCTAAAAATGATCGAAACCCCAAGACTGATTTTACGACAATGGTTGGCTAAAGATTATCCGCATTTTGCCGAGATGAGTACCAATCCTCAGGTCATGGCCTATTTCCCAAAATTGCTCAACCCATCTGAAAGCAGCGCTTTCATTGATAGAATAAAGGCTCTTATTGAGCAACAGGGCTGGGGCTTCTGGGCGGTTGAATTAAAGGAGAACCATCAGTTTATTGGATTTGTGGGGTTACATTCACAGCCAGCACAATTTTCATTTTCACCCTGTGTTGAGGTTGGGTGGCGTTTGAATGAACCCTATTGGGGGAAAGGCTATGCAACGGAAGCCGCAAATGCTGTATTGGCTTTTGCGTTTGATCAGTTGCAACTAGATAAGGTGGTGTCTTTCACCACGGTGGAAAATGAAAAATCACAAGCTGTAATGAGAAAACTAAAAATGAGAAAAATCACGGAATTTCAGCATCCAGCACTGAAGCCAGATCACCCATTAAGTTGGCATGTTTTATATGAAATCTCTAAAAAAGAGTTTCAAAGTCAAAACTGACATGATTCATTGATAGGATTTTTATATCCAAAAATTCAAAAAGTTATCAATCAGCAATGATTTGAATCTTACTGTATCCCAATTGTTTCAATTTGCAGCAATTCCGCCAAGCTTTGGCAGAACCTTGTATAAATATAGGTAGAAAACAATTGTAGCTTTCACGACATAACAAGAGGAATAACACCATGAGTAATGACAAAATTGATCAGTTAAAAGATTTTGCCGCGAAAGACTTGGCACAGACCAAGGCAGACTTTCAGCAGGCAAAAGATAAAGCCAGTGAGGTGGGCAAAGACATTAAACAAAAAGGTCAGGAAACTGTCGAAGATGTTAAAAACTTTGCATCAAAAGACCTTGAGCAAACCAAAACTGACTTGCAGCAGGCAAAAGACAAAGCGAGTGAATTGAAACAAAAAGGTGAACAAGCGCTGGATGACTTAAAAAGTAATGCAAGTGAGCAATATGATGAAAGTAAGGCCGCTTTATCAAGCAAGGCTGATGAACTGAAAGATAAACTGGCTGATACGCAACATGCGGCGAAAGAGAAGTTTGAGCACTTTAAAGAAGAGGCAAGTCATAAACTTGATGATGCAAAGGCAAAAGCCGCTGAGTTAAAAGATGAGGCTGCTGCAAAACTTGATGACCTGAAAGCCCAGGCGAGCAATAAGCTGGATGATTTAAAGAAAGCTGCAACCGATGCTGTAAATAAACTCAAAGGTTAATCGTCGCTAAAGTTCTAAATCATGGACGTTCATATTGAGTGAAGAAAATACGCTATAAAAAATGAGCAATTATCTTCGTCGATGTGAGCGTCTATTCTGCAATACTGCTAAACTAACCAAACTCAGTGATATGTTGATCTGTTTTTGGAGTAAACAAAATGTCGTGGCTTTCTTCCTTAAAATCTGTTTTTTCACCTGCGCAAGAAGTCAAGGAAGATGACATTCAAACTGTTCTACAAAACTATACCCTGCCATATTCAGAGAATCGCTTAAAAGACCGTATTAGTCAGGTGAATGTACAAGGTCGTATTTTACAACTGACCATCAATACCTTTCCGCAAGAAAAAGACCATCTACAACAGATCCATGATGAGCTTGCCGAAGCCTTGGAAAAGTGTGGGATTCAGGAACTCAATCTTCATATCATCCAGCAAAAACATGCGGCCCATGGCGAAGCTGGGCATAGCTGTTCATCCAAGCCTAAAGCGGAAAATAGCAATTTGCCGCCAGTCATGGATGCCTCACCTAAAGCTGAAACTGATCCCAATAATCCACCAATTCAAAAAGCTGCGCCGCAGCAACGTGATGTGGCAGCCCATCCACGTATCCAGAATGTGATTCTGGTATCGTCGGGTAAAGGTGGGGTCGGTAAATCAACAACAACAGTCAACCTTGCACTTGCCTTGCAGCAATTGGGCTTAAAAGTTGGGGTCTTGGATGCGGATATTTATGGCCCAAGTATTCCAACCATGCTGGGTAATGCGGGTAGAACACCCCTGATTGAAAATGAGCACTTTGTTCCCCTTGATGCCTACGGCATGGCAGTACTGTCAATTGGACATCTGATTGGTGCAAACAATACCCCAGTGGCTTGGCGAGGACCGAAAGCAACAGGCGCACTCATGCAATTGTTTAATCAAACCTTGTGGCCTGATCTGGATGTGTTGGTGATTGATATGCCACCAGGCACTGGAGACATTCAACTTACTTTGGCACAGCGTATCCCAGTCACGGGTGCCGTCATTGTGACCACACCGCAAAATGTTGCACTCATGGATGCGGTAAAAGGCATTGAATTATTTAATAAAGTGAACATCCCTGTATTGGGCGTGATTGAAAATATGTCCACCCATATCTGCTCTAACTGTGGTCATGAAGAGCAGATTTTTGGTAAAGGCGGCGGCGATCAGTTATCTGGGCAATACCATATTCCATTGCTTGGACGCTTGCCTTTAGATGCTAAAATTCGTGAGCATGCGGATAATGGTAAACCGAGCGTGATTGCACAGGATAGCGCAGGGGAAAGCTATATCAATATTGCCCAGGCTGTAATACAACAAATGGAAAAGTTGCCTAAACGCCAAAGAGATGACAAACGAATTTTCTAAAGTAAAAGACCTCTAAATTTAGAGGTCTTTTTTTATCTGATTATTTATGACTTGAGCATTCTTTCTTTTATTCCATGAATAAATCACACTCCAACGCCATAGCAAATGTGTTGTGAAATAAAATAAAATGGCAAACAGGATCGCTTCTATGACCAGTCCAGAAACAAGAATCTTGGCTAAGCTAAAATCAATATGACCATGACCAAAGTTCTTTAGCCAATTCATGATTTGGTGCAGAACCCCAAGCAGCATATCTTTATTAATCATATTCACATGATAGATTTTAGTGCCGAACCAGAAGCCTAAATATAAAATTGGCACCACTGTAAAAGGATTGGTCAGCCATGCCATACATAGCCCAATTGGCAGGTTCACTTCCAGCCATAAAATGGTCAAAATAATAAATACGCTATGAAAAGGGACAGGTAAAATACCCCAAAATGTTCCAATAAACATCGCCTTGGCAATTGAGCGACGGTTTACATACCAAAGCAATGGATTTAAGGTACGTTGACCAAAAATCCTCATAAACTTTAAATTCGCGACCTTTTCCGAAGAGGGTAGCCATTTATGAAAGAATTGCTTAGGCATAAATTGAGGGGTACATATCAGGAAAAGAAGTTGGTATACCTATAAAATAGCACCATTTACTTAGTAAAAACTTAAAATGACTTCAAACTTGGGCTATTTTACAAACATTATTTAACCAATACGTTACATTTACTGTATTTAAAATTACCAGTTTTTATGCAGTGACTTTAGAGTAAAGAGGACTTGAAATTGTAAAAATGTAGATAAAACATTTATTTAAATAATCTGCCGTCATAAGTGCTTACAGTTAAAATTTTGCTATGGATAAGTAATTGGATTAATGTAAAAACATCTTTTAGTGAGGTCATTCAATGATTTCATGGTTTTTTATTGGTTTAGTCATAACCATTTTGCTTACTCCTGGTCCAACCAACACCCTGCTTGCATCTTCAGGTATTCAGGTGGGGTTGCGTAAATCATTATTACTCATTCCAGCAGAGGCGACTGGCTATATCATTGCAATCAGTGCATGGGGAATGCTGATCGGTAAAGTTTCCGCTACAGTACCTTTATTACCCACTTTTCTTAAATTATTGAGCGCAGGCTATATTGTTTTTCTGGCTGTAAAATTATGGCGTACTGCCGATCAGGAAGTGGCCTTAAACCAGCCGACCATTCGCCCGCGTGAGTTATTGTGTGCGACTTTACTCAACCCTAAAGCGTTATTATTTGCCTCAGCTATTTTTCCAGCAGTGGCGTGGAACAGTCAGCAAATCTACATGGCGCATATGAGTACATTTGTTGCACTGATTCTTCCAATTGCATTGTTCTGGATTTCTGTTGGTGCAGCGCTCGCCACCAATAAAGTAAAATGGTTGTCGCAATCCAAATTACAACGTACTGCATCAGTTGTTTTGGTTAGCTTCTCAATTCCAATTAGCTACTCAGCACTGATCAATTTATAATATTCCAGGCTCTATCAATGATCCCAGAATAGAGCTGTTATTTCCATTGATGTTATTTTACGTTAAAGTACCTGCCAATCATTCACTTCGTCTTTGGATAAAAAGTCATGGCAATAAAATCTGATCGTTGGATTCGTGAAATGAGCGAAAAACACGGCATGATTGAACCTTATGCAGAAAATCAAGTTCGTTTCGATGCAAACGGAGAAAAACTGATTTCCTATGGGGTATCCAGCTATGGCTACGATGTCCGTTGCGCGAGAGAGTTTAAGGTATTTACCAATGTCCACTCTGCCATTGTCGATCCAAAAAACTTTGATGACAGAAGCTTTATTGATATTGAATCTGATGTCTGCATTATTCCACCAAACTCCTTTGCACTTGCACGTACCATTGAATATTTTCGTATACCACGTAATGTGTTGACTGTGTGTCTTGGTAAATCGACTTATGCACGTTGCGGTATCATTGTAAATGTAACACCGCTAGAACCAGAGTGGGAAGGTCATGTGACACTTGAATTTTCAAATACAACCAACCTGCCAGCACGTATCTATGCAGGTGAGGGAGTAGCACAAATGCTGTTTTTTGAAAGTGATGAAGTGTGTGAAACTTCTTATAAAGACCGTGGCGGCAAGTATCAGGGGCAAACAGGGGTAACTTTGCCGAAGACATAAATTACTGTCATATAAGATAAAAAATTATTTTAACCATTGGTAAGTTAATAACAATGGTTAAAATAATAAATGAAATATGGATAATCTTTATAGATTATAAGGATAATAAAAATATTAATGTATTTGTCGATTGCTATAGTGAAAGATAAAGTAGAAAAATACTTATAATAATCTTCTGATTATTTGTTGTGAAAATGGCTTTGTTGCATAAAGCATTTTAAGGCAAAGTTCTGCTAGGCGCCTCAAATTTAAGTGACAACTCGGGTGTGAGGTCGGCCTAATTCATTAAATTTATTTAAGACTGCCACACGTGCATGAATCTCGTTGACTTGACTGTCAAAATTTCTAGAACGGAGTTTATCGCCCAATAACTTAATGCAATGCATCTTGGTTTCAACCAAACTTCTCCGATGATAGCCACACCATTTTTTCCATATCGCCCTACCTAAATGCTTAACTGTCCGAAGTAGTTCATTTCTTTGTAGCGAATGGGTCTTTGTATCTTTCCAAGGCTTCGCATTCTTTCTCGGCGGAATGACAGCATAGGCTTGCCGATCTGCAATGACCTGACGGCATTGTTTTGTGTCATAAGCCCCGTCTGTATAGACTGAATCAATCTGCTCATCCAATGGGATTTGATTAAGTAAATCTCCAAGAACTTGTGAATCACTGATATTATTTGTCGTAAGCTGAACGGCACGTATTTGCAGTGTTTCGGCATCTATACCAATATGCAGTTTACGCCATTGGCGACGATATTCGGGCTGATGTTTCTTACACTTCCATTCGCCTTCACCTAAAAATTTTAACCCCGTAGAGTCGACGAGTAGGTGTAACCCATCAGGACTTTTCTGATAGCTTATCGCAATATCAATATGCTTTTGTCGTCTACAGAGGGTGGAGTAATCTGGTGCTGTCCAATTCAAGCCACAGAGTTTAATCAAGCTTTGAGCAAAGCCAGTGACCATACGTAAAGAAAGACGGAATAGAGATTTGATCATTAAACAGCATTGAATCGCTGTATCTGAATAAGTTTGATTTCGTCCGTGCTTGCCTTGTGGCTGTGCATACCATTGGGTCTTAGGATCAAACCAGATTGAAATATTTCCTCGCTTGATTAAAGCTTGGTTATACGAGGACCAATTGGTTGTACGGTAGATTTTAGGTGCACGCTTCTTCATCTGGAAATTATATTGCTGAAGAAGCCTTCAAGAATAGCTTTATGCAACAAAGCCGTGTGAAACTATTACTAGAAAAAAGAAAGCTGTTTGATGAGATTGCAGCGACAGATACCCAAACATCAAAGCGGGTGGATGCAGGCCGTGTTGCCCTGAATTTTAGCCGTACGGATGAATGGGGAATAGGTGCTATAACAGGCGGAGTGAATCAACTGGAATTTATCACAACAGTTGGAAATCTTGATATACAGAGCCCATCGGCATTCAATATAGACCGTATGTCAGCAAAGACGTATGGAAGTTTTAACAAATATGAGCTTAAACTTTCCAGACAGCAGAGGTTAACAGCATCAAGCTGGTTGACGGGAGAGCTTTATGGGCAGCTCGCCTCCAAAAACCTGGATTCAGCCGAGAAGTTTTCATTTCATCAAATGCGTGCGTACCCTACAGCAGAGGGACTGGGGGATCAGGGTTGGGGAGCAACAGTTAACCTCTATTACCAACTCAGCCCGTTGATAAGTGCATATTTATTTCAGGACAGTGGAAAAATACAACAGAATAAAGATGTATATCTGGCTGAGAAAAATAGTCGCTATTTAGGTAGTACAGGCATTGGTTTTGGAGGAGGCTATCAGGGTTTTGACTATAATGCGACTGTGGCATGGCGGGATACCTCAGCAGCTAAGAGTGATACAGACCGAAATCCAAGGCTATTGCTACAAGCAGGGTGGCGGTTTTGACTTCTCACTTATCGGAAAAATGTAACATTTAACCAGTTTGTTTTGCATTTGTGTAAATATTGGGCATAATGAAAAATGAGATTGCATAGGCAAAATTTGTCTATATTTGAGTGATGCTAGGAGGCACATCTTTAACTCTAACTTTGAGGGTAGATGAAATCATTCAAAAGGGATTTAAGAAAAATAACGCTGGTGCAGAGCATCGTGTAACAGGAAGGTCAAGATGACTACACTTCATACGGTATCATTTCAAAAAACTGTTTTAGCAAGCCTGATTGGTTTATGTTTAAGCCAGTCTGCTTTTGCGTTGCAAGAAATTTCTGATGATAGCTTGAGTGAGACAACTGGTGAAGGGATTGCACTTTTACCGCAAGATTTTTCATTCCGTTTAAATGGTGCAGATACAGCCAATAGCGGACAGGGTACATATGGTACGGGCTATATTCGTTTGATTCCTGTAGGACCTTTATCTACCACTCAAGAAAGCAAAGGTTATCAAAAATCTGATGTTTATTTGTATGGACTTTCTCTAGCCCAATCTAAAAGAGGCTATGCTGATACGAGTACTGGTCGAACCTCAACAGATTGGGGAGTCCCTTTTGGGGCAATCGGGACTGGAGCGGCTGATTTTGGTCAAAAAATTACTTCCTGGGGAACATTTGATAACCCTTGGGTCATTAAAACGCTTACTAACCCAGATGTGCCAGATTTTACTGGTGCAATTAATGGTGTAACTTATTTAACTTTGGAAGCTCCTCTTTACAAGACTGGAACTATTGCCTCTACCGATGCTGACTATAATCTCAAGTTGGGATTCTGGGCAGATGCGTTTATGCGCGATAAAACTCTGGCAGACAGTGGTACATATAATACCAATGAACTGAAAAATCGTTTGCGTTTAGGATTTGTATGGGATGGTTTCAGCATTAATGGTTCAAATGTAAAAATATTTCAGACTTTAGGTGGTGTTGCAGCAAATGGGCCAACATATAATGCGACGCTACAAGTACCAAACCCTGCCTTTAATTATAATATTGCACCTAATACCACGACGAATAGATTGTATATTGATCAAGCATATACTTTTAACTCTGGTTTAAATACCTCTTATAATAAAACGTTTGGTATGGCTGGATTATTACGTTTAAATAGCGTGCCAACTGATACAGCAGAAAGACGAGGAGTAGTGTCTGCACAAACAGTCACTCGAGAAATTAGATCTATAGTTTATGATCCGACATATGTAGATCCAGTTACAAATATTAAAGGTCGTTTTTCAGAAGGCGCTGTTTTACAAACAGTGACTGGCGGTAACATGACAGTGGCAAATGCCAATGCTGCGAATAATCAAACTGATTTACGAACTTCTTATGATCCACCAACCAATGCAACGGTATCTGGTTCATTTCCTAATGGCGGGATGTGTGGTAGTCCTAAGCCAAATACAGCAAGTAATGCAAGTAGTAGTGTTCAGGTAGGTCAATGTTATAATCAAAATGGTTTTACTACTCGCCGCTTCAAGGCATATGGTAATAACACATGGACACCACCTAAAACAAAAAGTGTGATTCGTATTAGCACACAGGAGTTGGTTGGTGGGAGTTATGACAACAGTACACCAGCGCTAGGTGGAACTGTACCCAATTTTTCTGCCAATAATTATACTGCACCCAATGATCGGGCAGATGGAATCTTCTTATATGACCCAAATATTAATCTAGTCTTGGGTAATTTTTATCAACCGCTGATGTTCAGTACCGATGGAAATAACTTTTCCATTGAGTTGGCTCGTGTACCAAATGTGCCAGAAGTATATCGTCGGATTTATACGCGTTATTTAACAATTGATCCATTAACTGATATTAAGGATAGTAGTGGTAAGGTGCTGGTTGCTAAAAGTGCAGATACGACCACTACCTACTCGGGTTCAACCTGCAACATTTATCAGTGCGGTACAGCAAGCGGTGGCTATCAAGGTAATACTGCGACCCATAGTAGTATCACAATTGGATCAACAGTTCGTGCAGATACTAAAACAATAGGTACAACAACATTAAATAATCTAAACTATTTAGAGGCTTATCAGGGGGTGGAGGCTTATGGTGTATCTATTGGGGAGTTAAAAACAGGCACTAATTTATCCAGTAGTAAACAAGAAGATTTTACTCAGGTTTGGCAAAGAAGTAGAACAGGAACTTGTGGATTATTTGATATATGTGGTTCTTGGAGTGCTTGGCCAACGAACTGGACTGCGGTAGCACCGAAAGCTGCAATTACAGGACAAGCTCATCCATCATTAAACCGTCCTGATCCTTATGAAACAACGTGGCGACAAAACACTAATAATCAAATATTGGGAATACAGACGACTATGCCATCAGATATGGCTGGTAAGATTAATAGTATGAGTCCTCCTGGAGCGACAGTTTCCAATAACTTTGGTTCAGCTGTTATTGATGGTTTACTCATTCAGCATTTTAAATTTTCAACCACTGGACTTTAAGGGATGAAGAATATGAAAGATTATAATAAAACCTTGAGTACATGGTGTCTGATAATTGGATGTTTAGGATTATCGCCGTTTGCGATAGCGATGGAAAATTTAAATGATATTGACTTGGAGCAAGTGACGGGACAGGCAGGTGCGGACTTGTCTTTAAAAATTAACTTAAACCATACCAGTGCAGGCGTATTGGATACTAGTGCTGCTGTATGTGGAGATTTAAGATTTTGCCGTTTAGGTATTTCTTTAAACAACCGTTACCACGATGGTACTCAGGATACAGTAAATGCCACGACAGGAGTAATTACGCCATCAATTACGGGGCGAAAACAATGGCTGGTTTTTAAGGGAATTCAGGGAACCATGAATATTCCCTATATTGGACTGGATGGTGAAGATATTACCTATGCCTCTACACAGCATGCAGCCATTAAATTATCTTTTGACCCAAATCGTCCCATTCAACTTAAAAATGTAGGTTTTGAATCATTATCAATTGAAACAGATACTGTAGCGGCAGAAGGGTCTGGTAATGTACCAGGTTATTTAACTCCTGCAACATTGTATGGTGGAACAGGGTTTGATGCCAATAAAGAAAAAGGTTTTATGGGGATGAAAATGACAGGTAATTTGTCATTGACTGGAAATATCAAGATATTTTCTTGTGGTGATAGTCACTCACGTTGTTAAAACAAAAATAAGGAAAGTAACCGATGAAAAGGAAAGCAATCAATACTCGCCATTTTGTTTTAACCGCATTGGCAAGTAGTATTCTTCTTTCACAAAGTGTGTATGCTTTGCAGGAACTAAAAGATAATGACTTGAGTCAGGTAAATGCTCAGGATGGTCTTTATGTGCAAACTGAATATAAGCAAATGGACTTTGATCAGTTATATTGGCAGGACAAGACGGGAACACCAACTGGGGAAAATATCTTAAATGCTACCGCAAATGGTGTAAAAATACGTAAAAATAACAACTACCAAAGTGGCAATTACCAATTAGGCACCAATTATAAAATTCATACAGGTACAACGGGAACAGGAGTAAATTCCAAGGCTGGTTTGGATCTTGAAGTTTTAACCAAACCATCTACAATCTCTGTTCAAGGTTTTCGTGTTTGTAACCAAACGACAGGTAATTGTGATCCTTTGATTGGTAATGTCGCTATTCAAACGGATGATATTCTGAATATACGTTTCCAGACTAAAAATGGACTGTTTGATCCAGATTCTCAATCAGACTTAGAGCTGGGCCTAAAAAATATTAATATGTATTTTGGTTTGAATAGTGGTACAGCCAATTACTTTAACCAACTTATTTTAAGAAATTTTAACTTTAATTTCTTGGGTAAGGGGGTGATGTATGTTGACCCGACCAAAGGTTTAATATTACAAACCAATAAGGTTTCTGCTTCATCTGCTGCCAGTAAGACGCAAGTACCAACAGATGTTTATGGTTACATTGATTTTAAGCGTGTGCCTATCCCTAACCAAACTGTTGCCAGTAGTGTAAACGCAACCTATAAGGACACTGATACGAGTTCACCTACTTATGGCGTAGCAACAAGTTCAGGATTGAATATAGAGTTGATGACCAAAAAAAATGCTTATGTTGACTCAACCAGTCCAGTCTATGCTTTAACTGCAGGAACAAATGAAACAGAGGCAGCTAAGGGATTGATTCGTGTTGGGGCAAGTGGTCGTATGGTCAACAGCTTTCTACAAATTCGTGGTATTAATGCAACAGGTCAGGATGTAACCAAGAATATCTTGGGTTATGCAACCACTACAGATAATGGTGATCCCTCAGTATCCACAGGTGCAAATGGCACAATTCTAGGTTCTACAGGCATTGGTGTGCGTTTGCGTGGTGAGTTTACCAATGAAGGTGATGCTATGCTGGGTAATCAACTTGGATCAGCAGGTTCAGCAACAACCCTAGAGATTGGTGGTGCAGGTACAAACACGTTTGGTTTTGAATTTAGTAAATTAAGTCCATTGATGTCAAATTCAGTGGAACGTGCCTATTTTGATAGCGGTAATGTTTATTTGGGATTGGCGAATACCCGACATTTGTTATTACCTACTAATACTGTATTAAATAGTGCGCGTTTTGGTGGTACTGGTGGAACTTTAACCACAGCAAATGACTATAAGCAGCAAATAGCAGACTCAACCACGTCTGCAGGACAAACGCCAAATAGTTTGGTGGTTGCCATTCGAGGTGGAGAATTCCAGGCGGTTTCAAAACGCGGTCGCTTTACTTCAAGTACTGGAGTTTCAGCTGCCAATGCAATTCCTTTGACAGGTCCAGGAAGTGGTGAAGACAATGCTTGGGGTTTGGGGCTACCATTCTATAACCTAAACAGTAACATTGCGGTCTACTCAACCAAATATACAGGTCAAGTTTATAATTTAAACAATACAACCAATGTAGTGACCCCATCAACTGTAACCAATGTTGACCGTTTGGGATTGGCACTTGGTTTAAGTGTACAGGGTCGTAACGATGATGGTACAAAAACCACCTCAATTATGGTGGTCGATGCTGATCGAAACTACTATGTAGGTTTACGTAATATTGATATGTTGTTACGTGGCTATGGAAGCATGGGTTTTGAAAATGGAAATGTGAATGTCGATCTAAAAAATTTGTTAATGGTCATGGCTGCTGAGATTGCAGCAGGCTATTTGCCAAGTTACGTCAATCCAAGTTTAACAGGAACAGCCCTCACTGCTCCAAGTAACATCAAAAACTCTCTTAAAAGTAAAGATGATATTTTATTCGGTTTGAAACTCAAAATGTTGGGTGATATGAATTTTAGTTTGGTGCCTAACAACGAAATTTCAAACCAAAATGGTAACCGACTTTCTATCGTTGGGCGTTATAAACTAACTGATGGTACCATTCAACTCAGCGACCCGATTGAAGAGTCAATTATTGGTTTTGATAAAATATCAGGTTTAATTGCCTTTAATAATGCGATTGTGGTAAACAAGGACAATGTTGGGTTTAACTACTCTTTTGATATTAATCCTTCTGACCAGTCTGCCTCAGATAGGGAAGCCAATGTTCTAAAAGTTCGTGATATCAACTTTTATCCACCTGTAGACCCGCCAGTGGGCTGGAATCCTGCTAACACTTATAATAATCGGGCACAACGTTTGGGTGAAATGGTCATGACAGGTGGGCGTATTAGTTCAGAATTTGCGTTAAAACCACGTAATTAATAGATAAAGAGGAAAAAAGTGATGAAACAGGGAATGAAAAAAACGCTTTTGGCATCTTGTTTATTGGCTATAGTAACAAATGGTGCATGGGCAAACGGTTTGGTGTCAATGAGTGATGAGGAGCTTTCTGCAGCACAAGGGCAAGCCTTAATTTCGATGGCTTATACTGCTCCTACAGGTGATGGGACGGGTGCTGGTAGTACAAATAATTATTTAAATTACGGTTACTACAAATTAGGTTTAGAAGCCAAAATGGAACTTAATGCCAATATCCGTAGATTACAATTGGGGTGCGGGGGAAGAAACGGATCTGATAATTGTGACATTGATATTGAAAATTTATCCTTGAGTGGACCTGCTGATGGTAGTATCAATAACAAAGCACGGATAGATCAATTAAAAGCGATCACCAACCGTACAACGGCACAGCAGACAGAGCTGGATGGACTTATTGCAATACAGGGTACGCCAACTTGGTCGCAAGGACGTGCCAACACCAGTGCTGTGTTGACCAATCCCTTTATTGAGTTTGCGGTTAAAAATCCAACCAGCGCAGCAACCCGTGAAGTAGTTGGCTTTCGTTTAAGTGCTGAGAATATATTAGGACATATGTCAGCAGGGACTGTAAATGACAAAGACCCAGCTACAGATAAATCTACAGGTGGTGGAATTAATTCATTTAGTGGCTATCTTCAGGTAGCAACTACACCTGTAAATGCTTTTACTGACCCTGCGATGTTTGGAACCACACCTGATCAGATTATTTATGCAAAGATTACAGCTCTAGGTTTTAGTCGAGTCTCTATAACCAATCCCAATAAGATGACCCCTGGTCAGCCTGGTTATGTCAATCCGCAGAATGATAGTGACCTGAGGGATGCAGCATTCAAATATAATGGCAATGCAATCTGGGGAATTAATGTTCCATCGCAATTTGTACAGTTTAATTTCCCTCAAACTGCTGTCACAGGAAATCGTATGTCACAGCTAAATTTAGTGGTTAATGATGTACCAATCCCAACAATTGCAATTGGGGCTAATAGTGGTGCACTTGCAATGACGCAGGATCAGTCGATTGTTGGTCTTGCAGGTTCTGCAACTTTCTTTATGGGGGCAAAAGGGACAACTGCTGCAGGTTGTGCGGCAACTATTAATACAACAAACTGTTCTTATATTACCAATTTAAAAACTAATGTAACAGTTAAACAAAATTTTAACCTGATTCATAATTTACCAATTACCAGTGGGGGATATTTATCTCTTCAAAAAGAAGCGCTACGTTGGCCAGGCAGTGCGAGTGCATTTACTTATGATTTAACATCGCAGAAATTAACCCCACGTTCTGATAGCTATGTTGCTGTACCAACTGAGGTAATGAACCAGGGAGATATTGCTCAACCAGGCTGGTGGTTGTCATTTAAGGACCCACTGGATTTTGGTGAGTTAAATCCGACCACTGGTATTCCAATGCAAGATGTACTCCCACAGATAGCGACATTTATTACCAATTATTTATCGCAAAATAATATTGCTTTAGATCCTGGAACTGCTTTAGGTGCTGCATTTGGTGCGCCTATCTATCAGGGAATCGGTAATGTTCAGTTGGCAAATGATGCACGCGCTATAATGGTGCTACAGAACTTATTACTTGATGGTAACCAAAAACCTGTGGCAAACTGTTTTGGTGGTTTAAAATTTTGCTAAATTAAAATTACAGTAAAAAAGTGATTTTTAAATCGCTTTTTTACTGTATGGAGTCCTATTCTTGAATCTAGCAATGCTATATCGTTAGCATTACTTTCTTTTGTGATTAATTTTTAAGCCTGATTAACCTTATATTTCTGCTGATCATTTATCCTCTATATTATATGACTCAATAAATGTTAAATAGAGACTAAAAGTGTTGAATGGGTTTTAATGTATGTTTTTGATAAATAATATAATATATTGAAATTTGATAAAATTATACCTTATATTTACAAAAAAAAAATTAAAATAGGTTCAGAATGATTAAAATTGTCAAAAATACTGGTGATATAAGGGATGTATTCAGTGAGCGAAAAGTTAACATATCAAACTATTATGTTTTCAACCATGTTGGCATTGGCTGGTTGTGGCGGAGGAGGTTCTTCAGCAACACCGACCCCAACGCCTACACCGACTCCAACGCCTACACCGACCCCAACGCCTACACCGACTCCAACGCCTACACCGACTCCAACGCCTACACCGACTCCAACGCCTACAAAGACTGCACCTTGTCAGGTGAGTTTTGAACAATGGAAACAATTGCAAATAGATGACAATTTAACGCAAACTAATAGTAATTTAGATTGTTATGGCTTTCAGTCAGCTGTACTTGAAAGTGCTGATACCAAGCAAACAACTTATTTATGGGGAGACAATCTACTTGAACCAACAATTATGGTAAAGAATCAAAATGGAAAACTAATAAATAAAGTATTTTTTCCACCTAAATCAAATATAACAACAACTTGTTTACCAGCAAAAGAAGTTATAGATCGTTTGTTTATTGGGCAAACCTTAAATGATGTCTCAAGTAAGCTTGGCTGCTCAGGAATATATAGTTATAGTTCAAGTAGTAGCAATAATCGTATTTCATCCTATTATGTTTGGGTGAATACAAATCAAGACAGCCTGACTATTGAGTTTGATGCAAATAGCAAATTAGTCGCAAAAATTTATACTAAAGCAACTCCAACAGTTGAAACCTGCCAACCTTCTCGTAGCCAGTGGGATAAAATAAAGATTGCTGATCCATACGAAACTGCTAAAAATGAAATGGGTTGTGAGGGAGTATTAATAGAGAGTACAGATAGTAATGGTGTGCCTGATTATTTTAAAGTAAGAGGATGGGCGAAACAGGATAGCCATAGCGAAGATCGAGCTGTGCTAGGATTTGAAGATAATTTACTAAAATATAAACAGTTTATCTTTAAAGATGAAAAAACGGCATGTATGCCAGATATTAAGAAATGGCAGGCTTTGACTGCTAATATGACTTATGAACAAACTAAAGCAGCCCTTGAATGTGGTGATGGAACATTACAGATGCTCTATGCAACTTCTGATAAAGCAACAGAACTACAATCAGTTTATAGCTGGAAAAATTCTTTATTGGATGAGGATGGTAACGTACCAATTGGTGGGGTGGTCCATAAATTTAGCTTTACGGGTGATAAACTACAAGGAAAAGAATATACAAATTATACTCAGCCTTTTTCAACTTGTACTCCAACAGAAGCGGGATTGGACAAAATTGCGATTGGTCAGAACTGGACAAATACACAGAATCAGCAAGCTATGGGTTGTGAGGCCTCGCTTAGTTATGCATTGGAAGATGTAAATGGCAATGCTGTAAAACAGTACTCATGGGGAACTTTAAAGAAAGATACTGTAACGACCAATGCCTATGTTTCTGTAGATAGTCAAGGTATTGTAAGAAGTAAATCGATTAGCCTTATTCCACCTACAAAGTAAGAAATAAGTAGTTCTGGCTTCTGGTAAGATTACAGAAGTCAGAAATATAATAACGATTATCGGTTTTACATTGTGATTTGCTCAAACTATGTTAAGCTGTCGTACATATTTTAAACATTTGTCTATGGATTAGGGCAATGCTAAAAAACAAGAAAATAGGATGCTTATCACTGTTGTTGTTAAGCCCATTGACGATGGCAATGCAGCCTTTAGATGATCAAAGTCTTTCTGTGGCTACAGGTCAGGATGGCTTAAATATCGGTGTACAACTTCCAAAGATTGAGTTTAATCAGGTTGCAATTATTGATACCGATGGGTTTGCAAAACAGGGTGATATTCCTAAATTGCCAAAAGCAGCTTTGGTTTTTGCAGCAAACCCAGGTGCATCAACAATACCTATTGGTGTGGATTTTGTGCAGACATTTGCATCAGACAGTACTGTGACAACAACGCCGTTACAGTTTAGGGCAATAGTTGATACTGATAAAGGAACGGGAGCGAATGGTGCATTTGCAAATATTGCATTGTCTTTTGGGAATAATGTCAATGGAATGCGTATAAAACCATTTTCAATTTATTTGGTACCAGACAATCTTAATGCAATTTCATCATTAGATCCTTTAACCAATAATTATCAACCAAAATCTATTTTTAGTTCAGGCACGACACTGAAATCGAATAACATTAAAGAGTTATTACGAACTGATAATATTGATATTAAGTTTATAGCAGCAAATAAGCCAACAATGAATATTCAGCTTGGAGCTGCTCCACAAGGACATATGATTAAATTTGGTGGGGCTATTGATTCCATTTGTGGGCCAACGACAGCTAACCCTGATGGTTGTACGTTTAATTTAGTTTCTGGAGCAACTGGCGCTAAATTTAAGTTGCAAATGACTGCGGATGATAGTGGTGGCATTGATTCAACTAATATAACAGGCTTTTCTCTCAAAGGTTTTTACGCTGGAATTGAGACGAATGGTTTAGTATTTGGGAATATAGGTAAATCAGAAAAGTTTAATGCTGCCTTAAATAATGTGTGGCTAGGTGATACGATTCCCACAGGAAGTTTAGACTCCAATACATTTAATGGATTACAAAATGGTTCTATGGGGAGCTGGGGAATAAAAGGCGCTTCAATTACTGATCTAAAAGTTAAAGTGAGTGGACTATAACCATCAAATGTTATATTGGTTTTCCAAAGCGGCTTCGGTCGCTTTTTTTTGGCTAAAAAATGCTATATGTTATTTCACAGTACAGATTCATAGGAAATGAGCATGTCACTTGCAAAAAAATATGGTGTGATTTCTGAACAGGAGTATTTAGAGGGGGAATTGTTGTCGGATATTCGCCATGAATATATCAATGGTGCAGTCTATGCTATGGTCGGTGCGCATAAATACCATAATCAGATTGTGATGACACTTTCCAATACCTTTTATAATCATTTACTGGGAAAACCATGTCAACCCTATGCTTCGGACATGAAAGTTAAAATTGATAAAAAATACTTTTATCCAGATGTCATGGTGGATTTTAGCCAAGAAGATATCGACTATTTTATTGAAAAACCAAGTATTATTATGGAAGTTTTATCGAAATCAACGCGTCAGCGTGACAAGACCGACAAACGCCTAGCTTATTTTCAGATTCCGACTTTAAAAGAATATGTCATGATTGAACAGGACTTTGTTGAAATTGAATTTTGGTCACGAGATCAAGATAATCTTTGGCAACAGTCAGTTTATTATTTAGGTGATAATATTACGTTTCATTCGATTGGTTTGACTGTTTCAGTTGAGGATATTTACCGTCAGGTTAAAAATGAAGATATGTTGGCATGGTGGGAGAAGAAGCAGCAACAAGAGCTGGATCTAGAAGCCTAATTCTTTAAATATTGTAAAATCTCATCCATTTGTTTAAGTTTTTTAACCTGGTTCCAAAGCGCTTGTGCTTCTGGATATGCTTTGGTCATCATACCCAGCCATTGTTTATAGCGTCCAATCATTCCAATTTCGGTCTTAAATTGACCACTTAAAAAGCGTTGTTGCAACTCAACTAAATCCCGCCATGACAAAACAGCTTGATCCTTATTCTGACGGATACATAAGGTTAAATCTGGTGTAGTCACAGCTCCACGACCAATCATCAAATCTTGACAATGTGATTGTTGCAAGCATGCTTTGGCATCTGCATTATTCCAGATTTCACCATTGGCAATGACATTGATTTTTAGTGCTTCAGTAATTGGCTGAATTTTTTCCCAGTAGGCGGGCGGGGTATAACCATCGGCTTTGGTTCGTGCATGCACTGTTAGCCAGCTTGCGCCAGCATCTTCTATGGCATGTGCATTATCAAGGGTATGGTTTTCGTCTAAATAACCAAGGCGCATTTTTGCTGAAACGGGAATATGTGCAGGAACAGCATCACGAACAGCTTTTACCAGTTGGTGTACTGTTTCTGGCTCATCCAGTAAGATGGAACCACCACGATGACGGTTGACCGTTTTGGCAGGACAGCCAAAATTGAGATCAATTGCAGGTGCGCCCAGTTCCACAACTTTCGCGGCATTGGCGGCCAACATCTCTGGATTATTTCCAAGAAACTGTACATGCACAGGTGTGCCTGCTGCGGTTTTGCCATCAGTTTTTAATTCTGGGCAGAAGCCATAATACACATGGTCTGGCAGAATGCTCTCGGTAATACGAATAAACTCGGTCACGCACCAATCAAAACTGCCAACATGGGTGAGCACATCACGCATGATTGGATCAGTCAGACCTTCCATTGGGGCGAGTATAAGTTTCACGATCATTACCTAGTAGAGCAAAAGCAGCGTTATACGCATTTTAAGATAGGCTGTCCAGTATTTTAGGATACCTGAATTTAGCGGCCTAAAATCATTTCCAGAACAAATTTGCTGCCTATAAAACCAATCGCAAGCAATATAAAACCTGTAATGGTAAAACGAATCGCCTTGCGTCCTCGCCAACCAAATTTGTAGTGTCCAATCAGTAATGCTCCATAGAGGAACCATGACACAATACTAAAGGCAGTTTTATGCGCAAGGTGCTGGGCAAAGAAATTGTCAATGGTAAAGAAACCAAACAGCAAGGCTGCTGTGAGTAAACCAAAACCTGTGATGATCAAGTCGAACAGGAGGGACTCCATGATTTGAAAAGGAGGTAACAGGTTGACCCAAATGCGTTTTTTTTGTTTCTTTTTCAGTTCCCTGTCCTGAAACCAAAGCAGTACCGCCTGAATGGTTGCCATTAACAAAACAGCATAGGCAGAAAGGGATAAAATAATGTGTAAATCCAGACCAACGGAATGTCGTTCAATGACCTGATTGGATTGACTAAATGCATATCCCAGAATCAGGCCAACTGCGGCAACTGGCGTGCCAATCAGGTTTAATGGCAAGATTGGACGTAGTAAGCTCAGGATTAGGCTGAGCGCCAGCATTAGTCCCGAAGTAAAGGAAATCAGGTTGAATACATCATAATTGACGCCCATTGGTGTCATCATGTCCCGATACAGTACAGCGCCGTGCAGGACCACTCCCAAGCTGACAATAAGACCATAGCACCAGAGATTTGGGGTACGTTTTGACATTAGGTGTATAAACAGATACCAAAAGGAACTGGTATATGCAACAAGTGCCAAAATTGTGTAAACCAAGGGGAGACTGATCATGTCAAACCTTTTTTAGGAGGATGAATAATATTCACCATATAAGATATAAATTCGCTTCGAACTACAGTATCCTATAGCATTCTATGCATAAATTTTCTATTTTAAGAAAGATTTTTTTGCAACTAGCCATTTTAAGCGGATTTCGCAATGTTTGATACCTTAACAGAACGACTCACACAGAGTTTAAGAAATGTTACTGGCTCAGGGCAACTGACCGAAGACAATATTAAAGATACCTTACGTGAAGTACGTATGGCACTTCTTGAAGCCGATGTGGCGTTACCTGTAACGCGTGAGTTTATCGCGAAAGTTAAGGAAGAGGCGCTTGGGCAGGAAGTGATGACTCAGCTTTCCCCAGGTCAGGCATTTGTCAAGATTGTCTATGATGAACTCACCAAGATGATGGGTGAGGCCAACGAGACTTTGGATTTAAGCGCAAAACCGCCTGTGGTGGTATTGCTTGCGGGTTTGCAGGGTGCAGGTAAGACCACCACTGCGGCAAAACTGGCACGCTTCTTAAAAGAACGTCAGAAGAAAAAAGTCATGACGGTTTCTGCTGACGTTTATCGTCCAGCGGCAATCAAGCAGTTGGAAACAGTATCGAATGAAGTGGGTGTGGGCTTTATCCCATCACAGGCATCCGAGAAGCCAATTGATATTGTGAATCGTGCCATTGAACAGGCCAAAATCCAGTTTGCCGATGTGTTGATTGTCGATACCGCAGGTCGTCTGCATGTCGATGAAGACATGATGGATGAAATCAAGGAATTGCACGCAGCGGTTAAGCCAACAGAGACCCTGTTTGTTGTCGATGCGATGACAGGTCAGGATGCCGCCAATACAGCCAAAGCGTTTAATGATGCTTTAGCTTTAACGGGTGTGATCCTCACCAAAACAGATGGTGATGCACGAGGTGGTGCGGCATTGTCTGTGCGTGCCATTACAGGCAAGCCAATCAAGTTTTTGGGGATTGGTGAGAAACTGGATGCACTTGAGCCATTTCATCCAGACCGTGTTGCACAACGTATCTTGGGCATGGGTGATGTCCTTTCTTTGGTCGAAGAAGTTGAACGCAAAATCGACAAAGAAAAAGCCGAAAAAATGGCGAAAAAGCTGCAAAAAGGCGGAACTTTCAATTTTGAAGACATGCTGATGCAGTTTGAGCAAATGAGTAAGATGGGCGGTATGATGGGCTTTCTGGACAAGCTGCCAGGTATGAGCAATTCTGGTATCCAGGATGCGATTGCACAGGCGAACCCTGAAAAGCAGGTCAAGCGTATGGAAGCGATTATCCAGTCCATGACTGTTAAAGAGCGTCGTAATCCAGACCTGATCAATGCCAGCCGTAAAAAGCGTATTGCAGCAGGCTGTGGTATGGATGTTGCCGAAGTGAATAAACTGATGAAGCAACAGGCGCAAATGGCAAAAATGATGAAGAAGTTTGCCAATCCATCAGGTATGAGCAAAATGTTGAAATCACTGGGCAATATGCAGAAACAGTTTGGTGGTGGCAATATGGGACCATTATTTGGCAACAATGAGCCAAAGAAATAATCGTTTCCAGTTTTGAAAAGGCGCTTAATGCGCCTTTTTATTTTTTAGTTTAAATCAATGAATGTATAAATTTAATACAAAACATCAACATTAAATAAAATCCAAACATAAGAATATTGATGCTAAATATATGTTTTATATGGGAAAAATTGTTAATTATGTCACATTTTTCTAAAAATAAAGTGTTTATCATACATTGTGAACATGCCGATCCAGACCAGCATTGGTATGGCTGGCTGGAACAACAACTTAAAAATCTGAATGTGGCTGCTGAGCGTATTTTTTTAGCCGATGCAAGTCATCCTGACGCTGAAATCTGGCAAACCTGTTTGGAGGCGCAGCTCAAGGGTTTGGATGAGCAGAGTATCGTCATTGCGCATGGATTGTCTTGTGTGGCAGTGGCGCAATTTTTGGTAAAGCGACTTAAGCAGCATAGCATTAAGGCTGGCATTTTTATTGCAGGCTTTAATGAGGCGATTTCCAAACATCCTGAATTTGACCCATTTTTGGACCATTCGAAATTTGAGAGTCATGTTTTAAGGGCACATTTACAAACCCGACTGGTTTTCTTTTCCAGTAACGATCCTGTTGTACCTGTACCATTGACCTTTAAATTTTCACACTTGTTGGGTGCCCAACTGGTTGAGGTTGCACAGGCTGGGCATTTCCGTCAGGAGGATGGATATACCGAGTTTCCACAATTATTACAGACGCTTCAAAGCCTGCTTAAAGTGGAACTGAGCTGAACATAGTGTTTTAAACCCTTTAGCAATAAATCAGGTTCAACCTGCGGCTGGTAATGTCCCAAAAATTTGGCAAACAAGTTGGCATCACCGCCTGTTAAGATTAGGTGTTTAGGGGAGTGCTGCATAATCTGGTCAATGGTGCTAATCAGGCCCAGCAGAATCCCATGATGGACAGCATCAACTGTGTTGTGTCCAGGCTTTAGGTTATCAAAAGCGGAATCAGGGATTTTAATGCCTTTGGTGTTTTGAATGAGTGAATCCCGTTGCAAATACAGGTTTGGCAAAATATAGCCACCTAAATGTTGTAATCCCTCAACTAGATCAATGGTCAATGCTGTACCACAGCCGATCACACAAAAGTTTTCGTTCGGTTTTGCCACTGCCAAGACCTGTAACCAGCGGTCAATCCCAAGCTGGCTTGGCACATCATAGCCGCATTGCAAGCCTGCATATTCTGCATGAACCTTTGCAAAGATAATCGGAATATCCAGAACAGCCAGAATCATTTGAATACGCTGGTTGTTTTCTGCATCCAGCACTGAGGAAATACCCACCCGACTGAACTGTTGATGGCGAAAATGCTGGATCAGGCCTAAGAGTAAATCTGCGGGAGACTGTAGATGAAGTTCAGCCGCGTGCTCAAGCACCTGGTCATTTTCAGTGACCCAGTATTTTAGCCGTGTATTGCCAATATCAAGCCATAAACTTTTCATAGGATAACGATTTCTCAAATTTCAGCCAGACGTAAGCGACCCTGATAAAACTGCTGTGTTTTATCAGTTTTAATGAGGACAGCACCATCATTGGAGATACCCTGAAAATGTCCCTGAACCTTGCCTTGTGCATGTTCAAATTCCACCTGCTGATTTAGCCAAATGGCATGATGGTTAAAACGTTCAGCCAGATTGTAGCTGCCATGTTCAAACCATTGGGCTGCCTGCTGGATGGCAGTATACAGTTCGGCAATCAAGCTCAGACGCTCGATTTGATGCAAACCCAGCATATGCAATGAGGTGATGGGCTGGTCTGCATTCTCAACAGGTGGCGTATTCAGATTGATTCCAACACCAACAATGGCCTGATTCGCGGAGAGTGGCTCTACCAAAATCCCGCCCCATTTGCCTTGAGGGCTATACAAGTCATTTGGCCATTTGACTTGTAAGCTCAAACCTTGCAAGCTTGGTATTTGTAGAATATTCAATGCAACTTCAAGAGCGAGGCGACCATCCAGTGCTGTCTTGCTTTGAATCAGTGTGCTTAAATAAACGTTCCCTTCAGGAGAGGCCCATTGTCGCTGGTGCTGACCACGACCCTGAGTCTGCTGCGCACTGCATACCAAACCTGTCGTAATGCCTTTTTGTGCAATTTCACGCATATCATCATTGGTCGATGTAGTGGTGGTTTTTACTAAAACCACTTCGGGAAACTGGTTTTTTGTGTTGAGTAATTGCTGTAACTGGCGGGTTGCGAAATCATCCATCATTTTTACAAGTAGAGTGGTCATGTGTTTATGGAGTTAATCATATATTTGCTGATTGGTGCAATTGCTGGATTTACCGCAGGACTGTTTGGGGTGGGTGGTGGCCTAATTATTGTGCCAATTTTATATATCGTCTTTACTCAAATGAATTATGACCCGAATGTGATTATGCATGTTGCAGTCGGAACTTCTCTAGCGACCATTATTGTGACCTCAATCAGCTCGGTGATGGCACATCATAAAAAAGGTGCGGTGTTGTGGCAGGTATTCCGTAATTTGGCGCCAGGATTGGTGCTGGGCTCATTTATGGGGGCTGGAATTGCCGATCTTATGTCAGGCCAGCATTTGCAACTGGTGATCGGTGTTTTTGCGGTGTGGATGGCGTATAAGATGTTTAGAGGCGCGCATGCGCTTGTTGATGCAAATCGTCATTTGCCATCAGCACCCTTGCAGTTTGTTGCGGGTGGGGGAATTGGAGTGGCTTCTGCCATTTTTGGGATTGGCGGTGGCAGTTTAACCGTGCCTTACCTGAACCGTCATGGTGTGGTGATGCAAAAGGCGGTGGCAACTTCGGCTGCCTGTGGTCTCCCGATCGCCGTGGCTGGAGCGTTAGGTTTTATGTGGTTTGGTGCCAAAGAGCAGATTGATGTTCCAAATACCATTGGCTATGTGCATATCTATGCTTTTCTTGGGATCAGTGTGATGAGTTTTATCACGGCTAAATTTGGTGCCAAAGTCGCACATCGCCTATCTCCCGCGATGTTGAAAAAATGCTTTGCAGGTTTGTTGGTGATCGTCGGCTGTTATTTTATTTATAAAGGGCTGATGTAGGCCCTTTAATTCACCAGTCCATAATGCACTTCAATGTTTGCAATCAGGGTCTCCACCAAAAGCAATACATCATCCTGTTGCCGTGCATCGACAAAGAATAGTGGATAGTTCAACTCTCTTGCCTTTAACCAATCTCGATAGATGGACAGGGTGCGTTCTGGCTTACGGTCAATATGGGTAATGGCAATCACAATATTGTTGCCAAAAGGCTGGAATGCCTGCACATACTGTTCTAGATCAATCAGTGGGTTTTCTGCGGCATGGTCAATCATTACAATGGTTCCAATCGCGCCCTTACAAATCACTGACCAGATAAAATCAAAACGGTCTTGTCCTGGCGTGCCGTATAAACCGACCTTAACGCCATCCTCCAGGGTCAGTTCACCATAATCAATGCCCACCGTGGTGAGTAGCTTTTCATGGGATTCGGTATCGGTATTCAGCGCTTCGGTACTCAGCACTTCAATTTCCGACAAGGCCTTGATGGCGGTGGATTTCCCTGAACCCATGGTTCCGCCAAAGACAATTTTATATTGATGTAAAATCATAAACTTATCCCTGATCAAAAGCCTAAACGGTTGCGTAGGCGACCAAACAGCTTTTTCATAAAATGTTGTTCAGTCTCATTTTGCTGGATTTGAGGGCTATATTTTGCTTCCCGATCCTTGATGAGTTTTCCGAAATTTGCACCCAGGCAGGCTGCAACGAAATGTCTTACTTTTTGTTCAGAAAGATTCAGTTGGGCTGCAACAGTCTCAATCTTTGCACCTTGGGCAAAACAGGCTGACATTCGCAAAATGTCCTGACGATCAATCCTGTTTTTTGGCTGTGGCCAAATATCAAGGTAAAAGCTGGATGCAGACTGTGGACAGAGTCCCTCAAAATCCATAGACGTCCAAAGCAAATTCCATAGCCATTGTTTTAAATCCTGCTGGGGGGCATCTGTAATCCAATGCTGATCGTTCTGAGTTGCATAGGTATAGTTCAAACTGGGATCGGTTTGTGATGAGGTGAATTCAGGGTTTTGCCACAGCCATTCACTCCGCGGGTCGGCAATGGCCAATAAGCCATTATTATCAAATAACTGAATTTTTCCATTTCTCGGATTCTGGATTTCCTGTAGAACCTCCCTGATCTGTCTGCGGTGAAAGGTCTCGCCTACAGGTGGGTTGGCTGGTGCTTCTGTCGCTTCTGGAGTTGATTGTGAATGTTCATTTAAATGATGGCTTAACCAGTGATGTAGTGAGTGGATATGATTAAGTGGAAGATAGAGGGTGTCATTTTCAATGGAACTGTTTTTATCGACATCGTTGGCAATCTGAAGCACATTGATATTGCTGTTTTTAATCAGGCTTTTAATGTTGGGTGAATCGAAAAAGATATGATTGATCATTAAGATATCAAGCTGTGGTTCTGCAATGTTGCTCCAGTTCACCTGAACATGATTGGGAACCGCTGTCTGAATCTGTTCTTTTAATTCGTTCAATGTCCTGAGACTTAACCCAAAAATTGCGATATTGACAGCCTGATGAACACCCATGATGCTACTCATATAGAATTACTGAACACTTCAGTAAAATAATAAAATGTTGTTGTGTTAATAAAAATATTATTTTATGTGACTTGTATCAATAAAAATTCGATAAAATTTCAACTTTCAGATATATGGTTGTCGGGCAAAAAAGCAGATAAATGGCTGATATTAAAAATAGAAAAGATGGGTTTTATCTGTATGTTCAAGATAAAATCAGGTTTTTTTAGAACGATTGGCTTAAAAAGCAATAAAATTGTCAGACAATGATATAGAATTTATACAGCGAGATCAGTTAAAACAAAAAAGCGCAAACAGCATTGGACAATGCGTATAACAAAGATAGCGAGGGGCTCATGAATCTCGAAGAGGCTGATAGTCTTTCTGAACAGATTGCAAAATACATTAGTGAACAAATTATTAGCGGCGAGCTGGTTGAAGGCGAACGTATTCAGGAGCTGCGCATTGCGAAAGAGTTGGATGTCAGCCGTGGCTCTGTCCGTGAAGCATTGTTGTTGCTGGAACGTACCTATTTAATTGAAATTTTTCCACGCCGTGGCGCAATTGTCTCTGAAATGTCGGCCCAGCAGGTCAAGGCACTGTTTGACACCAATGTGATGGTGTTGGGGCATATTGTGCAGCGGATTAGTGAGACCTGGCGGGTCAATGAGGCGGAACAGCTACAGGCCTTGTTAGACCAACTGGTGGAGTTTGTCCGTGCTGGGGATATTGAGAAGTTTTATGATGCCATCTTTAAATATCTGGCTGAACAGCACGAGATGGTGGCGAATCCCTACATGATGCAGTTTTACAAGGAACTGTTGCCATCGTTACGCCGTAGCTATTTTTTAACCCTAAACACCTCACGTCGCGAGCTACAGGAATCGTTTACCCTGTTCAAGCTGGTGATTGATGCTATTTTGATCCGAAAATCACAACAAGCCGCTTTATTTATGGAAGATTTTTGTCGACACTTGCGTAACCTTGTGTTGGAATCTCTGACACGTATGAAACAGATTGAATTGGCTTGGGCAAGACGCTCACGCCGCTAATTTTTTAGGTCAAAACACGGCGTTATGCGTTTAAGCAGTTTAAAACTTTCAGGCTTTAAATCTTTTGCCGATAGTACCACTTTGAATTTTAAGGCCAACCGTACTGCGGTCGTTGGTCCAAACGGTTGCGGTAAATCCAATGTCATTGATGCCATTCGCTGGGTGATGGGTGAATCCAGCGCACGCCAGTTGCGTGGTGGTAGTATGCAGGATGTGATTTTTACAGGGACATCCAAACGTAAACCTGTTGGTGTGGCCAGCGTTGAACTTCGTTTTGACAATACCTATGGCAAGTTGGGTGGCGCTTATAATGCCTACAATGAGCTTGCGGTGCGTCGTCAGGTTACGCGTGAAGGCAAGTCTGAATATTTCCTCAATGGTACGCGCTGCCGCCGTCGTGATATTACCGATATTTTTCTGGGTACAGGTTTAGGGCCACGTTCTTATGCGGTGATTGAGCAGGGGATGATTAACCGTTTGGTTGACGCTAAACCAGAAGAAATGCGCGTGTTTATTGAGGAAGCCGCAGGCGTATCCCGTTATCAGGCCCGTCGTCGGGAAACCTTGCAGCATCTGGAACATACCGAACAAAATCTGGCACGTCTGGAAGATATTGCGGCAGAGCTGAAATCACAGCTCAGAACCTTGAAGCGTCAATCAGAAGCCGCGATTCAATACAAAACTTTAGAAAGTCAAATCCGAACCTTAAAAATCGAGATTCTTTCGTTCCAAGCCAATCAAAGTCAAAAGCTACAACAAGAATATACAGTTGAAATGACCACGTTAGGCGAACAATTTAAGTTGGTTCGTTCAGAGTCACATACGATTGAACATGATCTTGAAGCCACAAGTGCCTTATTCCAGCGGTTGATTCAGCAGTCTTCACCATTGCAACAGGAGTGGCAACAGGCTGAGAAGAAACTGGCTGAATTGAAAATGACGCTGGAGCAAAAACAGAGTTTATTCCAGCAAAACAGCAGCAGCTTGGTTCAGCTTGAGCAGCAAAAACTACAAACCAAGGAACGTTTGCAGTTATCCGAGTTGCAGGTTGAAACCTTAACCACGCAGTTTGATGAGGAAAATGAGCAATTGCTTGAGCTGGAACAGCAGACCCAAGCCGCCGAGCAGAATTTTACCGATGTTCAGGCACAGCAAAAGCAGGCACAACAGCAATTTGAACAACTTAAAACCCAAGTTGAAAAGCAACAACAACAAAAGCTGCAAATGGCGGCACAGATTGAGCAACTAAGCAAAAATGTACTGCGGATTGAACAGCAAAAGCAGACCTTGCAAACGCAAAGCAGCCAGATTCGTGCTCAGGTTCAGGATGATGAACAGGTGCAGTTGGAACAGTTACAGCAGCAGTTACAGCACGAGATTGTTGAGCTGGAAACTAAAATTGAACAGTTACAGCAGGATGTACAAAGCCAGCAGGATCAGCAACAGTTAAACAAGGCGGATGTACAGAGTTTAAAAACAGAGATTCAGGTGTTATTGGCTGAACAAAAGAACCTGAATCAATTGGTGGCAAAGCAGAGTCCCAAACAGAACCAAGATATCGTTCGATTGATGCAAAACTTGCGTTTAACTGCTCAAGGTAAAACACATGCTGCCATCATTGAAAAGTTTTTAGCAAAGTGGTTACAGGCTCAACTTGTAGAAAATGGGCAATCATTTCAAGAGGGCGTTGCTCGCCAATTAAAATCATCTCAGCAGCAAAATATTCAGATCAAGCATTTAGCTTGTTTGAGTGCATGGATTGAAACACCACAATCTTCACTGTGGGCCAATGTAGCTGTGGCAGAAAATTTGGCAACGGCACTGCGTCATCAGGTGGATCTAAACCAAGCACAATCCATTTTAACGCTGGATGGTTATCATGTTGGTGCAGATTGGGTGATTGGTCTGCACTATGATGAAGAGAGTCAGATTGCGCAAGGGATGCTTAGTCATCAAGTACGTTTAGAGGAAATTGAGCAACAACTGGCACAGAAACAGCCACAGTTGCTTGATCTGGAAAACCAGTTTTCACAACAACAGCAAAATGTGCAACAGCAGCAACACAGCCTGCAACAACAGCAACAGAGTTTGAAGCAGAAGCAAAAGGAGCTGCAACAGCTGGATGTACAAATTGCCAAGCTGCAAAGTACCGCACAGGCATTTGTGTTGCAGCAACAGCAACTGGCAGATCAACTGAAACAGCTCGATGTCCAGCTTGAAGAAGATGCAATGCAGCGGGATGATCTGGAAATTGATTTACATGCACTGGCACTCAAACTCGAAGCAGTATTGCCAAATTATAAAACCTTGCAGTTTCAGGTCGAAAATCTAAATGAGCAACTGGATGAGCAGCAGCAACAGCTGACCCAACAGCAACAGCAACGTGAAAATCTGCGCCGTCAGACCTCTCAAGCCAATCAGCAAATTGAGTTACTGGAAAAAGATATTTCATTCCTGAAAACGCAGTATCGACAAATTATTGAACAGATTGAGCAGGCGAAGAAATTTGTTGACCCAATTCAACTGGAATTACCAAATCTGGAATCACAATTCCAAGAGCAATTCCAGCAAACTGAAAAATTGCAAAAAACATGGAATGAATGGCAGCTTGAACTGAATCAGGTACAGGAAAAGCAACAACAACTGACTGAACAGCGCCATCAGGCGCAACAAAAAGATGAGCAGGTACGTGAGCAACTGGAACAGAAACGTTTGGCATGGCAGGCAGCTAAATCAGATCGTGAGCATTATCTGGAACAGCTTAAAGAACTCAATGCGGAAGCTTTGTCTGAGCTGACGATTGAAATTAGGGACCATCAACAGAAACTGGAAAAAGCACAGCAACAATTTGAAAAAATTGGTGCGGTCAACTTGGCAGCATCGCAGGAATATGAAGAAGTGTCACAGCGTTTTGATGAACTCAGTCATCAGATGCAGGACCTGCAAAATACTGTCGATCAGCTCAAAGATGCCATGAAGAGTATTGATCAGGAAACGCGTAAGTTGTTTATGACCACATTTGACAAGGTGAATCAAGAGCTACAACTGTTGTTCCCGAAAGTGTTTAATGGTGGTGAGGCGACCCTAAGCCTAGAAGATGACTGGCAGTCTGGGGTGAAATTAATGGCGCGTCCGCCAGGTAAACGTAACAGTTCTCTGGCATTATTGTCAGGTGGTGAAAAGGCCCTAACGGCACTGGCTTTGGTGTTTGCCATCTTTAGGCTGAATCCTGCGCCTTTCTGTGTATTGGATGAGGTGGATGCACCACTGGATGATGCCAACGTGCAGCGGTATTGTAATTTGGTAAAAGAGCTTTCTGAACAAGTGCAATTCATTTACATTACACATAATAAATTGGCAATGACAATGGCAACTGATTTACTTGGAGTGACCATGCCAGAGCCAGGCACATCAAAATTAGTGACTGTGGATTTAGAACAGGCAAAAGAATACGGGTTAGTTGCGGAGTCCTAGTATGGAAATGAATACAATAATAGGCATTGTTGCCGCCGTTGTGATTATGCTCGTTGGTTTGATCATGATTTTAAGAAAACCAAA
Organism: Acinetobacter sp. GD03645; assembly: GCF_029845285.1. Classification (NCBI taxonomy): domain Bacteria; kingdom Pseudomonadati; phylum Pseudomonadota; class Gammaproteobacteria; order Moraxellales; family Moraxellaceae; genus Acinetobacter; species Acinetobacter sp. GD03645. Next base: position 51,565 of record NZ_JAOCLL010000008.1, on the reverse strand, counting down.
ACCAGTTGAGCCATCACTGGAAGCGGATTTACATATTAATCCTGAAAGTCAGCAGCCTGTGATTCCTCGTCACGTACGAGATCAGATTTTGCAAAATGATGTGGTCACCGCTGCAACCGACCGTGTTGAGCCAAGTTTTAAAACAGCACCGATTGAGGCTGAACCTCTAGTTGAAACACCTGTGCAGGCAGTTGCAGTTGAGGAAAAAACAGAAGAAACAATCAGTGAAGATACTGTGGTTGAGCCGACTGTACAAGTTGAGACCAGTACGGAGAGTGAAGTCGTAACATCTGAGCCACAAGTTGAAGATGCAACAGCAGCATTGGAAAATCCAGAAAAAACTGAAGAAAATGAAGTTGAGGAAAGTGGCACTGAAGAAAGCAAGGCTGAATCAGAACTTAGCCTGAATCCAAATATTGAAACAGTTGAGATTGCTGAGTTTGATGGCGAAAGTAATATTCTGGATGTGCATCTGCATGAGCAGCAACGCTATGATGATGAAAGTGCGTTGGCAACAGCGGAACAGATCATCGCACTCAATGTTTATCCAAATCCACGCCGTGCCTTGTCGGGTGATAAAGCATTAAAGGTATTGCTGAAATATGGCCTGCGTTTTGGTGAAATGTCATGTTTCCATCGTTATGAAAACACCGATGAGCCAAGTGCATTGATGTTTTCGGTACTGCGTGTGACTGATAATGGCCCAGCGGGTTTTGACCTGGAAACATTGTCTGCGGAACAGGTGCAGGGTCTGGCATTTTTCCTTGCACTGCCAAACAGCAAGGCGGTGACAGGTTATGACATGATGACCAGTATCGCAGGCTTAATTGCGCGTGAGATTGATGGTAAAGTTTACGATGAAAACAATCTTGAATTCACGCCGCAGTTGAAAGAGCATTGGCGTCATCATGTGATTGATTATCGTCCAAATCAAGCAACGGTTTAATCAATCTTTTATAATAAATTCAGTGAAAAGTTATAGGGCGGTTTTCCGCCCTTTTATATGGTGAAATTTAAATGGAACACAACTCAGTTATTGAGCAGATGCGTCAGTTGATTCAACTGATTGCAAAACACAATCATGCTTACTATGTGATGGACCAACCCTCTATTTCAGACAGTGAATATGACCATTTATTTCATCAACTCAAGGCTTTGGAACAACAATATCCAGAATTTATTCAGGCAGATACGCCGACCAATAAGGTCGGAGGACAAGCCCTGTCAAAATTTGAGAGTGTGACCCATACAGTTCCAATGCTGTCATTGGGCAATGTCTTTAATCAGGATGACCTGTTTGCCTTTGCCCGTCGTATTGATGAGCGTTTACCGAATCAACAAGTCCATTATGAAGTCGAATTAAAACTCGATGGCTTGGCGATTTCCCTCTGGTATGAACATGGCGTGCTGGTTCGTGGCGTGACTCGTGGTGATGGTGAAACAGGCGAGGACATCACCCATAATGTCAAAACCATTCGTAACTTACCAAAAGTTCTATCCAGCAAGGATCATGCGATTCCACAGTTTCTGGAAGTGCGTGGTGAAGTGTTAATGCCAAAACAGGGCTTTGAAAAGCTTAATGTTGATCAGGCAGCTAAAGGTGAAAAAACCTTTGCCAATCCACGTAATGCCGCGGCAGGTAGTTTAAGGCAGCTTGATCCGAATATTGCCGCATCACGTCCATTGGCGTTCTATGCCTATGGTATTGCTCAGTGTCAGCCTCATCATGGCTTAACCACCATGCATGACAGTTTGCATTGGCTGACGCAACTGGGCTTTGAGATTGCTGAGCGCCAGTTCCTGTGTACCTCGATTGAGGAAGTACAACAGCGCTATGAGCAGATTCAACAGGAACGTCCAGAGCTACAGGTTGAAATTGATGGCATGGTGGTTAAGGTCGATGATCTTAAACAGCAACAGCAATTGGGCTTTTTAAGCCGTGAACCGCGCTGGGCAACTGCCTATAAATTTCCTGCACAGGCTGCACTGACCAAGGTGGAACAGATTAACTGGCAGGTGGGACGTACAGGAACCTTAACGCCTGTGGCACGTTTAGCACCTGTGTTTGTGGGCGGCGTAACTGTATCCAACGTCACCCTGCATAACATTGGTGAAATTCATCGTCTGGATGTGCGTGTGGGCGATACTGTTAGCGTTTACCGTACAGGGGATGTGATTCCAAAAGTGGAAAAAGTCTGGGCCGAGTTTCGTCCTGTCGATGCTGAAATTGTTCATCTCCCTGAAAATTGTCCTGTCTGTGATTCGCCAGTGGTGATGCCAGAGGGCGAGGCGTTGGCACGTTGTTCAGGTGGCTTGTATTGTGCAGCACAACGGATTGAAGCCATTCGCCATTTTGTCTCACGTAAAGCCATGGATATTGAGGGCTTGGGTGATCGTTGGGTCGAGTCTCTATTACACCTTGATTTACTCAAGGATGTTGCTGATATTTATCATTTGCATGAGCATCGTGAAACTCTGCTGACCATTGAGAAAATGGGTGAGAAATCTGTTCAAAACCTGATTGATGCGATTGAAGCCAGCAAGAAAACCACTTTGGCACGTTTTATTTATGCACTCGGGATTCGTGGTGTGGGTGAAACCACCGCACGTATGTTGGCAAATACCTTTCAGACTTTTGATGCGTTAAAGTCAGCAGATATTGAGGCACTCAAGAAAACCCCTGATGTCGGTGAAATTACCGCAGAATGGATCGCTGACTTCTTCCAGGCTTCGCATAACATTGAGGTGCTGGATCGCCTGCTTGCCGCAGGCATCCACTGGGATGCACCGACTGCACCGACTCGTCAGCCATTAAATGGCGAAAGTTGGGTGGTGACAGGAACACTGGAAAGTATGGGGCGTGATGAGGCAACGCAGAAGCTTCAGGCTTTAGGTGCGCGTGTTAGTGGTAGTGTTTCAAGTAAAACCAAGTGTGTAGTTGCGGGTGAGAAAGCAGGAAGCAAATTGGACAAGGCACAGAAACTGGAAATTCGGGTGATGAATGAACAAGAGTTTTTAGAGTTCTTGGCGCAGTATGAGGCTTAAACTTTTATTTTAACTTATATGGTCGAACTGTGTTCGACCACTATGATGTAATGGTACAGCTTTAAATATATTTTTTCACAATCCCATCATCAAGCAATTGCTGGAAATGCTCACAGACACTTTCACGGATATCGTGATATTGAATCCCCAAATCTTTCACACTACGTTGTGAATTAAAGTAGATTGGATAACCCATATTCAGTTTTACAAATTGACGGGAATGCCCAAATACTGGTGCGATCAAAGAAAATGCTGTCTTAGGCACAGTAAAATGTGGGAAAGGGTATCTGTAGCCAAATTTTTGCGTTAATGCCTGACCCATTTCTAGTAGGCTTAATGTCCCACCACAAATGATATAGCGACCTTGCGCCTGAGAGTTTAAAGCAGCAGCCACATGCGCATCGGCAACGTCACGAACATCAACAATGCCATTCCACATCGGTGGTACACCAAACAGGGTGGTGCCATTGCCAAACTGTTGTAAAACTTCAATACTGCCAGACTGGCTTGCATCGGTCAGTGATGGACCCATCACCAGTGCAGGGTTGATGCAGACAAGACTCCAGCGATTTTGTTGATCGGCCATTTCCCATGCTTTACGCTCTGCTGCAACTTTAGAGTATGGGTAAGGTTGATGGGTTTCACTGCTGGTATTGTTCCAATGGCTTTCATCAAACTCATTGTTTGCGGTATTTTGAATCTCCACCGCATCGCCATAGGTTGAGGCAATGCTTGAGGTCAGCACCACTCGTTTTACTGACTCTGTACGATTGACACTGTCCAGTACATTTTCTGTTCCTTTTACCGCAGGCTCAATGATGTCTTTTACTGCATCCTTATAGTTGGTCACAACAAAAGGCGAGGCGGTATGGATCACGATTTCACAGCCTTGCATGGCTTCATCAAAAGAACCAGATTCAAGTAAATCGGCTTTAAAAAACTGAATTTGCCCCGATGACTGTTCTGCAATGTCATAAAGATGCTGAATCTTTTCTATTTTTGAGGGATCACGAACTGTTGCATGAACATTATAACCCTGATTCAACAGGCGTTCGATAATCCAGCCCGCAATATAACCCGTTGCACCCGTGACCAAGATTGGCTTACTTTTATCCATTTTATTTCCGCATTGTGTTTTTGTGATTGATGTTATTTACCGAATTTTGTGTAAACAAACAACAGCCGAGCAGTCATTTTTTAATGTTTTTTGATCAAAATTGCAGTGGAATAAGAAGCATTGCTAACCGTTACAAAAAACTAAATAAAGGATTTTGATTAAATTCATTGAGTTGTGAAGCAATGCGCAATGTGCAAAGGCTTATTTTAATTAGATAAATTGGGAGAATTAAAACTGTAAATGCGTATGTTTCTCATTTTAATTTTATAAAAATCATAAACTTACATACTTTTGGTTTTGCAATTATTGTGTAAATTGACCATAATGTTGTCATTCGATAGGAGTAAGTATTATGCGTGGCAATCCAGAAGTCATCGACTATTTAAATATGCTCATTGGCGGTGAATTGGCTGCCCGTGATCAATATTTAATCCATTCCCGTATGTATGAAGATTGGGGCTTGAGCAAGATTTACGAGCGTATTGACCATGAGATGCAGGAAGAAGCTTCCCATGCAGACTCAATCATTCGCCGTGTTTTGTTTTTGGGCGCACAGCCAAATATGAACCGTGAAGACATCAATGTGGGTACAGATGTTGTGAGTTGTTTAAAAGCGGATTTGGCCCTTGAATATCATGTTCGTGAGAAGCTTGCGAAAGGTATTAAATTGTGTGAAGAAAAAGGCGATTTTATTAGCCGTGATATGTTGCGCCAGCAGCTTTCTGACACAGAAGAAGACCATACTTACTGGTTGGAAAAGCAGTTGCGCTTAATTGAATTAATTGGTTTGCAGAACTATATTCAATCGCAAATTTAAGCTTTATTTGTCATAAAAAACTCAGCTAACCAAGCTGAGTTTTTTATTTCTGAATTATTTTTTAGTTTGTGCTTCTTTTAAATCTTTCAATACCTGATCTGCATGGGTCTGTGTATTCACGCTGGTGTAGTGATACATGATTGCCCCTTGCGGATTAATCAAAAAGCTTTCTCTTTTCGCCACCTTAGCAACTCCGAAATTTCGAACAATACCAAATTTTCCAGCAAGTTCCCCTTGATCATCTGCAAGAATTGGGAAAGGTAGCCCCAGTTTTTCTGAGAACTTTTGATGTGAGGCGACATCATCCAAGCTCACTCCCAATACCACTGCATTCGACTTTAAAAATTGAGGATAGAGTGACTTGAATTGATTGGCTTCCTGGGTACAGCCAGCGGTGTTATCTTTTGGGTAGAAATACAGCACAATCCATTTACCTTTATATTGGTTGAGGGTATGCCATTGACCTTTCTGGTCTTGCAACTTGAAATCAGGCGCGGATTGTCCCACCCATTGTTTTTGAGCGGTATCTTGTTTGGAAAATAAGGTGCTTTGTGCTGTGGTTAGGCTTGGTGTGCTCAGTAGAATAAGAGAACTACATAAAATAAGAACTTTGGACGTTATCGTATTCATCATTGTGATCTCAAAGTATCGTTGGAGTAATAGCGCATATTTTAGCAAATTGAATCGTGTCAGCTAGAAAAAATAACCAATCTATGCGATGTTTTATACAAAATGATTGATCAGCATAAAGGTATACATTTGTCGAAGAAGATTTTGCTCATTACTGGATGGGGCGGTGGTGCTGAGCTATTAAAACCTTTGCATGATGCTTTAGAACAACAAGGGCATTCTGTTGAGCGAATTAATATTTTTAATGCTTTGGATAATGAAATCCTACAACAGCATGTAGAACTTGCAGTGAAATTTGATGTAATTGTTGGATGGTCGCTTGGCGGACAACTGGCAACCTTACTGGTTAATGAAATCCAACAACAATACGATGAACAGAAAGCTTTAATCACTTTAGCCTCAAATCCACGTTTTGTTGCTCAGCCAGATTGGACAACTGCGATGCCAGTTGAAACTTTCTTTGCATTTAAACAGTCATTTGAACAGGATGCGATTACAACCTTAAAACGTTTTGGCTTATTGGTGTGCCAAGGGGCCAGTTCTGCAAAAAAAGATTTTTTGGTTATGCAAAAATTGATTCAACCACAGCCAATAGCATTGTTAAAGCAAGGCTTGCAGTTACTTGAACAGTTGAATTTGGTTAGTATGTATAAAAATTATCAGGGTAGGCAGTTACATGTCTTTGCTGAGCATGATGCTTTAATTCCTTACCAAGTTATGCAAAAAACTGAAGATTTAGCTGCAAAGAATCTATCTGTTATTTTGATTGATGGAGCTTCGCATGGTTTCCCATGTTTTATGGTTGAGCAGACTGTGCAGATAATTGAGGATTTTATTCAGCAAATTGTTTAATCTTGCAATGGAATGAAAGTTATCGCAATGTATTTTAGATTTTGACAAGTTTAAGATTAACAGCTACTGAGATTTATTGAACGTTCTTATCACTATTGAAATTTACTTTTAATATTCGCTATCGTGGAGGCGACATGGATGTCGCCGTTAGGCTGTGGCATCAAGGATGTGCCATCAGCCTAACAAAAGATTTTTGCTTACTTTTTATCTTTAAAAAGTAAGTCCAGCTGAAAGCTTATCCTGAAATTGGGTGAGTACTCGAAATGACACTGTACAGCACATCATTAAATATTGAATTTACAGAGGTAAAGGATGACAGACCCATTTGATTTACAACATATATGGCATCCCTATACTTCGATGTTAAATCCACTGCCAACTTTTAAAGTCAAACGTGCCTACGGTGCGACCATTGAATTAGAAGATGGTCGAACTTTGGTTGATGGCATGTCGTCATGGTGGTGTGCGATTCATGGCTATAACCATCCTGAACTAAACCAAGCAGTTACAGATCAATTGCAGAACATGGCGCATATCATGTTTGGTGGTCTGACCCACGAACCTGCAATTGAATTGGGTAAACTCTTATTAAAAATCACGCCACCGAGTTTAGATAAAATTTTCTACGCAGATTCGGGCTCGGTTGCTGTAGAAGTAGCCTTAAAAATGGCCGTGCAATATTGGGCTGCATTAAACAAATCAGAGAAAACCAATTTTATTACCACCCGTTCCGGCTATCATGGCGATACCTGGAATGCGATGTCTGTTTGTGATCCAGTCACAGGAATGCATCAAATTTTTGGTACAAGTTTACCGAATCGAATTTTTGTACCCGCGCCACAAAGTCGCTTCGATGGAGAATGGAATCCGCAAGACATTCAGGAACTCAAACAACAGATCGAACAGCATCATCACAGTATTGCTGCACTGATTATTGAGCCAATTGTGCAAGGTGCGGGAGGGATGCGTTTTTATCATCCTGAGTATTTGCGCCAAGCCAAAGAATTATGTGAGCAATTCAATTTGTTGTTGATCTTTGATGAGATCGCAACAGGTTTTGGGCGGACAGGCAAAATGTTTGCTTGGGAACATGCACAAGTTGAACCCGATATCATGTGTATTGGTAAGGGCTTAACAGGTGGCTATATGACGCTATCTGCGACCTTAACCACTAAGCAAGTGGCTGAAACCATTAGTCGAGGTGAAGCGGGTGTATTTATGCATGGTCCAACCTTTATGGCGAATCCGCTGGCCTGTGCAGTTGCATTAAAAAGTACGCAATTATTGGTTGAGCAAGATTGGCAAAGCAACATTCAACGTATTGAAAAGATCCTTGTTGAGCAATTAAGTGATTTAGTAGAACTTGATCATGTTGCAGATGTACGTGTATTAGGTGCGATTGGAGTGGTTGAATTAACCTCTAGTGTTGACATGAAAAGCTTACAGCAGCAGTTTGTTGAACGGGGGATTTGGGTACGACCATTTGGAAAATTGGTCTATGTGATGCCGCCGTATGTGATTAGCGATGATGAACTCCATTATTTATTGGCACAAATGAGTGAAGTGGTAAAAAATATGCAAGGAGTAAATGCCAATGTCCTTGCTTGATCATTATGCCGAGCAGCTTGAGCAACTTAAGCAACAGGGTAATTTCCGCCAATTCACTTCAAATCAACAGCAGGGACGATGGATTACCATTCAAGATCGAACCATGTTGAATCTGGCATCCAATGATTATTTAGGTTTGGCAGCTGATTTAAGTTTAAGAGAAGAATTTCTTGATACGCTGAAAATCGAACGAGCGCTCTTTAGTTCATCTTCTTCACGCTTGCTCACTGGTAATTTTGCGGAATATGAACACTTTGAAAATAGCCTAAGCAAAGCCTTTGGCCGTGCTACCTTACTCTTCAATAGTGGCTATCACATGAATATCGGTATTTTGCCAGCCTTGTGTGATAGCAAAACCGTGATTCTGGCCGATAAACTGGTGCATGCCAGTATGATTGATGGCATTCGACTATCGACTGCTCAATATGTACGTTATCGTCATAATGATTTGCAACATCTGGAACAGTTATTGCAAAAGTATCATCAAGATGAGCAAGTTGAACGCATTATTGTGGTGACCGAAAGTATTTTTAGTATGGATGGTGATGAGACTGATTTAGCGGCACTGGCTCAGTTAAAACAACGTTTTGCCAAAACCATGCTGTATGTCGATGAAGCCCATGCCATTGGCGTCAGGGGCGAGCAAGGTCTTGGCTGTGCTGAACAATATGGTGTATTGGATCAGATTGATTTCCTAGTTGGAACTTTTGGTAAGGCGATTGCCTCGGTAGGTGGCTATATCATTTGTGACTCAATCATCCGTGATTATCTGATCAATAAAATGCGCCCATTGATTTTTAGTACCGCTTTACCTCCGATTTCGATGGCATGGTCAGATTTTATTTTTAATAAAGTGCTGAACATGCAGCAACAGCGTCAGCACTTGGCTGAGATCAGTCAGTATTTACAACAAGCAGTGCTTGCAAAAGGTTTTACCAGCCCATCCAGCAGTCATATCATTCCAATTATTGTGGGTGAAAGTCAGGCAGCAATCGGAAAAGCACGTTATGTGCAACAACAGGGTTTTTATGCAATGCCCGTCCGTCCACCAACAGTGCCACAAAATAGTTCACGGCTACGCATTTCACTCACCGCTTTGGTGCAAAAAAATGAATTGGAACAACTGGTGGAGTGTTTGTGAGCATCAATAAAGCACTGGTTGCCCAACGTTTTGCCAAAGCAGGGCAAAGCTATGTTGAACATGCTGTGGTACAGAAACAGATTAGTGCACAATTATTTGAATATCTTAAAACCTATTGTCCTCAATCTTTGCCATCAGTCCTTGAGATTGGCTGTGGTTCAGGCAATCTCACCTATTTATTTGAGTCTTATTTTCAGGTTGAGCAACTGTTCTTAAATGACTTATATGCAGATGTTGAGCAGCATTTTTTAAATCTTAAATCTCCTCACTTGCGAAGTGATACTTCTCACCCTTTTGTTAAGGGGGGAACTAAGATTGATTGGTTGATCGGTGATATTGAACAGCTGACATTACCTCCGTCCTTGGATGCCGTAATTTCCAGTTCGGCATTACAGTGGATGCTTGATTTACCTGCTTTATTGCAGCGGATTTATGCGGCGTTAAAGCCGAAAGCGTACTTCGGATTTTCTACTTTTGGGCCAAACAATTTAACTGAAATTAAGCAGCTAACAGGACAAGGCTTAAATTATGTTGGCTTGGAATCTTTAAAGCGACAGTTGGAACAGCAAGGCTTTGAAATTTTATTGATACAGCAAGATCATAAGCAGGTTTATTTTGATCATCCAAAATCGGTATTGCAGCATTTAAAAGCAACAGGCGTGACCGCAACAGCTCAATCACATCGCTGGACCAAGCAATCCTTGCAGCAGTTTTATTCAGATTATCAACAGTTTTATGATGAGCAGGGTTTTCGTCTGACTTATCATCCGATTTATGTGATTGCACGGAGAACAGCATGAGTGCAGCAATTTATTTTGTCAGTGGTATTGATACTGAGATTGGTAAAACTTATGCCACAGGCTATCTCGCCAAGCTTTGGACAGAACAGGGGCAGCGCGTTATTACCCAGAAGTTGGTACAAACAGGGAATGTAGATATCTCCGAAGATATCCAAAAACATCGTGAAATTATGGGCAGTGGCTGGTTTCAGGAAGATCATGAGAAGCTGACCATGCCTGAAATTTTTACTTATCCTGCCTCGCCGCATTTGGCCACACGTTTGGATGGACGTGATCTGGATTTTGCCAAGATTGAAGCAGCGACCAAAGAATTGGCTCAGCGGTTTGATGTGGTGCTGTTAGAGGGAGCAGGTGGTTTGATGGTGCCACTCACCACTGAAATATTGACCATTGATTATATTGTCCATCATCAATTTCCTGTGATTTTGGTGACTTCTGGACGTTTGGGCAGTATTAATCATACCTTATTGAGTCTGGAAGCTTTAAAGAGCCGTGGTTTGAGTTTGTATGCCTTGGTGTATAACTTAAAGGATGAATCCAAAGACCCCCTGATTTCTAAAGATACCGCTGATTATTTAAAAGCTTATTTGGCGAAACATTTTCCAGAAGCAGAATGGATTGAGCTGGAAAAGTTTTAATTCTGACAATGATTAATGAAATAAAAACTTATCATTATAAAACAGTATCCTATTTTTATCTTATATTAAAAATATTAATTCATTGATTCTTTTGTAAAAATATAGAATGATGGAGTCCATAAAAGCAAATTCATCAATACACCTGAATACTGGCGAAAAGCTGGATATGGATTAAAAAATCAGGATATGAGTATTATATTGAAGCCTAAGTTTTTTAAAGCCGCCTTAATTGCTGCCATGGTTGCAGGGATGCCAGTCAGCCATGCAAAAAGCCCTGCCCAAGCCGACAAGGTGCTGAGAGTGGCATTTCCTGCACCTGATGATGGTTTTGATATGGTCAAAACCTCCAACTTTTATAGTGGCAATATTGCCGATGTGATTTTTGAAAGATTACTTCAATACGATTACTTGGCAAATCCAGTCAGGCTAGTGCCTGCAACAGCAGAAAGCCTGCCAGTGATCGAAAAAAATGGGCAGGTTTATACCTTTAAAATCAAGCCAAATATTTATTTTACTGATGATGCTGCATTTAAAGGCAAGCGTAGAGAGTTGGTTGCTGAAGACTATGTCTATGCGGTAAAGCGTATTCTCGACCCAAAAAATCATGCGCCATCTTTTTCCTTTATTGACAATAAATTGCTGGGTGCAAATGCACGGGTTGAGCAAGCCAAAAAGACAGGGAAATTTGATTATGATGCACCGATTGAGGGAGTAAAGGCCCTTGACAAATACACCATTCAATTTACCCTGACCCAGCCTGATTATAATTTTCCCTATATTCTTGCCTATAGCACCTTTGGCGCAACGGCTCGGGAAGTAGTTGAATACTATAAGGATCGTATCGGAATGCACCCTGTCGGCACAGGGCCATATATGCTGGGTAAATATGTGCCTCGCAGTAAAATCGAGTTGGTCGCCAATCCTGATTATCGTGGTTTTACTTGGAACTTTAAATCCACAGGCACGGCTTGGGATAATCAACTGGTCAAGCAAATGAGTGGTAAGCAGATGCCACAAATTGGAAAGGTGACGGTCAGTATTATTGAAGAAGAACAGTCACGCTGGCTGGCATTTCAGTCCAAACAACTTGATTTTGATAGCTTAACGGCCAATGCCATTGCCAAAGCTCTGGATCAAAACAATCAACTGAATGCGGAGATGCAGAAAAAGGGCATTCGCCTGTATGCAAATAAGGAAGCAGAAGTCACCTACACCATGTTTAACATGCGTGATCCTGTGGTCGGTGGCAGCAGTCTGGATAAAATTGCGTTAAGACGAGCGATTGCCATGTCATTGAATATGAATGAGTATATTCGTATTCTGCGTAAGGGGCAGGCGGTTAAGGCCGAAATGCTGGTGCCTGCTGGCGTGAATGGCCATAATCCAGATTATCGCAGTAGCATTGGCTATAACCCTGTCTTGGCAAATAAGTTGCTGGATCATTTTGGCTATAAAAAGGCGGCAGATGGTTATCGTATTTTTCCAAATGGCAAGCCTTTAACCCTTAAAATTAATACTGAAAGTAGTTCATCTTCGGTGATTTATTCAGAACTGTGGAAAAAGGGACTGGATGCGATTGGGATTCGGGCAGATTTTAAGGTCAGTAATTTTGCCGACAACCTTAAAGCCGCTTTTCAATGTCAATATATGATGTGGGGCGGTGCATGGCATGCCGATTATCCAGAGGGAGAGAATTTTGCTCAACTGCTTTATGGTGGCAATGTAGGGCGAGGCAATTTGTCCTGTTATCAATCCGCAGCCTATGATGCGCTCTATCAAAATGCAATGAAATTACCGCCTGATCAACGTATGCCGTTTTATGAAAAAATGAGCCGACAGATTGAAGCCGACAATCCGTGGGTGCTACAGGATACCCGTATCCGTAACTGGGTCATTCAGCCTGAAATTCAGGGCTTTAAGGCACATCCGATTATGAATACCAATTGGCAATATCTGGATATTGTTCCAACACAAAAGAAATAATGTGAACACGTATGAAGCAGAATTTTAAACTTTCATTGCAGCAGTATGGGATGGCGGTTTTGCTTGGCACAATGTCGATTGGCATAAGCAATGGGACAATGGCAAAAAGTCCAGCCGATCCAAACAAGGTGCTGCGCTATGCCTTTCCTGTGGCGGAAACAGGTTTTGATCCTGCCGCAGTTCAGGATTTGTATTCAGCGCATGTACTGTATTCTATTTTTGATACCTTATATACCTATGATTATCTGGCTACACCTGCCAAGCTGATTCCCAATGCTGCGGCTGCCTTGCCAGAAGTCAGTGCGGATGGCTTGACTTATACTATCCGTCTTAAAAAAGGGATTTATTTTTCCCCTGACCCTGTGTTTAAGGGGAAGCCACGAGAACTCACCGCAGCAGATTATGCTTATTCCTTTAAGCGTTTGCTTGATCCGCAACTGCATTCACCAAGTAGTTGGCTGTTTGAGGGACGCATCGCAGGAATGGATGCGGTGATTCAACAGGCGAACAAAACAGGGAAATTTAATTATGATCAACCGATTGCAGGCTTGCAAACCCCTGATCGTTATACGCTAGTGATTCGTTTAACCGAAGCAAATCATAATTTTCCGATGCTGCTGGCACACCAGCCAACAGGGGCGGTGGCGCGTGAGGTGATTGAGCATTATCGGGACAAGGCTGGTTTTGTCATGGGGCATCCGATTGGTACAGGGCCATATTTATTGGCTCGCTGGACACCCGCTTCACGGATTATTTTAAAAGCCAATCCTGACTATCGTGGCTTTGTCTGGGATTTTAAAGCCAGCAATCCCGAAGATCAGAAAGTTGTCCAGCAAATGCAGGGCAAAAAAATGCCACAGATTGGTGTGGTGGATATTCAGGTGATTGAGGAAGCACAGTCGGGTTGGTTATCCTTTCAGAAAGATGGGCTGGATTTATTGACCTTAACAGGGGATTTGCCTGCTCAGGCACTCAAGGATGGTAAGTTAAAACCTGAATTTGAGCAAAAGGGTATTCAACTTTCCCGTATTTCTGATCCGTCGATTGATTATTTATATTGGAATATGCAAAACCCTGTGGTCGGTGGAGTAAGTAAGGAAAAAATTGCCTTGCGTCGTGCGATGGCAATGGCACATTCACCTGAAAAAGACATTCAGATTTTAATGAAAGGGGATGCCAAGCGTTTGCAGTTCCCCATTCCTTATGGCGTTGCAGGGCATGATCCAGACTATAAGGGTAGTGTTCCTTATTCGGTGAAAGCTGCCAATTTATTGCTGGATCGTTACCATTATAAAGTTGGGGCGGATGGCTGGCGTACTTTACCGAATGGCAAGCCTTTGCTGATTGAGTTTATGCCATCCAGTAACAGCGCACGAAGTATGCAAATGGCTGAATTATTAAAGAAAGATTTAGCCAGTATTAAAGTGAATATGGTGTCTAAACCCGTGCCGTTTGCTGAGGGTTTAAAAGCAGAAAAGCAATGTAAAACTATGTTCAAGGGTTCTGCATGGATTGCGGATTATCCTGATGGCGATAATTTCATGCAGTTGTTTTATGGCAAAAATGTCAATGCCACCAATAATTCCTGTTTTAAGTTAGCTGAATATGACCGTTTGTATGAGCAGTCACTTAAACTGTCTAATGGGCCTGAACGAGATCAGCTTTATCGGCAGATGGCACGGTTGCTGGAGTTTTATTCTCCTGTACAAATGATTTCCAGTCGTTATCGCAATGTCTTGGCTCAGCCGCGTGTGATTGGCTATAAAAAGCATCCAATTTTGCCTGCGGAATGGATGTATATTGATATTGAGGAAAGGAAATAATACTAACCTGAGTTTGACAAAAATATGATACTCGGAAACGTCATCCGCAATTGTTCGAGACAGGACTTCACTAATAAAGTGCTGTTTCTGCGATTTATTAAAGTGGCTGATGGTAGTCAACGAGTTTTGCGGATGACAATGCCTTTGCTTACTTTGGGCGAAACCAAAGTAAGGCCTGCGGCAGGCTAATGATAAAATTGGATGAGAACTCGGCAGGACTCCGCCAAGATAATTATTTTTTAACAAGCTGGAGAAATATTTAGGTTGATACTAACTTTTGTAAAGACATTATCATCACAACATGGCACAGCCATAAATGTTGTGTAAAGTTTTTATGTTTTCGCATAGGCAATACCTTACTTTTCAGGGATGAAAAGTAATCAAAAATCCTTTGTTGGGCTGATGGTACTTCCCTGATACCACAGCCCAACGGGCGGCATCCATGCCGCCTCCACGATAGTAAATATTGATTTAGATTTTGAAAGTAAGAATCTTTTGAAAATTAGTATTAAATTGAACAGAATTGGAATGAATTGGAGAAAGCGTGTGGCAAAAAAGAAACTAACAAATTTGGGGCTATGCTTTATTGGTCTTTGTGGGATGAATCAAGCAGTATGGGCAGAACCAGCACGCGCTACCTTACCTATTCTAAAACTCGCTGACCAGCCGCAATGGTGTGATGCCAGTATTCAAAAACTCCAACAACGAATCACCGAACTCGAAAAAAGACCAGTAAAAGCCAACGCGAATGCTGCACCTGTTTTAGCAGAATGGGATGCCTTTATGGCGATGTTTGAGGACTTGACCAATCCGATCAGCTTATATCGTAATGTCTATCCTGATGCGAAATTTCGTCAGGCAGCAGATGACTGTATTGTGAAAATGGAACAGTTGCAGACCGATTTATATCAGAACCCAAAACTCTATCAACGCATTAAAAATAGCAAAGCAACTGATCCAATTGATATGAAATATCGTCAGGATATTTTAACTGACTTTGAAAATACAGGTGTGCAATTGTCATCTGCAAAAAGAACACGCCTAAAGGAAATCCGTAACCTGCAAACCCAACTTTCACAGCAATTTACCCGTAACATTAATGATAATCCTGAAAAACTGGAATTTACCCCAGATGAGTTAAAAGGCTTGCCAGAAAGCTATCTCGCCAATGCCAAGAAAAATGACAAGGGTAACTATTTGCTGGGTTTTGATTATCCTGCCTATCAGCCGTTTATGGAACTTTCTGAGAGTGATGCAGCACGTAAACGTTACCAGACTGCTTTTACCCGACGGGGTACAGAAAAGAATCTGGACTTGCTCAAACAGATTATTGACCTACGTTATGAACAGGCACAGTTATTCGGTGAACCAAGCTATGCCGATCTCGCCTTAAAAAAACGCATGGCGAAAAATCCAAAAACGGTGAATGATTTCCTGAATAACATTTACCAGATTGTGACGCCACTTGAGCAAAAGGAAATGCAGGAATTAAGGGAATTTAAGGCAAAAACACTAAATATTCCTTTAGAACAGGCAGAGATTACACGCTGGAACGTGGGCTATTGGACAGAAAAATTACGCAAGGATAAATACCAGATTGATCAGGAAAAAATGCGTGATTATTTCCCAACTTTAGCGGCACAGAAATGGTTGTTTGCGATTTCCTCAAATCTGTATGGCATCGAGTTTAAGCCTGCCAAAGTGGATACATGGCAGGATGAAGTTGAATATTATGATGTGACCGACCAGAAAACAGGGCAACTGCTTGGCAGTTTGTATATGGACAAATTTCCGCGTGAAGGCAAATATGGCCATGCGGCGGTGTGGGGCGTGTATGGCGGTAGCCGCCTGACAGGACGTAAACCGATTTCAGTGTTGGTGACCAACTTTAATCGTAAAGGTTTAAACAGCAATGAGCTGGAAACCTTTGTGCATGAATTTGGACATGCCTTGCATGGCATTTTGTCCGATACCCGTTATGTAGGGCAGTCGGGTACGTCAGTTGAGCGTGACTTTGTTGAAGCACCATCGCAGATGTATGAAGAATGGGCGAGACGTAAGGAAACCTTGTCTAAAGTGGCAGACTATTGTGACCCAGCCTGCCCACGTATTGATGATGCGCTGATTGAACGGTTAAATGCGGTACACAATTATGGACGTGGCGCACGTTATGCTCGCCAAACCCTGTATGCACAATATGATATGGCATTGCATGACAAAGACCCTCGCCAGCTACAACCACTGGGTGTCTGGAAAAAAATGGAATCGGCAACCGCATTGGGCTATGTGGAAAATACCCAATTCCCAGGACAATTCGGACATTTAATGGGCTATCAGGCGGGCTACTACGGCTATATGTGGTCGGAAGTGCTGGCACTGGATATGTTATCTGCCTTTGGGGATAACCTGAATAATTCAGAAATTGGGCAACGTTATCGTCAAACGGTTTTGTCACAAGGCAGCCAGAAAAAAGCGGCTGAACTGGTGAAAGATTTTCTGGGTAGGGCGCCTGACAACAAGGCATTTCTGGATGAAATTACAGGACAACGAGTCAAATAAGGATGTGCCAAGATGTTTGCTTATGTCGTGCGTAGACTCTGGCAAATGATTCCAACCATGTTGGGTGTCATTTTGCTGATTTTTTTCCTGTTTAACTGGATTGGTGGCGACCCTGCCTATATTCTGGCAGGCAAAATGTCTAATCCTGAACAGATTGAAAATATCCGTAAACAGTTGGGCGTGGATCAGCCTTATTACGTGCAACTCTGGATTTTTATTCAGCAAATCCTGACCTTTGACTATGGCGCAAGCTGGAGTACAGGTGAATCGGTATCGCAGATTATCTTGACCCGTTTGGGGCCATCACTGACCTTATTGGTTCCACTGGTGATTCTGCAAACCGTGATCTCGATTGTGCTGGCCTTGGCGGTGGCATCGGTACGTGGTTCACTGACAGACCGTATGGTCATGATGCTGTGTACCATTGGCATGTCGATCAGTATTTTGGTCTATATCATCATTTTCCAGTATGTTTTGGCTTACCAGTTGGGCTGGTTTCCTGTACAGGGCTGGAGTGACAGCTTTCGCGAAAATCTATTTTATTATTCCTTGTTGCCGATCCTGATTATGTTGGTGGTCAGCATTGCACCCACCTTACGTCTGTATCGTAGTTTTGTGCTGGATGAAGTTCATCAGGACTATGTGCGGACGGCCCGTGCCAAAGGTGTGCCTGAAACACGGGTTTTGGGCATTCATGTGTTGCGTAATGCCTCGATTCCAATTGTGACTGAGGTCATGGCAAGCCTGCCTGCCTTGTTGATTGGGGCATTTCTGATTGAGCGTTTCTTTGGGATTCCTGGCATTGGGCGGGAAATTATTATTGCGGTGGAACGCAGTGATTTTCCTGTGATTAAGGCGATTACAGTCTATGTGGCAGCCGTCACCATGATTTTTAATTTGATTGCTGATCTGATTTATAAAGCTATCGACCCTCGTGTTCAGTTGAAATAGGAGGGGATGATGCTCAGTACAATTTTTAAAAATAAAGCCTCCACTGATCAATCTACAAAGTCGAATGGATTGTGGTATCTGGCATTGAATCGATTAAAAGCAGATCGGATTGCGGTGATCTCTTTTATCGTGGTTTTATTCTATTTTATTATGCTTGCTCTCTCCATGACAGGTGTGATTGCATCGAACTGGAATAAAGAAGTAGCGGTGAGTTATGCGCCACCTACATTTCTGGGTGCGGAGGCTGAACAAATAACAGCAACGACTGAAACGACAGCAATACTGCCTGAAAATCCAGTTGATCCACTCAAAGATGTGATTCAACAACTGAATGCAGAGATTCAAGCGGAACAACACGGCAGTTCAGCCATAGACAACTATGGCATAGTTGATCCGTTGGCTGCGGATATGCAGGCAATTGATCAGCAGTTGGGCGGACATCTACTCGATCAACAACAGCAACTAAAAACCACCTTGCCATTTGGGGCAGACAAATGGGGACAGGATGTTTTGCTTAAAACCATTAAAGGGGCTGAAACTTCAATTTTAGTGGGACTATTGGCAGCATTGTTGGCGGTAGTAATAGGCACATTTTTAGGCGCAATCGCGGGCTATTTTGGTGGTTGGGTCGATGATGTACTGAACTGGTTCTATAATATCTTTACCTCAATTCCTTACCTATTATTGGTGCTGGCAATTGCTGCGGTGTTACAGCAAAAAGGCATTCTCTCGATTGTTCTCATTCTGGGTTTAACGGGTTGGACAGGGGTATTCCGTTTGATTCGTGCTGAATATATGAAGCACAAATCCCGTGAATATGTGTTGGCAGCCAAAGCCATTGGCGTAAGTAACAGCCGTCGTATGTTTGTGCATATTTTTCCGAATGTGAGCCATATTGCCTTGGTACAGATTTCGATTCTAGTGGTGTCCTTTATTAAATCTGAAGTCATCCTCAGCTTTCTGGGTTTTGGGGTACCTGTTGGTGTGGTGTCATGGGGCAGTATGCTCAATGAAGCACAAAGCGAATTGATTTTGGGGAAATGGTGGCAACTGGCTGCGGCTTCGATTGCGATGGCGGTTTTGGTCACAGCATTTTCAATGTTTACTGATGCATTGCGTGATGCACTTGATCCCAAACTAAAATAGCGGAGCAATAAGATGCAAAATAATCATGAAACGCCGTTATTGGAAGTCGAAAATCTTCATATCAGTTTTAAGGGTGAAAACCAGCAGTGGATTGAAACGGTCAAGGGTATTTCATTTAATATTCCAAAAAATAAAACGGTTGCTTTAGTGGGTGAATCGGGTAGTGGTAAGTCGGTGACTTCATTGGCGATTATGGGTTTGCTACCGAAAGCGCAAAGCAAGATTGCCAATCAAAGCAAGATCAGTTTTGAGGGTAAGGATTTACTGAATTTATCTACAAAGGAAATCCGTCAAATTTGTGGCAAAGACATTGCCATGATTTTTCAGGAACCGATGTCATCGCTGAATCCTGTATTTACGGTGGGTGATCAGATTGCCGAAGTGCTTCGTATTCATTTAGGTATGAATCGTAAACAGGCAAGAATACGTGTTCTGGAATTGCTGCATGAAGTCGGTATGCCATCACCTGAAAGCAAAATAGATGCTTATCCAAGCCAGCTTTCAGGTGGTCAGCAGCAACGGGTGATGATTGCAATGGCAATTGCCTGTAAACCAAAACTTCTCATTGCCGATGAACCGACCACAGCTTTGGATGTCACCATTCAAAAACAGATTATTGATTTATTGGAATCATTGCGACAACGCCATCAGATGTCGATGCTATTTATTACCCATGATCTGGCTTTAGTCGGTGAAATCGCCGATGAAGTGATTGTAATGCGTCATGGCGAAATCCGTGAAGCAGGTAAGGCTGGACAGGTGTTGCAACAGCCCAAAGATGTTTATACCCGTGCTTTGTTGCATTGCCGTCCACAATTGTCATCCCGTCCATATCGTTTACCCGTGACCAGTGATTTTATGAAACTGGAAAATGGACAATTGGTTGAGGTCAGCAATTTAGCCAAACTTAACCTAAAGCAACGTAGTAGAGGACTGACAGGCGAAGAACCGATTATTCTGGATGTCAAAGACCTGAAGAAATCGTTTTATAGTCGTAAAGGATTATGGGGCAAATATGAATTCCAGGCAGTCAAAGGCGTGTCATTTCAGTTGGCGAAAGGTAAGACTTTAGGACTAGTAGGGGAGTCGGGTTCAGGTAAAACCACGATTGGTCTATTGCTGATGCGATTGCATCAAGCCACAGGTGGACAAGCCTTGATTGGTGGCAAAGATATTCTGTCCATGACTGAAAAAGAGTTTTCGCAGTATCAGCGCAAGATTCAGATCATCTTCCAGAATCCCTATGCATCACTCAATCCCCGTTTTACCATTGGGCAGATTTTACTTGAACCGATGCGGATTCATGGCATTGGTCAGAATGATGCAGAACGTAAAAAGATGGCTTTGGAGTTACTGGAGAAAGTCAGTTTACCTGTAGATGCCTATGACCGTTATCCACATGAATTTTCTGGTGGACAACGCCAGCGAATTGCGATTGCCCGTTGCCTCACCTTAAAGCCAGAAATTTTAATCTGTGATGAGTCGGTTTCTGCGCTGGATGTGTCGGTACAGGCGCAGGTGCTGAATCTGTTGCAGGATTTACAGGACGAATTTGGGCTGAGTTATATTTTCATTTCACATGATTTATCGGTAGTGAAGTACATTTCTGATCAAGTCATGGTGATGAATCATGGTGAAGTGGTGGAAATTGCCAATTCGGATGAACTGTATTTGCATCCGCAGCATGAATATACCAAGAAGCTGCTCAATGCGATTCCACAGGGGATCGGTCACCATCATTAAAGTTCAGCCATAAAAAAATGCTCTAATCAGAGCATTTTTATTTCAAGGCAAAAGATTAAAACTTCTTAAAGCCTTTATTGAAACCAATGGTTTTACGACCATTGTTACTATTATTACCGTTATTACTAGAACGCTGCTGGTCTTGCTGTTCATCATCACGGCGCTGTTGACGTAGATAGCCACCACGACGTGCAGCCAATGGCTTCTCCGCCATTTTTTCAGTACGGCGTTTTGCCATACCAAACAAGCCTGTACCCTGACGTGGCTTCAACTCAACTGATTTTGCCAGATTATCAATATCGGCTCGATCCAGCTCCATCCAGCGACCTGTACGCAACTCACGCGGCAGGATCACCGTACCATAACGGGTACGCAACAAGCGGCTGACCTTCAAGCCTTGTGATTCAAAGATACGGCGGACCTCACGGTTACGGCCTTCTTTCACCACTACCTGATACCAACGGTTGATACCATCGCCACCAATTTCAGAGAATGACTCAAACTTGGCAGGACCATCTTCAAGTTCAACACCCTTGAGCATGTTGTTACGGATTTGTGGGGTCACTTCACCCATCACACGCACCGCATATTCACGTTCAACTTCGTTGGATGGGTGCATCAGGCGATTAGCCAGTTCACCATCGTTAGTGAATAACAACAAGCCTGTACTGTTAATGTCCAGACGGCCCACCATCACCCAGCGGTCATTTGCGATTTGAGGCAAATGATCAAATACGGTCGGGCGTTTTTCAGGGTCATTGCGCGAGCAGATCTCACCCTCTGGCTTATAGTAAATCAAGACACGACGACGAATTTCATCTTCAATCTGGAACTGTACCTTACGGCCGTCAATACGCAGTTCATCAGTTGGTTCGATACGCTCACCCACCTGGGCAATACGACCATTGATGCTGACACGGCCAGCAGCAATCACCTCTTCCATATAACGACGTGAGCCTAACCCGACTCTCGCCAACACCTTTTGTAATTTTTCACTCATGACAGCACAACCTTAGACATAATGATCAACAGTTCACCTCTCAAGACTTCGGTGCATGTGCATCGAGAGCCATGAATGCTTCCTTGGCGTTCTGTAGGGGAGGCAATTGATTTAATGACACTAAACCAAAAGCATTTAAAAATTGGGGCGTTGTAATCAACAACGCAGGTCTTCCAGGCAAATCCCTGAAACCAGCTTCTTTAATCCAGTTCCAGTCAAATAAATTTCTTAAAATCTGGCTATTATTCGATACACCACGAATCTGTTCAATATCGGCGCGAGTGACAGGCTGATGATACGCAATCACGGCGACTGTTTCGAGCAACGATGGTGATAATTTAGTTGGGCGTTCAGGCCAAACCTGGGCAATAATATTACGGTACTTTGCCCGCACCTGAAAACGAAAGCCCTGTGCCGTTTCAATCAGTTCAATTGAACGGCCATGCTGCAACATGGCAAGCTGCTGCAAGAATGTACGTAACTGTTGCTTATTATATTGGTTTTGAAAGGCTTCTTTTAGCCGTGCAAGCGAGACTGGTGAGTCACTGGCAAACAAGATTGCTTCGATCTGCAATAAAACGTCATGATGAATATCTTCAAGTGACATTCCCTCATTCGTGTCAAACTGGTCTAAACTCATGCGGCAGTCCCCTGAACAGTCAGTGGGGCTTCAATGCCTGTATGGATAATCTGGATTTTTTGCTGACGTGTTAGTTCCAGCACCGCCATAAAGGTCACCACCATGCCCATACGACCCTGCTTGGGATTGAGCAGTTCAATAAAACTTAAGTTTTCACCAGATGCAAGCTGGCTTTCAATATATGCCATACGCTCTTCAAGCAATACAGGTTCTTGTGCAACCACATGGATGATGGGTTCAGGGCGGTTAAAGATACAGAATAATGCGTCACGCAGGGCATCGACATCATAACCCTCGTAGATTGGGGCAATATGACCAATACTGACATTGGTACTAAAGGTATCCCGCTCAAAAATTGGCATTTGCCCCAGACGTTCAGCCGCCTGTTTAATGCGTAAATAGGTTTCCAGACGATCAATCAGTTCCTGTTTAGGGTCTTTCTCAAATTGATCAACAACCTTGGGTTTAGGAAGTAATAAACGTGATTTTAAGTCGGCGAGTAGCGCTGCCATCACCATATAATCCGCAGTCAGCTCAATATTCAGCGACTTCATGCTGTCCATATAGGAAAGATACTGGGTCGCGATTGGGGAAATGTCGAGCTGCAATAGATCAAAACCATTTTTTTGAATCAGGTAAATCAGAAAATCCAGGGGACCTTCGAATTGTTCGAGTAGGATTTCAAACGCAGCAGGCGGTATGTACAAATCTTCGGGTATAGTCTCCTGCCACTCGTCAAGCACGCGAATGGATGGAGTAGACTCCAGAACTGAGGGGAGAGTTTGATTCATTACCGTTATAAGCCACGCGAATTTTCAAAAGCATGAAAGATATAATTTTGTGTGCAAGGACGACACAATGCTACCAAGAGCTTGGCTATTCTAATCGAAATAGCAAATTTAATAAATTACTCACTTACAAAAACCTTAAAGTTCCCAGGGTATTTTTTATTGTGATGCAATTCCAGCTCGAACAGAGCTAAACCTATGTTTAAATGGGTTTCCAAAAAGACTTTAATTAAACGATAACAGCCAATGAGAAATTATTTAAAAACACAACAGAATCAGTTTGGGCAAATGACTGGTTCTTCACTTGAGGAAAATGTGACTGCGTCTAATGTTCAGGGGGATATGACAGGACGATATGTCAGGCTGGTCGATGTGGCTCATGGCATAACAGATCAGGCGGCAGGGCAGTTATGGGAAGCGATATCAACCGAACCTGATGAACGATGCTGGACCTATCTGCCTTATTCCGCACCACAGAGCCAGCAAAGCCTAAAAGATTCATTACAAAATTTATTTGGCTTCAAGGATTCCAGCCACTTTTTGATTGAGGTTGCTGGAGAGGTACAGGGTTGGGTTGCCTTGTTAAATCCCAGACTTGCACATGGTGCGGTTGAAATTGGCAATGTGTATTTTTCGCATAAGATGAAGCAATCCAGCGCAGCCACAGAAACCATCTTTTTATTGTTACAGCAATGTCTTAACAATGGTTTTAGACGTGTTGAATGGAAATGCGATGATTGGAATGCACCCTCAAAAGCAGCGGCTGGACGCTTTGGTTTTCAATATGAGGGATTGTTTCGTCAGGACCGCGTTATTAAAGGACGAAATCGTAATACGGCATGGTTCTCGATGATTGATGATGAATGGCCAGAATTAGCGCATGCTTATCAGCAATGGTTAAGTCCAGAAAATTTTGATCGGCAGGGGGTTCAGAAACAGCGGTTATCTGAATTGACCTCTAGGCTAGGATAAAAATTCATAGCCTATCATCATTGTAATTGAAAGAATTCCGCCCAAAATGCAGCATAGTTTAAGAAAAACTGGAAAATGCTTCCAGGGTAACTGTGCTGTTCCATAAAGATACAAACTCTCTTTTCTGGAAATAGGATGAAATAATAAACCAATCCCTAGCATTAGCATGAAAGGCAATATAAAACTAATTTGAAATAATACCTCAGGTGGATTCTGATAAATACTAAATAGACATCCACCCGAAATAAGAACAATCACACAGGCAATTACGCGGGTTTGTTGTCGAGATTTAAAAAATTGGGCATCTAAAGCGTATTGATCAATCACAGGGTGGAATACTGCTGGGTCAGGTTGAATTTGTTGCAGTATTTTTACTGCATTTAAAATTTGATAATAGTTTTTAGACTGACGATAAGCTGCAATACAACCCCATGCGAACATTAAACTAACAAGGGCATAGATGAACAGGGTTAAATCAGGAATCAGTGCCCATGCCATTAATGCAGAGATAAGGGTAAGAAAACCGCATAAAAATGTAATCGTTGAGAACTGGGCAATTTTAGAACGTAACCCAAGGCAGATAATACGTTTTCGGGATTCGAAAGTGGGCGCATCTGCACCAAGTGGTAATTTTCCTGACAATTTATCAATAAAAATATCAAAACTGCCATCAGTACGGTCTTGGCCCACACCAAATTGAATGATCTGTTCTAATGTTGCAATGTGTTGCTGCGTGTCACTGCTTTTCATACATATATGTCATTTTTGTTTTGACACGAGTATAAGAAAAATGATCGACTGGTCAACATATCTTATTCAAAAGCACTGACATCACCGACACCACGACGTACAACGACAGGATTTTCTCCCGATAAATCCACAATACTGGTGGTGGATAAGGTGCCAAAACCACCATCCACAAATACATCAATTCGTTTACCCAACTGGTTTTCAATATCGAATGGATCATCCAGAGGGTCTGCCTGATCAGGTAAAATCAGGGTACTGGTCAATAAAGGTTCACCCAGTTCTTTTAATAATGCCTGAGCAATCGGATTGCTTGGAATGCGTAAACCAATGGTTTTTTTCTTCGGATGCATTAAACGCTTTGGCACTTCACTGGTTGCAGGCAAAATAAAGGTGGTGACAGCAGGAGTATTATTTTTTAACAGCCTATACATGGCATTGTCCACTTTGGCATAGGTCGCAATGTCGGATAAGTCACAGCACATAATTGCATATTGATGCTTGGGACCCAGGCCACGAATCTGGGCAATCCGTTCCATCGCATTCTTGTTTCCAATCTGACAGCCAATTGCATAAGCCGCATCGGTTGGATAGACCACAACATCGCCTGCACGAATACGTTCAACTGCCTGAGTGATTAAGCGAGCCTGTGGATTTTCAGGATGAATATGTAAATGTAACATTTTGTAGCTCCCTAATCTAAGTGGCTGAATTAATTATGAAACGTAATTTTAGTGGGGCGCAAGGTCTGGATGTGGTAATTTTGTCATTTAATCAAGGTATTCACGTTTAAATTCATCGAGTTGTAACGGCATGCCTTGACGTGTGCATAGGCAGATGTAATGAATGAAATGTGCTGCATCATGAGGTAGCTTTGCTTCACCCGAAAAATAACGCTGTACTTGGGCAAAAACATTGTCTTTAAACTTTTGCCCATTGCCACAATCACCTGTCAAGTTATCCAGAGACACACGGAATTTCCGACCAAAAGCGGTTGCAAATAACCATTCAATGGCCTGTGGCTTTATTTCAACCTGTTCAAATAAAGCCTGTTGCTCGGCGCTGCGACCATCAGGTGCATACCAATAACCCAGGTCAGGTAAAAGGCGTCGCTTCTCACCAGAAATAGACCAGTGGCTAATTTCATGTAGGGCACTGTTAAAGAAACCATGGGCAAACTGGATTCGTGCAGGCTGTTCAGCGGTGGCTGGGAAATATTCTGGTTCAAAATCACCTTTAACCAAGATGACATTATGGTGGGAAAACCAGTGATTAAAGTGTAAAATAAGCCAATCAACCTGCTCTGGTTCTGTTGTTAAGTTTTGCCAGGATGAGCGTTGCACTTGATCTGGTGCTAACACAGGCGAAAGGGTTGAATGGGTTCCAACAAGTAATGAAGTTGTTACTTCAGGTTGCGGCTGCAACAGGTGCATTGCTTAACTTACCCCGAGTTCTGTTTAAAGAAGTGCAAAATTGTATCTTAATCTTTGACAGAGTACCGATGAATTTGTAGAATTGCCGCCTTAATTATGTCAGCAAACACTTTTCCAAGCCAAATCGAGCCATTTAAATGGGCTGAACAGGGCTATACATGGTCAGGAACACTGCCGTTGTCTCGCTTTGCTCGTATTGCTCGAGAAGCTGTTGGTTCAATTGATGATCAATTGATCAACATAGACTGTAAGCTATCAATGGATGCCTATCATCGTATTGTATGGCTGGATGGACATATTGACACCAAAGTTCCAATGGAGTGCCAACGTTGTTTGGGGCCTGTTGAAATTGAACTGGTTTCAGATTTTCATTTAGCCTTGGTTGATGATGAGTCACTGATAGAGCGATTGGATGAGGATGCTGATTTCATCGTCTTAGGTGAAAGTGAGTCTTCGAAAAAAGGTGATTTTGATACGCCTGCTTCCATTGACTTGCTCGCATTGCTAGAAGATGAATTGTTATTGTTGATGCCTTTGTCTCCCAAGCATGATGCCTGTGAACATAAACATCAACCTGCCGTTCAGGAAGTTGCCGAAGAAAAACGGGATAACCCGTTTGATGTTTTGGCAAGTTTGAAAGGCAAACTTAACTCATAACACAATTTGTGTTATCATGTTGAGTTAAGACAACTGAATTTGTTCTGATCCATTTTTTCGATCTTTGTAAGGAGCCATCATGGCCGTTCAGCAAAACCGTAAAAGTCGCTCTCGCCGTGACATGCGCCGTTCACATGACGCTTTAACCGAGAATGCATTATCTGTAGACCAAACTACTGGTGAAACTCATCGTCGTCACCATGTGACTAAAGACGGTATTTACCGTGGTCGTCAATTATTCGCTAAAGCAGCTGATGCTGAATAATTGAATATATGCATTAAGCGTTAGCTTAAAGTATAGAAAAAATGGGAGCGAAAGCTCCCTTTTTTGTTGTTTTTCGCAATTAAAAAACGATTTAATCAATGGTAAATTGCCGCATCGGGAAAGAGTCTGTTGCCATTCTCATGTAATATCGTGGGTATGGATCAAACTGGCAATAGACCATTTTAAGGATTTTTATATGTCGATTAAACGACTTGGGCAGGCAGCTCAAGCAACAAAAACAGCATTTGTTTTTCCAGGTCAGGGCTCACAGAAAGTGGGTATGCTGGCTGAACTCGCAGAGCAGTTTAGTGTCGTTAAAGATACATTCACAGAAGCTTCAGAAGCAGTTGACTTTGACCTTTGGCAGATTGCACAAAGTGGTGAGGGGTTGGATCAAACGGAAAATACCCAGCCTGTATTGCTCACTGCCAGCATTGCCTTATGGCGTGTCTGGCTGGAACTGGGCGGTGTTGCACCAAAATTCCTTGCTGGCCATTCTCTAGGCGAATACAGTGCACTGGTTGCGGCAGAAGCCATGACCCTTGCCGATGCGGTGAAACTGGTCAATTTACGCGGTAAATTGATGCAGAGTGCGGTTCCTCAAGGTGAGGGGGCAATGGCGGCAATTTTAGGCTTAGCCGATGAGAAAGTGATTGAGCTTTGTAAAAATGCGTCTGCCGCTGGTCAGGGTTCAGTTGATGCCGCCAATTATAATGCACAGGGACAGGTGGTCATTGCGGGTAGCACGGCATTGGTTCAGCAAGTCATGGCTGAGGCAAAAGAGCAGTCTGGTAAGGCGATTGCCCTGCCAGTATCTGTACCATCTCATTGCTCCCTCATGAAACCTGCTGCTGAACAGTTTGCCGAAGCTTTGGAACAAACTGCCATTGAGCTACCCCGTATTCCTGTAATACAAAATGTCAACGCGGAAATCGCAACGGATGTTGCCCAGTTACGTCAGGCGCTCACTGCCCAGTTGTACCAATCAGTGCAATGGACACGTACCATGCAATATCTACAGGATCAGGGTATTCAATATGTGGTTGAATGTGGACCAGGTACGGTGCTCAGCAATCTTGCCAAGCGATTACCGAACATAGAAAAAGCATTTGCGATTGACAGCAAAGCACGTATGGAAGATGCCCTAAGCGCGATCTTGGTGGCAGAAGGAAAAATTGCATGACACAACAACGAAAGGTTGCGTTGGTGACAGGAGCAAGCCGAGGAATTGGCGCAGCAATTGCACAGCAACTCATTCAAGACGGTTTTTTTGTGGTTGGAACTGCGACCTCTGAATCAGGAGCACAAAAACTGACAGAAAGCTTTGCTGAAAATGGGACAGGCGCTGTGCTTGATGTCCGTAGTGGCGAAGCAATTGATGCGCTGGTTTCAGACATCGAGCAAAAATATGGTGCGGTTCTTGTATTGGTCAATAATGCTGGAATCACCAAGGACAACTTATTGCTTCGCATGTCTGAAGATGACTGGGATGACATTCTTAATATTCATCTGAAAGCTGTTTACCGCTTATCCAAGCGGGTACTCAAGGGCATGACCAAGGCACGTTTTGGACGCATTATCAACATCAGTTCAGTGGTCGCACACTTTGCCAATCCAGGACAGGCCAACTACTCCGCAGCGAAAGCAGGCATTGAGGCATTCAGCCGTAGCCTAGCCAAGGAGATGGGCAGCCGCCAGATTACGGTCAACAGTGTGGCACCTGGTTTTATTGCAACAGAAATGACTGATCAGTTAAGCGAAGATGTTCGTAAAAAGATGAGTGATCAAGTAGCTTTAAATCGTCTGGGTGAACCACAAGATATTGCGAATGCAGTGAGTTTCCTTGCCAGCGATAAGGCTAGTTACATTACTGGTACAGTTTTACACGTAAATGGTGGTTTATACATGGCCTAAGTGGTGATGTATAAACTTTTAAAAATTTTTATATTCAATTAAACTAGTGGCAAATTAAAACGCCACAAGCAATGAGGAGAATTCCTGTGAGCGATATCGAACAACGCATCAAACAAGCTGTAGCTGAACAATTAGGTATGCGTGCTGAAGAGATCAAGAATGAAGCATCTTTCATGGATGATTTAGGTGCTGACTCTTTGGATTTGGTTGAACTTGTAATGTCTTTTGAAAATGATTTTGACATCACCATTCCAGATGAAGATTCAAATGAAATTACAACAGTTCAATCTGCAATTGATTATGTAACCAAGAAACTTGGTTAATCATCCTGCATGATCGAAAGCCACCGCAAGGTGGCTTTTTTATGGGCTTAACTTTTCGCTGGAGAGAACATATACATATTTTTACAAGAAAAAATAAACTCTGGATATGAAAAATAACGATTTGAGTGTATAAAATTTATTCGATTTAAAATAACGAATTAAATCATAAAAAATAAAGGGAAATTTTATGGATATAGCAAAACGTATTAAACAAATCATCATTGAGCAATTTAGTGTAGATGAGCAGGAGGTTAAGCCTCATGCAACTTTTACAGAGGATTTAGGGGCCGATTCATTGGGGGTGGTTGAACTCATTATGGCTCTTGAAAGTGAGTTTGGTATTCAAATTCCATATGAAGCGGCAGAGAAAATTATCACAGTCCAATCCGCAATTGATTATATGGCGAATATTGTGGGAGAAAATGCCTAAATTGCATCATGCCTTAAGTTGATCGAAAGCCATCGTAAGGTGGCTTTTTTGTGACCAACTTAAAAATATACATAGATTTACAAGACCACTTTAAATTGAAACCTGAAAGCGAAAAATTTTCGGTATAACTAGAAATAGGTCTATTTTGACCATGCATGCATAAATAATGATAGAGGTAATAACAATGGGTCTTTTTGATTTTGTTAAAGGTATTGGTAAGAAAAATACGGCTCCAGCAGAACCCCAACCTGCGCCAGCAACACCCGCTGAACCCTCAGCTCAGGAAATTGCCAACAAACTATTAGGCTTGATTAAAAGTTTAGGCTTGGGTGTTGAGGGCTTGTCTGTTACCTATAATGGTACGACTGATCTGGCAACAATTAAGGGGCAGGTGAAGAGTCAGGCTGATAAGGAAAAGATTGTCCTTGCGGTTGGAAATGTTGACCATGTGGCACAGGTTGATGACCAGATGACAGTTGAAGCACCTGAACCTGAAAGCAAATTCTATACAGTGAAATCAGGGGACAATTTATCCAAGATTTCAAAAGAATATTATGGTGATCCAAACCAGTACAACAAAATTTTTGAGGCAAACCGACCGTTGTTAAAAAATGCCGATGACATTTTTCCTGGTCAGGTGTTGCGTATTCCACAGTAATTTGTGAATTGTAAAAAAGGCGCATAGGCGCCTTTTTTATTTAATAAATTCTAGACGATTTATCAATTTGAAAATAGCTTAAAATCGCTTTGGAATCTTCTGCCCATTTACCACAGGTGTTTCAGCATTTTTGAGTACACCAAATAACCATGTTTCGGCATGTTGAACTGCAATTTTTAACGAATCACCTAAAGCCAAACGCCCTGCAATAAAGCTTGCCAAGGAACAACCTGAACCATGATATTGACCCTCTAAACGAGGGCAAATACTTTCTGCAATCATTTCACCATTAACATAAAGTACATTACGGATGTGATCAGGCGTATCTTCATGTCCACCTTTCACTAAGACCGCTTTTGCGCCCATCTCAAATAGTTTTTGCGTGGCTTGATCAATATCATCCACGCCCGTTAAAGCCCTTAACTCAACTGTATTGGGGGTAATCACGGTTGCTAAAGGAATCAATTCAACAAAGGCTTTGACCAATGTTGCCTGATCACCCAATGAGCCACCACTATTTGCTACGAGTACAGGATCAAGCACATATAAATAATCAGGATGTTCACGTAAAAATTCAGCCAGAGCAGCAATATTATCCGTTGTACCGAGCATGCCAGATTTAACACAATTAATCGGTAAATCACCCACTACAGTATTGGCTTGTGCCAGCAATAATTCTTTTGAGGTGGCTTCAAAACCAAATACTTGTTGCGAGTTTTGAATGGTAAGGGCAGTACAGGCAATCGCTGCATGCGCACCACTTTGCCCAATCGCTTCAATATCTGCCTGTAAACCAGCACCGCCTGATGGATCTAAACCTGAAAAACAAAGTACGGTTGGACGCACTGCAATTTCCTTTTATGTTGTCATTTAGGCTAGTATAGGGGAGTTTTGAGAAACTCTCGATGATGTTATGTAGGGCTGTAAGAGATTGAACGAATGACGATCAAAAATATTCTGATAGATTTGGATGGAACATTAACTGACCCGAAAGCGGGGATTCATCGTTCAATTCGTTATGCTTTGGAAAAACTGGGTCAACCCTTAGCTGATGAAGTTGATTTGGACTGGACCATTGGCCCACCGCTGAAAGCGTCATTGGCAAAGTTATTGAATACGCAGGATGATGACTTGGCCGAGCAGGCATTGCTTGCTTATCGTGAGCGTTTTTCAGTGACGGGTTTATTTGAAAATGAAGTTTACCCTACAGTTGCCGAGACTTTACAGCAATTGCAAGCACAAGGTTATGCTTTATTTCTAGCGACAGCGAAGCCAACGATTTTTGCCAAACAAATCCTTGTGCATTTTCAGCTAGATTCATATTTTACTGAAATGTATGGCAGTGAATTGACAGGTGAACGTACCAATAAGGCAGACTTGATTGCTTATATTTTGCAGCAGGAAAATTTGAATGCTGCTGAATGTATCATGGTTGGTGATCGTCAGTATGACATTATTGGGGCGCGTGCCAATGGTATTGACACCATTGCGGTGAATTATGGTTATGGAACGGCAGAGGAATTAGCCCAAGCACAACCTATCACACAGATTTCCCAGTTTAGTGAATTGATTGGATGTGTGGCTGAATTAAATGCAGAGCGAAAAGTTTCTTGAAATGTCACTGATAAAAATGCCTTTATGTTTAGAGGCATTTTTATGCTTTAACTAAACATTATGCTTTAAACGATATTGTACTAACTCTTCAATACTAATCACGGTTAAATCATGCGTTTGAGCATAAGCCAAAACCTGAATGCCTGAAGCCATTGAACCATCTGGGTTGGTTAATTCACACAATACCCCCGATGGTTTTAAACCTGCCAAACGTGCTAGGTCAATAGTACCCTCAGTATGTCCACGACGGGTCAGCACACCGCCATCACGTGCGCGTAAAGGGAAAACATGACCTGGACGGTTGAGATCACTGGCAACAGCACCATTTTGGGTGGCAGCTAAAACAGTCGTTACTCGGTCTTTAGCCGACACTCCTGTGGTCACACCTTGCGCTGCTTCAATGGTGACGGTAAAAGCTGTTTTAAATTGACTGGAATTATCCATGACCATAGGTGGAAGCTCTAAATGTTCAGCCAGTTGTTCGGTTAAGCATAAGCAAACAATACCAGAACCATCACGAATCATTTGTGCCATGACTTCGACTGTTAGTGTTTCAGCGGCAATAATCAGATCAGCTTCATTTTCACGGTCAAAATCATCCATGACCAACACAGGTTTGCCGTGTCGGATATCTTCTAAAGCTTGTTGAATACGGTGTTCAGCAGGGGAAAGGGCTGAAAAGAAAAGTTCGGGTTGGATTAAACTTGACATAATGAAACGCTCTCGTAAATAGGCTACGGTTGAACATTTCAGGACTGATGTAAAAATAAGCGTGCACAAAAACAACCCAAAAGAGTGTTTCGGTGGTTTCGTCTTCTTTCATCCGGACTATACCGTCGGCTTTGGCATCTCACCAAATCTGCGAGTATATAAAAATATATACAGGCTCGTGGGCTGGTTAGATCATTCAGTAAAAAATGCCTAACTTACCACCGGTGGGGAATTTCACCCCGCCCTGAAGCGATGTGCCCTGATTATAGCCAAATTTTGTGTGAAAAAGACAACTTTTTATAGAATCAATTGTACTATCAAAATGAAAAAAGTAGCTGAAACCTGTTTGGGATTTTTCTGCTGATGAGTTGAACTGGTAATACTTTTAAATTGAGCATACACTCAAAAGATAAAATAACAATAAAATGGAAGAGTTGGCTGATGGAGAAAATGAATCAAACTGAGCTGGAGCAACTGGCGCAACAGTTACATCGACCTGTAATGAGCCTTAAGGATTTCTCACAATTATCTGAACAGGATTTAAATGTATTAAATCAACAGTTACAACAAACCATTCAACGGGAAAATCGAAGAATCAATCAAAGCTTGTTTCAAATGCCATTCTTTTTGCGTTTATTTTTTAAAAATAACAAGTAAAGGTGGATATGATGACCCGACTCGCTGTTCATGCAGAAATTATCAAGCTTGCCCATATCCTAAATGTATCAGAACAACAACTGGCATTCTTGCAGACATTGGCACCAGAAAGCCTTAGGCAGTTTCGTTTTGCGATCATTGAGTTATTACAGGATCAGCAAAAACCACGCTTTCGCTACTTGGCCAGATGGGTAAATTGGCTACCAAGCTGGCTTACGGTGTTGATGGTCAAGCGTTTTTTAGACCCATTTATTGTGGCGCAAATCGCAGTGCATTTATCCACTGAAAATCTATATCGCATCGCCAAACATTTGTCTGCCAAAACACTGGCCGCCATTTCAGTTTATTTAGACCCACGATTGGCAAGGGAATTATTGGCTTACTTCACCACGCATCAGATTATGGATATTGCCCAAGTGCTGTTGCAACAACGTGACTTTGTGACGATGGGGCGATTTGTCAGCATGTTGTCTGATGAGGTGGTGCAGGATGTCGCGCAGATTGTTGAACAGGAAAGTAACCTACTGGAAATTGCCTTTTATATTGAGTCCAGAGAACGGATTGATCATCTGGTTCATGTGTTGCCGAAACAGCGTATTGAGCAGGCTTTATTGATTATTACTGATTCAGGTCAGCGATTGGTCTGGCCAAAATTATTGGCCTTGATGAGCCATATTGGTTATGGTCTCAAACAGGAATTGGGTGATCTTGCAGTTCAACAGGGTGAGAACGTAATCAATGCGATTATTCAGGCGGCGCAGGAAGATCAGTTGTGGGAGGATATGCTGCCTGTCGTGGCCTGTTTGTCGGAGCAGGCCCAGCATTATGTCGCCAATTTACCTGCCTTACGACAGGTTGAGATTATTCAGAGTATTGTTGCCGCAGCCGATCATTGCGATTTATGGACAGATATGCTGGTGGTGGTCAACTATATGCAGGATGAGGCCAGACAGGCAGTTGCAAGCGCGATTGCCCAAATTGATGAAGAGGTGTTGCATCACATTGCCTATGCATCTTTGTTGCGTTCGCAATGGGAAGTCACCTTTGACATCGTGCGTCGTATGCCCATTGAGAAACAGCAGCAATGCCAGAAAATTCTGGATGCCTATATGCAGCAACTGGATTCAGAGACCTATCAATATTTAGATCGCTTGCTTGAGCGTTATCAGATTCATGCTGCGACTGTACATTAAAATGACTTTTTAGGAAGATGGTAGGGTATCCCGAATAGGCTCGAGTGTTGCCAATGCATGTTCATAGCCCCGTTCCACCAGCTCATCCAGTTTGTGCCAGTCAAACATACCAATCCCTGCGATTGGCATACGAATGTGTAAATTGGCGCGTTCAATGGCGGCTGCCTGAATCATGGTGTCGCTGGCAAGGGTGGCGGTGCGCATGAGAATTTCTGCCAGTCGTGGTGCAGGAAGCAGTTTGTCCTTAATAATTTTATTCCAGTTGAGCAGGGCACTTTGATCAGGTTCTTCCAGACCTATACCAGGCACTCGAATGTCATCATGCAGGCTGACATTGCTGGCGATGATGGTGCCTCTTTCCAGATTCTGCATCACGTCCGTGGGCAGGTTATTAATGACACCACCATCACAGAGCAGATTTTCATGCCAGGCTACAGGTGGGGCAACGCCTGGTACGCTCATACTGGTGCCGACCCATGTTGCCAGTTCGCCCTGATCATGGATGACTGCTTGCCCTGTGGAGAGATTGGTCGAGATGCAGTAATAGGTCTGTTTGAGTTCCTCAATGCGTCGATGCCCAAAAATGGCATGCAGCCGTGCGTGAAAGCGTTGCCCCCGAATCAGTGAGACTCTGGGCATGGTATAGTCATTCAGATAATTGCGCGCCACAAAGGTTTCATAGGCAATATGCGTCATTTCCACACTGTCAAACCCACAGGCGACCAGTGCGGCCACAAAGGCACCCATACTGGTGCCACCAACAATATCAACAGGGATGTGCAGTTGTTCCAGTGCACGGATTAGACCAATATGGGCAAAACCACGCGCACCACCGCCGCCAAGTACCAAGCCCACGCCTTTACTGGAAATCTGTCTGGCAACCGCACAGATATCTGCCTGTGCCCACGGATGAATAAAATAATGGGCGCGGGCATGGTAAAGCTGTTTCCATTGCAAGGTATGGGGAGATGGATCACCGTCAGAGCGTAACAGCACCAGTTCGATGGGGCTTTGCCAATCATATTGATTCAGCACATCAACGAGTTTGGTTTGAATGGGTGTCTGGTTGGCTTCAGCAAGGATCAGGATGCGGTCAGCCTGATGCAGGCAACGTTTTGACCATTCATCATCATTGCGATGGGCTGCATAAAGCACATAACAATGCTTTTCTTCCAGACTGGCTAACCAGTGCCTCAACTTTAAGTCATCGTGACCATAATCAAGTGGGGTTTGGCTAAAGCCATGTCCAAACAACGCATCCACATGCGCTGCCGTAACCAGACGCACGTGGGGCCAGCGTAGTAAATGCTCTGTCAATTTTTCAGCTAAATGAATCGCAGGAATGTGTGCTGAGACAGGAACAACGGATAAGGTTCGGCTATTACTCATGGCATGGGTGTGCTGGAGTTCAGGCTGGGAGCGGGCAATGATCAGACGGGATAGCGCAAACAGCACTTTAGGATGAGACTGGATAAACTCGATAAATTGTGGTTGGGGAATACTGAGCAATGTGGTGTCCCGTGTGGCATGCACCGTGCCATGATGAGGTTGGTTGGCGATCGCTCCCATTTCACCTACAAGTTCATTACGTCCCAGATAGGTGGACAAGCCTGTAGCACTGCTGAGTTTCACCCGTCCATAGGCAATGACATAAACATCGTTGGCAATATCATTGACCTGATAAAGCTGCTGACCTGTTTGTAGATGGCAAATATGGCAATAACTCGCTAGTGTCTCTAGTGTGGCGTGATCCAGTTCGGCAAAGGGCATGACCTTGCCCAAGGTTGTTATCATATCCATATTGATTATAAATTATCTTTATTTTCTATCTATTTAATAAAGCAATACTGGAACATACTTTACAAGTTGGGTTGCGTAAAAATAATGCATTAATTTTAGATATTTTGTATTTTCTCATGGCATGAAAAAAAGCCAGTTTATTTTTAAACTGGCTTTTAGGAATCTTGATGTTTTCTGCTTATGCAATTTGTACAGGAATACAGTTTGCTGTGTGGTTCACTGTATTGTCTGGGTTTGCATAGACCAAACGTGGTTTGTGCAGGTTCGCCTCGACTTCAGTGAAATCACCAAAAGTTGCAATAATCACTAAGTCACCAACATCAGCCTGATGGGCTGCACCACCATTCACTGAAATAATGCCTGAATCATCTTCACCACGAATTGCGTAGGTTGTAAAGCGTTTGCCGTTGGTTACGTTCCATACGTGGATTTCTTCGTATTCACGAATCCCTGCTAAGTCCATTAACACACCATCAATTGCACAGGAACCTTCATAATGAAGTTCCGCATGTGTCACAACTGCGCGGTGAATTTTACATTTTAATAAACGAGATAGCATGGCTAGCGTCTCCTGAGTAAGACCTAAGACGGATATCTTATGGTTGACTTGTCACGTTTCCGCAGGCTGTAGGCGGTTTGATGCGCATTTTGCGCCTAAAACTGCAATATGGCAAGCGTGATTGATCAACAATTTCAGTTTAAGTTTAAGCGGGTTTGTATGCATTAATTTGATTCATGGCCTGTGGAACCTGTCCACTCACAAGCATTTTGACTTGTGATAAGGCATGGGCAATTGCGGCATCCATTAAATCTTGTTCACTGCTGGGAGCTTTGCCAAGCACATGACCAGAAACACGTTCTTTGGAACCAGGATGTCCAATTCCAATGCGTAAACGATGGAAGTTGGGACCCATATGGGGAACGATGTCACGGAGACCATTATGTCCGCCGTGTCCGCCACCTGTTTTCAAGCGAATCACGCCAGGGTCCATATCCAGTTCATCATGAGCAATTAAGATTGACTCAGGTGCAACTTGATAGAATTTGGCGAAAGGGGCAACACTTTGACCAGAACGGTTCATAAAGGTGGTAGGGAGGAGTAAACGTACATCATGGCCCTCAACTTGGCCACGACCACTGTATCCATGAAACTTGGGATCAGCTTTTAAATTGATGCCATAACGGTCTGCAAGCTGTTCAACAAACCAGAAACCTGCATTATGGCGGGTTTGGGCATATTCCTTTCCAGGATTGCCCAAACCAACAATTAGCGAAATACTTGACACTAATTTACGCCTTTAACACTTATGCGCGTTTGAAGTCAGCGTGCATTGGAGTGTTTTTAGCTGGGTGACGTTGCAATGCCTGGATTTTAACATTTTCAACTTTGTCACCGATTTTGATTTCGATTACTTCTTCAAAGAAAGCATTGTTTTCTAAAGCTTTAACGATTTCACGAAGCTCTAAGGTAACAGTCACAGGCTCAGCACTACCACCGTAGATAATCGCTGGAATTTGCGCTGCGTGACGAAGGCGGCGGCTCGCACCTTTCCCTTGTTGAGCAGCTTCACGTGCTTGAGCATTTAATACGAAGTTTGCCATGGGCATATCCTCATTGAGATTTAAGAAACTAAACTTGCGACCAGTTTAGTGATAGAAAGCCCCGCTATAAGGCAGGGCTTGAAAAAAGCTGGGGTATTATAGATAACTATCGAACATTGCGCTAATAGATTCTTCGTTATTAATACGACGAATTGTTTCAGCAACCATGCTGGCAACGGAAACCTGGCGAACTTTGCCTAAGGTTAATGCTTCATCTGAAAGTGGAATGGTGTCAGTCACCACAAGTTCATCAATCACAGAGTTGCGCAGGTTATCAAGTGCCTTGCCAGATAGAACAGGGTGGGTTGCATAGGCAATCACACGGCGGGCACCAAACTGTTTCAGTGCATCAGCCGCCTTGCAAAGCGTACCAGCAGTATCCACCATATCATCGACAATGACACAGTCACGGTCTTTGACGTCACCAATCAAATGCATCACTTGAGATTCATTGGCTTTTTGACGGCGTTTGTCAATGATGGCCAGGTCGATGTCACCCAACTGCTTTGCAACAGCGCGGGCACGAACAACACCACCCACGTCAGGTGAAACCACCATCAGGTTGTCATGTTGTTGCTGACGCAGGTCAGCCAATAACGCTGGTGTACCGTAGATGTTGTCCACTGGAATATCGAAGAAACCCTGAATCTGGTCTGCATGCAGGTCAATCATAACCACACGGTCAATTCCCACAGTGGTCAGCATGTCTGCAACAACCTTGGCGGTAATTGGTACACGGGCAGAACGTGGACGACGGTCTTGGCGTGCATAACCGAAGTAAGGGATGACAGCGGTGATGCGACCAGCACTTGCGCGACGCAAAGCATCTGCCATCACCAGGATTTCCATCAGGTTATCATTGGTTGGGGCACAAGTGGACTGAACGATGAATACGTCTTTACCACGTACATTTTCAGTGATTTCAACTGAAATTTCACCATCAGAGAACTTGCTTACAGCAGCGGCACCTAGAGGGATATGTAAATGGCTTACGACTTTTTGGGCGAACTGTGGATGAGCACTTCCACTAAAAACGACGAGATTGGGCATGAAGCACCTGAGCGAGGATTACGTGAAGCAACGCTTCACCCGAGCGCAAGTGAAAAATCTATGATTTTTCTAAAGAGGATTACGTGAAGCAACGCTTTGCCAAAATATAAAGGGAAAATTTATAATTCTTCAAAATGAAATCAAGTGAAACAATGCTTGATTCAAGTATGGAAAAATCTATAACCTTTCCTCATAGAGGTTAAGCGAAACAACACCTCACCCAAGCGCAAAGAGGAAACTTAAAATTTCCCCAACGGGTAGTTTAAAGAATAATCTATTATATGGCAGGGGCGGCTGGATTCGAACCAACGGATGGCGGGATCAAAACCCGCTGCCTTACCACTTGGCGACGCCCCTAATGCGGCAGAACTTTAATGGTTTTATATGATTTTGTCAATATGATTGATCAAATACCGATATAAAACAAGCCTGACGAACAAAGAGAAATGGCAGGGGCGGCTGGATTCGAACCAACGGATGGCGGGATCAAAACCCGCTGCCTTACCACTTGGCGACGCCCCTAAATTTGATGATCTGTAATGGCAGGGGCGGCTGGATTCGAACCAACGGATGGCGGGATCAAAACCCGCTGCCTTACCACTTGGCGACGCCCCTATTACAAACATCCTACAGGTAAAAATTGGCAGGGGCGGCTGGATTCGAACCAACGGATGGCGGGATCAAAACCCGCTGCCTTACCACTTGGCGACGCCCCTAGGGTGTTATTTGAAAATGTCGTAATGGCGATTCTGACAGACTGTTCACCAAGTAAGCTTTACAAGGTGAATGTTGCATAATCTGCTGTACATTCATTTCCAAAGTCACTTCAATAAAAACACAGGCACCTGTACCTGTAAGCTTTGCCTGACCAAACTGATCAAGATATTGCATTGCTTCATCCACTTCGGTGTATAACTGTCGAGCCAATGGTTCAAAGTTATTTCCAAAGTTGGAAGGTTCTAACTGATAGGCGCAAAATGTAGTGGTCTTGGAATCTCTTGTCAATGTTTTTTGTGAAAATAACAATTGAGTGCTGATAAAACAGTCAGGTTTTAAAACAATGAATTGTTTTTGAGCTAAGTCTATGAATGATAAATGTTCACCCACTCCTTCAGCCCATGCATTTTGCCCAAAAATAAAAATTGGAACATCAGCGCCAAGCTGTACGCCATAGGCTGCAAGTTGCTCATCATTTAGCCCGCACTGCCATAGCTGGTTCAGTACAATCAATGTGGTTGCGGCATTGGATGAGCCACCACCCAGACCTGCACCCATGGGGATATTTTTTTCCACTGAGATCTTTAATCCACAGGGTGTCTTGGCATGTGGGCGCAGGTATTGCGCAGCCCGATAAATCAGGTTTTGTTCCAGTTTTACTTCTGCTAATCCCTCAACCTGAATCTGATTTTCTTCAATGGCCTCAAAACTGATCCAGTCATAAAGATCAATCAGTTGGAAAATACTTTGCAACTCATGGTAGCCATTGTCACGGCGACCCACGATATGCAGGAATAAATTAAGTTTGGCAGGGGATGGGACGCGTAAAATGGTCATATTTGCTTCCATAACATTTAAGACTGCACCCACCAATTCTCTAGACGTAATCCAGCCACACGTTCAAACTCACGTATGTTATTAGTGACACAAATGAATCCCTGACTGCGGGCATGCCCTGCAATCATGGCATCATAACTACCAATAGTTTTGCCTGTTTTTGATAGTTCAGCCCGAATTTGTGCGGTATGGGCTGCGGCATAATTGTCATAATCAAGGACGATCAGATTTGCCACAAATTTTTCAATTTCAGTCAGATTAGTTTGGGGATTGGATGATTTTTCTGCACCGTAATACAACTCCATTAAGGTGATCGAGCTGATACAAAGATAATCCTGATGTTTGGAAAACTGTTGGATGACTTCAATCGGCTTTTTCCTAATCGCATAGATGCAGATGTTGGTATCCAGCATGTATTTAAGCATGATTAGAAACTTTCTCGTTCTTGCGCAATCGGTTGCTCACGTTCCTGAAAACAATCTTCGGTCAGTTGTGATGGCGTATTCATCCATAATTCCCAGCGTTTTCCAATAGGCGTTAAAATCCGTGTATCCCCAATACTAATCACTTCTACCTGTTTGATATGTTCAGGAAAAGCAACTGCTTTGGGCAAACGTACCGCTTGGTTACGATTATTTTTAAAGATCGTTGCTTTTTCCATCGTGATACACCTATTTGGAAGTATATGTCTTTAGTATATCCCAAAATATTGAATGAAACACTATCTGTTCTGAATAACCATGGTAATACGGTTTTCTCGATCTTCCGCAAGTGCCTGCTTCAATAAAAGCTTGTTGGGCAAGGTCTGCGTATCGTTATAACTAAAATCAACCGTCCAGCCATCTTCAATCAGTTGCTTTAAACGGTTGTTCTCATCTTTAATGGTTTGCGCATTTGTTGTGGCTGGTTTGGCCTGAACCCAATAAGCCAGATGCATAATTGGTGCTTGCCAGCCTGTGGCTTTTTCCAGTAATTCTTCTGGTGATGCCGCGGTAATTAAACCCGTCTTTGCGCTATTCAATGTCACTTCGCCAGGCTTACCCTGAATCTGGGTTTTACCCACTCCCAAAATGCCTGTGAGTTCAATATCGAACTGATCCTGTTGCTGTAGCCATGTAAAGAATGCACTACCTGACTGCTGTGGGGTACGCACTCCAATTTTACCCTGTAAGCTAAAATTGTTTTCATCCTGTAGCTGTGGTGAGGCAATCACTTTATTCGGTTGACTTAAATGTTGACATCCAGTGAGAAACAACACACTACTGCTACACATGGCCAGACATATTTTTGCAAACAAACGCATTGGGTTAACTCTTTTTTACGGTTACAGGTAAGATTAAGCCATCAAGTTGTTGTAATTGTGGGGCATTTGCATGTTTTTGTTTCAGTTGCTGTAACACATCGCTAAATTGGGCGAGTGAACCTTGCATATACAGCGCCTTGGCATAGCGAATCCCAATATTCACATTCTGGCTGATGCTATAGGCCTGTTGCAGCGCCTGAACTGCAGTATCAAAATCATTTTGTAAAAAGGCAATATAGCCCAGTGTATCCAGAATGGAGGCCTGTTCTGGTGCGTATTCCAGTGCCAGTTCAGCATATTTACGCGCTTCCTTTAAGCGGCGATTCTGCAATGCCAAAGTATAGGCATAGGCATTTAAATAGGTTGGACTGTTTGGTTCGATTGCCAATAGCTGTTTGAGTGTCTTATCCAGCTTATCCCGATCTGTATATGGGTCGAGCAATAACACCTCAGCATAGATCAGCTCTGGGTCATCTGGAATGTTCTTGATCGCCTCATCCAGCAGGGTCAGAGCCGCCTTTTTATTGTCCATTTTCTTTAAAATGTCGGCCTGGGCCTGATAAAGAAAACTGGCGTGCTGAGGGTAGTTGACCCGTTCCTGAGTCAGGAAACGCAAGGCATCATTCAGTTGTTCCTGTTTCTCAAAAATCGCAATCATGTTACGGCGGGACACGATATACAGGCTGCCATCAACAAGGCGATAATAGGCCTTTGCCGTTTCATAATGCTGTTTGCGCTGTGCATTAATTGCAAGATAATAATAGGCTTCATTCTGGTATTTTGCCGAAGAGCGTAAATCAACCAGATATTGTTCCGCTTTCTCATATTGCTTGAGGTCAATACTGGTTAGGCCCGCAATAAACAGAGCTTCCTCAGCCTGAGGATGGTCTTTAATAATATTTTCAAGCTTGTCTAAAGCTTCCTGTTGCTGGTTGATTTGGATGTAGTAGCGTGCTTCCGCCAAGCGGACATCAAGGTTATTCCTGTTTTTACGGCTGGCCTGGGCAAACCATTTTTTTGTGGCGGCATCATCGCGTAAAGCCATGAGTAAGTTGGCTTTCATCAGGATA
This sequence comes from Acinetobacter sp. GD03645, assembly GCF_029845285.1. Classification (NCBI taxonomy): domain Bacteria; kingdom Pseudomonadati; phylum Pseudomonadota; class Gammaproteobacteria; order Moraxellales; family Moraxellaceae; genus Acinetobacter; species Acinetobacter sp. GD03645. The sequence continues at coordinate 8,331 of NZ_JAOCLL010000008.1, read as the reverse complement.
AAGCTAGTGGATTTTGAACGTTTGCGTAAAGCACGGTTAATATTGCCCAGTGCCTGCTCATATAAGCCATCCTGTGCCTCTAATCCCGCGATTAAAGCTAAAATAGAGGGGTTGTCCTTTTCCTTACTTGCGCGTAAGGCATTGAGCAGAACTTCACGATCTTGTGCCTGTTCAGGTGCAATACCTGCGAGAATTTGTTCCAAATCGGCGGTTGGGTCAATATTTAAAATCTTGTCCAGTGTCTTGGCCGCAAGTTCGTATTCATGTGTTTTCAGGGCAATATGCGATAAATAGAACAAAGCAGGCACATCTTTAGGTTCCTGCTCAACCCAGTGGGTGGCAATGTCCAGGGCTGCCTGTAGATCGTTGTATTCCAGAGCAACATCTAAGGCACGTTGCTTAATGATGGTGGAATTGCTGCGAATGGCAAGTACGGTATAGTTGTGCAGGGCTGTTGCAATATCGTCATAGGCAAGGGAAAATTCGGCGACCATGCTCTGTTGTAGGGCATGTTCGAAGCTCTGGTCAGCATACATATCGTGTATTGCTTGTGCGGAGACATAAGCGCTCATACTACCTAACAACAAGATTGTGGTAGAATACCGTCTAATCGTCTTGCCGTTAAAATAGGTACGGCGATGTAGCTGACGCAATTTTTATTGATCCAAAGTAATGCTTTTTATGACACCGATGTTGCACAATAACATAAATTTAGCGAAATGATGATCTGATATGTCTTTCTTTGCATTGGGTGTCAACCATCAGACAGCTTCTGTTGAGCTTCGTGAACAAATTGCTTTCAATGCAGAGCGATTAGCCCAGCTATTGCTTAAACAACGCCAGCATTCTTCGCTAAAAGACATGGTGGTGGTCTCCACATGCAACCGAACCGAAGTCTATGCCATGACGGAAGATGCGGATAGCGTCCTGAATTGGCTGGCCCAGGTGAATAATATTGATGTAAAACAGTTAATTCATCATGTTTATCGTTACGAGAATGCCCAGGCGGTTACACACCTCATGCGTGTTGCCAGTGGTCTGGACTCACTGATGTTGGGTGAACCACAGATTTTGGGGCAGGTTAAAAGTGCGTTGGCATTGTCCAAAGATGCGGAAACGGTATCGCCTGAACTGAATAGTGTTTTTGAATATGCCTTTTATGCGGCAAAGCGGGTTCGCTCGGAAACTTCTGTAGGTAGTCATGCAGTTTCTATGGGCTATGCCGTGGCCCAGTTGGCCTCACAAGTGTTTAGTCATCCAGAAAAGCTTACTGTTATGGTAGTGGCAGCAGGGGAAATGAATAGTTTGGTTGCCAAGCATTTGGCAGAAATGGGTGTTGCCAAGATTATTATTTGTAACCGTGGCCGTGAACGCGCTGATTTGCTCGCGCAGGACATTGCGCATCAGGTAGATGTTGAAATTATATCTTTTACAGAACTTGCACATAATTTGCATCGAGCCGATGTAGTTTCAAGTTGTACAGGCAGTTTGCATCAGGTGATTGGATATTCAGATGTTAAGGTAGCATTAAAAAAACGCCGTTATCAGCAAATGCTGATGGTGGATTTGGCCGTTCCGCGTGATATTGATCCAAAGGTTGAATCACTGGACAACGTTTATTTATATGGCGTTGATGATCTGCAAAGTGTGATTGATGAGAATCTGGCACAACGCCGTCAAGCGGCGGTAGAAGCTGAGATTATGGTCAATCAGTTGGCAACCCAATTGATGACCCAGCAAAAGGTCAAGGAAGCGAGTGGCACCATTCAAGCCTATCGCCAGCACAGTGAGGAAGTCAGCCAAAAAGAATTGGTGCATGCCTTGGAGTCCTTACAGCATGGGCATGATGCAGAGCAGGTATTACAGGAATTTGCGCATCGCTTAACACAAAAGCTTATGCATCCAACTTCTATCTTATTAAGAGAGGCTGCCAAGGCTGAAAATCCTGATTATTTTGAGTGGTTACAGCAGCATCTACAGGATGTTTTTGAACATGAGCGTAAGCCGAGACAATAAATATTCTATTCTTGTTCAGTGGGTGTTTGTTTAGCTTGTTTTTCTAGCCATTCCAATACATCAGTATTTTTAACCCGATCATAAATATCTGCCACCTTGATGGTTAAATCAATTGAATCCAGTTTAATGACATCACCAAGGAAATAGTGCTCAGCTTTCCAGTTGGTACGGCGACGCAATACTTCAACTTCAGCAGTATCTTGTTCAACCAGTAGATATTCCTGTAGGCTTGGAATTTGGATATAAGTGTTAAATTTAATGGTTTTATCAATCTGTTTGGTGGATTTGGATAATACTTCTACGATGATTGTCGGACTATCGGTAAAATATTGATCGTCAGCAAGATCGGTGCAATCAACCAAGACATCAGGATAAAAGTATTTACTGCCGATTTTGACTTTCATATCCGCAGAATATGGTTGGCAAGGTTTACCTTTTAGGTGATTGCCAAATTCTCTATATAAATTTCCAGCTAAACGATTATGTGCTGCACTCGCCCCTGACATGGCATAGATCACACCATCGATATATTCATGTTTAATGTCGCTATGAAGTTCACCCTCTAAATATTCCTGTTCAGAAATAAGAGGTTGATGAGCTCGGTTAGACATCCTACACCTGTATTGATAGGGCTGGTTTGTATTCAGTTTAGCAGAGATTTGATAAAAGGAAACGTATCATTACGCAATGGGTTAAGACAACAACCTCAAACTAATTTGCTTGGTCAATTCATTGAGTTGCTGGCGTAAATTACGTGACTCAATTAAAGAAATAGGGGATTTAAGTTTTATTCTCAAATACTTTTCTTGCAGTCCCAAAGCATATTCTTTCGCCAGTTTATCTGCAATTTCAGGTGCCTGTGTAAGTGTCTGAATATTGGTACGCTGCATAATATCCGCAATTTCATGACTGTAGCTACTACAGGCACCCAGCACATAATAAGTCGCCAATTCCTGATCATCGGGTAAATCATCAAACACAATATTTAATGAAGCTAGAATTTTAGCCAACAGTTCAGTGTGGTCAATGACTGCACGTAATTCTTCAAAGTGAATATATAAAAATGGATGGTGCATTAGGATCGCAATCGCAAAATCCTCATCCTTGGTGTGAATGTTAAAAGACAGGGATGCATCATGGCTGATTTGAGGCGTAAAACGTTTACCCAAACCCAGTTTTTCACGGAAAGACTGGGTCAGTAAATAACGAAATGAGCCATGTTTAGGTAACAGTTCGGTTAGTTCACGCAGTTCACCCATGACCAGACTTTTACCCTCGGGAGAACTAACATCATGTTGTCCTGTTAAATGGGCAAACACAAAGTCTGACAATAAAGGAGCCTGTTGCAGTAGCTTTTGAAAGTTTTCCAAACCCTCCCGACGAATGAGCGAGTCTGGGTCATGTTCATTCGGCAGTACAAAGAATTTTAATTCACGACCATCATTAAGTAACGGTAGAGCGATTTCCAAAGTACGGCGTGCCGCTTTTTGTCCTGCGGCATCACCATCAAATGCAATGGTGATTCGTGAGTTTTGCTTAAACAGGGTGGTTAAATGATCTGCATTACTGGCTGTTCCCAGGGTTGCCACCGCACCAGAGATGCCATATTGCTGTAGCGCAATCACATCCATATAACCTTCCACCATCAGCCAGTCATTGGCCTTGAGTTTGCGCCCCTCATATAAACCATAAAGAAGCTGGTTTTTATGGAACACTTCTGAGTCAGGTGAGTTGATATATTTGGGCTTGATTTCATCATTTAAGGCACGGCCCCCAAAACCCACCACACGACCTTTATGATCACGGATTGGGAAAATCACGCGGTCACGCAGTAAATCAAAATCCCGACCACTGTCGCTGGAGCGAATCAGACCGAGTTGTTTTAGTCCCTCAATATCTTGGGGAAAAGCTTTTTCCAGATGCTGCCAATCTTCTGGTGCATAGCCTAGTCGCCAAAACTGAATGGTTTGGGTAGATAATCCCCGTTGCTTGAAATAGTTCTGTGCTTTCTGGCTGTTGGGAAATTGGCGCTCGTAAAATAGCGCAATATTTTCCAGAAGATCATAGAGATTGCCTTCCTGCACCTGTTCATCCATCGTAAATGATGGGTCGAACTGTGCAAAAGGGTCATACATATAACGATCCATATCAACAAAATGATCGTCGATGGATTCAGGGATGGCTGGTGAGGTTGGACTATTATTCTGTACTGGTGCAGGTTGTGGTGCAGCAACCTGTTGCGGACTACGTTTATAGGACAATTTTTTATTGTCCTGATTGTCTTTGGGGAGATCAATGCCTGTCTTGTTGGACAGTTCTTTCATCACATCTACAAAGTTACGTCCATCAATATCCATCAGGAAACGAATGGCATTACCATTGGCCTGACAGCCGAAGCAATGATAATACTGCTTGTCTCGGTAGACGTGGAATGAAGGTGATTTTTCCTGATGGAAAGGACAGCAACCTGAATAAGTACGCCCAGTCTTTTTTAACTTCACACGTTGACCAATCAAATCGACAATGTCGGTTCGATCCAGAATTTGATCAATCGTATGCTGTGGAATTGCCATAAGGTTTAACCATTTAAAACTGGAAGTGGGACATCTTTATTATCTGTCAGAATCATTGTTGCATAAAATGAAAAACAGGCAAGGGTTGGCTTGCCTGTTTTGTGCATCAGATGACTGCAAATTAATTTGCGGCATCTTCCTCGCTTGGATTGTTGTCAATAACAGCAGGGGCAGGATTGCTTGCAGGTGCAGGGACTGCCGATTCAACGGGTGCTGATGTTTCAGGCTTATCCAGTAAACCAAAGCTCAAACGGTTGGTTAGGCTGCGTTTTTCAGTCTCAGTATTGGCGTCTATATTTTTGCTATCCACATTTTTGGATTGACGACCCAATAAGCCCAAAGTTGCACGGTTGACCCAACTACCGTCTTTACGTGCCGCACGTAAATTGACCTCACCATTTGATTTTACAAGGTTTGGATAGTTGAGCTTAAGGATGTCAACATATTGTTGGGAGGTCGCTGTATCACCAAGTTTTTGGTAACTATAGGCTAGGGTTGCCAAAGCTTCAGGTGTCTGTGGAGTTTGTGGATAATGTTCAACCACCCATTGTGCGCGCTCAGCAGCAGCCAGCCAGGCTTTGCGCTGAATATTGAAACGCGCTGCGTTCATCTCACTCTCAGCCAGTTCCTGACCAATATATTTCATGCGTTGCGCCGCATCGACAGAATATTGGCTACTTGGGAAACGGCGAATTAAATCCACAAAGTTTTGATAGGCAACTTTGATGTAGCTGACATCACGGTGTGACTGTTGCAGTGAGGTATAACGAATCAGGCTATCGTAGTTCATTTCCATGTTGGCGACACCACGAACATAATAGGCATAATCAACATTTGGATGTTGCGGATTTAAACGAATGAAACGTTCCGCCAGTGCAATCGTGCCCTCATAATCTTTTTGTTTGAATTTGGCATAAAGAAGTTCAAGCTGTGCCTGCTGTGTATATTGTCCAGTTGGATAATAGGTATCCAGGGCTTCAAGCGACTTTACCGCATCGGTATATTGATTGCGCTCAAGTGACTTTTGTGCTTTTTCAAAATAAACCTGTTCACTGGATTGTGGTCCTTTATCAACCACATCCTTCTTGCTTGGATTGCTGCTACAGCCCACAAATGCAGACGCTACGCCTAAAGATAGTGCCAGTATCGTAATTTTATAATGGGGTAGCGACATAAAAATTCCTCTGTTTTTGGGACAATAAGCTACAATGGTGCTATTAAACCATTTTTGTACCGATCATCAAATGACTTCAGCACAATCTTCCAATTCAAACTTCTCTGAAACAGATTTCTTACTCGAAGATTCTGTCGATGCAGATAATCATAATTCTGATTCAACTGCAACACGTTTATCGTTGCAAATTCAACTTGATGAAACCTATTTAGGCCAACGGATTGATCAGGTTGCAGCGATGGTCTGGAGCGAGTTTTCCCGTGAAAAACTCAAGCAATGGATGAAAGATGGCCATCTGTTGGTAAATGGTAACATCGTAAAGCCGAAGTACCGTTGTGAGGGTAATGAACTGCTTACCCTTGAGGTTGAGCTTGAGGCGCAAACCTCTAGCCAGCCTGAAAATATTCCACTCAATATTGTCTATGAAGATGATGATATTATCGTGATCAATAAAGAAGTCGGTATGGTGGTGCATCCAGGGGCAGGCAACCCAACAGGCACTTTAGTCAATGCCTTGCTTTACCATGCGCCAAAACTGGCGGAGCTGTCTCGCGCTGGCTTGGTACACCGTATTGATAAAGACACCAGTGGCTTATTGGTGGTTGCGAAAAATCTTGAGGCCCAGTTTTCATTGAGTAAACAACTGGCAAAGAAAACCGTTTACCGTGTTTATGATTTGGTGGCCTATGGCAATATTATTGCGGGTGGCACCATTGATGAACCAATCAAGCGTCATCCTGTAGACCGTGTCAAAATGGCGATCTTGCCAGGTGGGCGTGATGCTGTAACACATTATAATGTCAAGGAACGCTTCCGTGACTTCACCCGTATTCAGGCACAACTGGAAACAGGCCGTACCCACCAGATTCGTGTGCACTTTAGTTACCTCGGACATGGTTTGATTGGGGACCCTGTTTATGTCAACCGTGTACGTTTTCCAGCAGGTGCATCGGAAGCATTAATTGATATGCTGCGCAGCTTTAAACGTCAGGCATTGCACGCAGCCAAACTTGGTCTGGTTCACCCACGTACAGGTGAGGAGATGATGTTTGAAGCGCCGTGGCCAGAGGACTTTAGCCAATTGGTGGAAGTGCTTCGCCGTGAAAATGAAGCGTACTAATTTATAAAAATGAGAGGGGATGTTATGGAATTTGTACAAGGTTTGCCTAAAGGTGTGTATGTGGGACAAACGCGTATTGAACATCCTCAAACCATTGCGACATCTAACGAAAACCTCTCTGGTTTTAATCTGGCTCTGCATGTCAATGATGATGCTCAACGGGTTCAGCAGCATCGTATGATCTTGCTAAATGAATTATCTGCATATGGTGTTGATAAAATCACCTGGATGACGCAAACCCACAGCACCATTTGCCATACCGTGAATGAACAAATTCCATTTATTGCCCTTGAGGGCGATGGTTTAGTCACGCAACGCGTAGGTCATGCCTTGATGATGATGACTGCGGATTGTCTTCCTGTGGTCTTGGGTAATGCCGATGGCACCGAAGTTGCCAATCTTCATGCGGGTTGGCGTGGTTTGGCCAGTGGCATTATTGAAAATACGATTGCTGAAATGAAGTCTCAACCCACTTGGACATGGCTGGGTGCAGCTATTAGCCAGCCTTGTTTTGAAGTGGGGGTGGAAGTAAAAGCGGCTTTCTGCGAAAAATATCCTGAACTGGAAAGCGCTTTTATTACTGGTCAGGTTGAGGGTAAATATCAGGCGGATCTCTATGCGATTGCACGCTTTATCTTAAATCGTTTAGGTGTGGAAACCGTGCTTGGTGGTGATCAGTGTTCTTATTTACAGGCACAGGATTATTTTTCCTATCGTCGTAATGCAAAAACTGGACGGATGGCAACATTTGTATTTATGCAATAAATTGCATCCTTTGCATGGTTGATTCGCCTTGTTTGGTTTAAAAATGTTAAACTTGATCTAATTCATTGGTTTTTAAATTTTCCATGTCTGTTATTGAGCAAATTACTTCCCGAGTTAAAGTTTGTGTGATTTACCATAGTCCTTATGGACATACAGCCAAAGTTGCACAATACATCGCTCAGGGTGCCGAGCAGGCGGGGGCGGAGGTGCATCTCCTTTCTGTGGCTGCGCCGCAGTGGGATTTATTGGATCAGGCCGATGTGATCGTGATGGGTTGTCCAACCTATATGGGAAGTTTAACTTCTGCCTTGAAACAGTTTATGGAGGACTCCTCCAAACGCTGGTTGGCGCGTACATGGCAAGGCAAGCTTGCGGCTGGTTTTACCAATGGTGGTGGTCTTAGTGGCGATAAACTGGCAGTACTCCAGCAAATTAATTTATTTGCGATGCAGCATGGCATGCTATGGGCAGGCTTGCCATTTATGCCGACAGGACGCAGTCCATTGGATATTAACCGTATGTCAAGTTTCTTGGGGCTAATGACGCAATCTGATAATGCCAGTGTGGAAATCACACCACCAGAAGGTGACTTGGAAACAGCAAGAAAGTTTGGGAAATATCTGGCGGAGCTGAGATTAAAACATATTGCTGTTTAATCTGAGCGATAAAAAACCTCCAATAAA
>NZ_JAOCLL010000007.1:0-184866 GCF_029845285.1 Acinetobacter sp. GD03645 | reverse complement strand
TCAAGCAGGATTTTTATAGAAAAGAATGATATTTAAATCAATTCAATCGCAACAGCGGTCGCCTCACCACCGCCAATGCACAGCGCAGCAACGCCTTTCTTGCCACCCGTACGTTTAAGTGCATGAATCAGGGTCAAAATGATACGGGAACCTGTAGAACCAACTGGGTGTCCAAGAGCACAGGCACCACCATTGATATTGACTTTTTCTGTATCTAGTTTGAAATCATCAATTGGACACATGGTGACCATGGCAAATGCTTCATTGATTTCCCAAAGATCAACGTCTTGAGCATCCCAGCCTGCCTTGTTCAAGACTTTCTGAATTGCACCTACAGGCGCAATGGTAAATTCAGATGGGTGCTGGGAATTTGATGCGGTTGCAACGATTTTTGCCAAAGGTTGTAAGCCACGTTGAGCCGCCACATCACTGTTAGTAAGTACCAGTGCAGACGCACCATCAGAGATTGAGCTGGCATTGGCGGCGGTAATGGTACCGTCTTTTGCAAATGCAGGTTTCAAACCTGGGATTTTGTCAATTTTTGCATTTAAAGGCTGTTCATCTTGGTCAACAACCACATCACCTTTACGGCTAGAGACGGTTACAGCAACGATTTCATCTTTAAAGTAACCTTCAGTAATGGCCTTTTGCGCACGTTGTAAAGAACGAATGGCAAAATCATCCATTTGCTCACGGGTATAACCACGTGTATTTGCCATATCCTGGGCAAACGAACCCATTAAGCGACCAGTTTCAGCATCTTCAAGTCCATCAAGGAACATATGGTCCTTAATTTCCCCATGACCCATACGGTAACCCGCACGTGCCTTTGGCAACACATAAGGTGCATTGGTCATGGATTCCATACCACCTGCAACCACGATTTCAGCACTGCCTGCCTTGATCATGTCAGCTGCCTGCATAACCGCTTTCATACCAGAGCCACACAGCTTGTTAATCGTTACAGCGCCTGTTGAGTCAGGTAAACCAGCCTTACGCATTGCCTGACGGGCAGGGCCCTGCTTTAAACCTGCTGGTAACACACAACCCATGATGACTTCTTCTACATCAGTTGGCTGTAGACCAGCACGGGCAATTGCTTCTTTAATTGTGATTGCACCCAGTTCTGGTGCAGTTGCAGTTGATAATGCACCTTGGAAGCCGCCCATTGCTGTACGAGCGCCATTGACAATTACGATGTCAGTCATTGTGTGTCTCCAGACTTATAATTTGCAGAGAATGTTCAAAACCTATGCAGTATAGTAAAAAAAAACAGTGAATAAAGTGTTTTATGTCGCCTAGCCTAGACTGAAGAGTTTTTTTAGCAGGTGGGTGTTTTCTCAAATCGAGGATGTCCCATACGGCCAATGAGCAGTTTTGAATGATAATCCAGTGAATTGGAACAATAAATAAAGCTACCATTTGAGGCGAAAGGCAGGCCATTTTCCTGCTGAAAGACAATGTATCGTGGTGAAGAGCCAAAGCCTCTATAGCTGAGTGAACCATATTTATGATTAAGTGTGCTGGCAAATAACAAGGTTTCGTCATTATCACGTTGTCTATTCTTATTGCTATCTATAAAGCTAATAAAACCTTTATTCCAGTCATTATGACAACTTTCTAAATCCTGACTTGGGCAGATGATCACATTTTTATGGTAAATTTGTGCATCAGTTTTTGCTTTTTGTATGTTCATTGTGAGTATTCTAATGGTCTGGTTTGATTCCCAGGAAGCTAGTAAATAATGAAATGCTGGAATTGCGAAAGCGACTATGATGGATAAAACAGTCGTAGTCACCACTATTTCGGTTAAGGTAAAACCTAATCTTCTTTTCATGTGAAACCCAGTTAGTTTTTGTTTAAATATATAAATAACAAAGTGTTAAATTATGTTTTTTAAATTAAATAATGCACTAATCTATATTGAGGTCATTATCTAAATAGAAATGCTATGTAGCGAATAAATAAAAACTTGCGAACGATAATCGATTTCAACTTTATATGTGAATTGAAAATTTACTGAACTACAACGGAAATTGTAAGAAATTTTGTCAATAATTTACTAGGTTAAAGTTATCAAGCACTTGGAAAATTAATCAAGTGTTTGTATGATTCAAAGTTAAGTGAATAGCTTAAAAATAACACTGTAAGTCTTGGTGCTTATGAGTGGTCAAAAATTATAGGCTAAGCTTAACAACAAACAAATGTTATCTCTGGAGGATATCCATGAAATTGAGTCGTATTGCACTTGCTATGCTTGTTGCTGCCCCTTTAGCTGCTGCTAATGCGGGTGTAACAGTTACTCCATTATTACTTGGTTATACAATGTATGATAGCCAACACAACAATGATAAATTAACGAGTTCTGCTGAGTTGCAGGATGATTTATTTGTTGGTGCTGCATTGGGTATTGAATTAACACCTTGGTTAGGCTTTGAAGCTGAATATAGCCAAGTTAAAGGTGATCTTGATGGTTTAGCACCAGGCGCTGAATACAAACAACAGACAATTGCTGGTAACTTCTATGCAACATCTGATTTGATCACTAAAAACTATGACAGCAAAATCAAGCCATATATCTTAGCTGGCGCTGGTCATGCAAAATATAAGATGGATGGTTTGGCGACTAAAGAAGATACAATTGCCAATGCTGGTGGTGGTGTTTTCTGGCGTTTAAATGATGCCTTGTCCCTTCGTACAGAAGCTCGTGGTACTTATGATTTTGATGAGAAGTTTTGGAGCTATACCGCACTTGCTGGTTTAAATGTTGTTCTTGGTGGTCACTTGAAACCTGCTGCACCAGTGGTGGAAGTTGCTCCAGTTGAACCAGTACCAGTACCTGTTCAGCCACAGCCACAAGAATTAACTGAAGACCTTAACATGGAACTTCGTGTATTCTTTGATACCAACAAGTCAGACATTAAACCTCAGTACAAGTCTGAAATTGCGAAAGTGGCAGAGAAATTGTCTGAATACCCGAATGCGACTGCTCGCATTGAAGGCCACACAGACAACACTGGTCCACGTAAGTTGAACGAACGTTTGTCTCTGGCTCGTGCTAACTCTGTTAAGTCTGCACTTGTGAATGAATACAACGTAAATGCATCTCGCTTGACAACTCAGGGCTTTGCTTGGGATCAGCCGATTGCTGACAACAAGACTAAAGAAGGCCGTGCCATGAACCGTCGCGTATTTGCTGCGATTACTGGTAGCCGTACTGTTCTTGTACAACCAGGTCAACAAGCTCAGTAATTGAGTCTTGATGATATAAAAGGACGGCTCAATTGAGCCGTTTTTTTATTTCTAGGATTATTTATAATCGTGAGGTCGAATATTTATTGTTTTAAAAATTTATATAGTTGAATCATTAATAGAGCGAGGTAAAAAATCTTGTTCTATATTTGAAAGAAATGTTGGAATTGTTTAGTCTTATTGAAAAGTTTTTGATATGTGGTTAAAACCCTGATTAAAAAATGATAAACTTCATGCGCTAGAACAACGTTAATGAAAATTTACTTAGCTGCTATATGAAGTGGGGGATAAGTATTTTTCGAGAATCGAGAGCTGAATATTGCTAAATGCTTGGAAAATTGATCAAGTGTTTGTATGATTCAACGTGAAATGAATGACTGAGACAGATAGAACAAGTTATCAGTGTTCAAAAAATTACTAGAGCAAGCTTAAATATTTTTTATCTTTGGAGGATATCCATGAAAATGAGTCGTATTGTACTTGCTATGCTGGCTGTAGCACCTTTTGTTGCTGTAAATGCAGGTGTCACAATTACCCCTTTAATGCTTGGTTATCACTGGTATCCAGGAGATACCCAAGACAAACAACGTGATGTATTAACAGATCGTGATCCAAATGGTTTAGGCTGGACTGGTAGTCCAAATGGTTCTGGTGTTGCTTTACAAAGTGATTTACTTGTTGGTGCTGCAATTGGTGTTGAATTGACCCCATGGTTGCAGGCCGAGGTTGAATATCAACAAACCAAAGCTGATGCTGCCCGTAAAGAAAGTGCAACTGATAATGGTCAGCCTTGGGATGCTAAACATCAAACTCTAAGCTTAAATGCGATTGCAACTGCTGATGCATTTACAGGTAAATATGATAGCAAAATCAAGCCATATGCATTAATTGGTGGTGGATATTCTAAATTAACAATCGATAATCCAGGTCTAGACCGTCGTTCTTATGACACCATTGGTAATATCGGCGGTGGTGTGTTATGGGAATTGAATGATGCTTTAACACTTCGTACTGAGGGTCGTGCAACTTATAACTTTGATAACAGTTGGTGGGAAGGCCAAGCTATGGCTGCTCTTCAAGTCGTTGTAGGTGGTCATTTGCGTCCAGCTGCACCAGTGGTAGAGGTTGCTCCAGTTGAACCTACACCAGTACCTGTTCAGCCACAGCCACAAGAGATGACTGAAGACCTTAACATGGAACTTCGTGTATTCTTTGATACCAACAAGTCAGACATCAAGCCGCAGTACAAGTCTGAAATTGCGAAAGTAGCAGAGAAATTGGGTGAATTCCCGAATGCAACTGCCCGTATTGAAGGTCATACAGACAACACGGGTCCACGTAAGTTGAACGAGCGTTTGTCTCTGGCTCGTGCTAATTCTGTTAAATCTTCACTTGTGAATGAATACAATGTTGATGCATCTCGTTTATCTACTCAAGGTTTCGCTTGGGATCAACCGATTGCAGACAACAAGACTAAAGAAGGCCGTGCTATGAACCGTCGCGTATTCGCTGCGATCACTGGTAGCCGTACTGTTGTTGTACAACCAGGTCAACAAGCTCAGTAATTGAGTCTTGATGATATGAAAGAGCGGCTCAATTGAGCCGCTTTTTTATTAGAGCCAATCAGTTTTGTTTAAAAACTTTTTGGTATCTTTACGTTCCTTGCGGTGTTGGGCTTTCGGTTTTTCGCTTTCATGAATGCCTCCCTTGTGAAGTAAAGGAGAGAGTGCAACAGGATTGCGAGCTTTAATTTTTGGCATATCTTTTAGTTTCATCGTGTTAGCCTTTAATACATAAGATTTGTTTGAGTATATGTACAATTTCAATTAGGTCAGACTGATTTGCCATGACTTGATCAATGTCTTTGTATGCACTCGGAATTTCATCAATCACGCCTGCATCTTTACGACATTCAATCCCTTGGGTTTGCTGAATCAAATCATCTTGACTAAACAAGAGTTTCGCCTTGTTGCGACTCATTTTTCGTCCCGCACCATGTGAACATGAACAGAATGATTCAGGATTTGCCTTGCCTTTAACAATATAGGAGCGAGCACCCATTGAACCTGGGATGATACCAAGTTCATCCTGACCTGCCCGAATAGCACCTTTACGGGTAATTAATAAATCTTCGCCAAAGTGATTTTCCCGACTGACATAGTTATGATGGCAATTAATCGCTTCTTTGGTCATTTGAAAGGGCGGTAGAAGCGGGCGAATGGCTTCCAGAATCAGTCGCATCATTTCCCGACGATTCTCAAAAGCATAGTTTTGTGCCCATTCCACTGCTTCAACATAATCATTGAAATTGGCCGACCCCTCAGCAAAGTAGCTTAAATCCTTGTCAGGGACATGCCCAAAACGGTGCTGTGCTTCTTTCTTTGCCAGTTCGATAAAATAGGTGCCAATCACATTACCCAAGCCACGACTACCTGAATGCAGCATGATCCAGACATCCTGATTTTCATCCAGACATAGCTCAATAAAATGGTTGCCACCACCTAAAGTACCGAGTTGTTTTTGCCAGGTTGCATCAAACTTTCGCAGCATCCGAACCAAGCCTGGATGTTTTTGAATGATCGGCTGCAAGCGTTTTTCCAATGGAATAATGCTGGAAGCCTTGGCTTTGATTTGCTTGTGCAATTCAAAGCCGACAGGAACCTTGCGTTCAATTGCATGCCGTAACGGTGCAAGATTGTCTGGTAATTGGGATGCCTTGAGGTTGAGTCGAACTGCATTCATGCCACAACCAATATCAACACCCACCGCCGCAGGAATAATCGCATGTTGGGTTGGAATCACGCTGCCAACGGTTGCCCCTTTACCCACATGCACGTCTGGCATGACAGCAATATGTGAATAAATAAATTGCAGTTGTGCCATTTTTTTAAGTTGTTCAATGCTGTCGCTATCAATGTCGTTGGTGAATATTTTCACTGGAACGCCATAGTGTGCTTCGGCATTGAGAATTTTTTGTATGCCCATTTTCTTATCTCGGTCATTTTAATTTTTCTGTCCGAATAGGCATAAAAAAACCTAGCGAATGCCAGGTCTAATAAAGCATTCGGACAAGTGATCAGCAGATTTGTCACTTGTCCGTGAGACGACAACGTGCCAAACCTTAGTAAGTTGTTCCTTGTAGTAATGGCATGATGTTGTCCTCCTATAAAATAGTGCCGTTGAAAATATGAGCGTGAATTCTACCCATATTTTCATAATGGTCAAGTAAAAAATCGATTTTTTATTCGCCCTCTTTCACATTCATGTCTTGGTAGGCAATCAGTTTGGTTTTATGTTTCCATTTATATCCTAACCAAATGATCAGGAATAATGGAATGCTGATATAGGTTGAAAGTAAGCCTAACCAGTCAATTTTGCCACCCAGAACTGCCTGATAATTTTGACCTAAGATAATGATTGAGCAAAGAATAAAAGCAAACCACGGTGCGAATGGGAAAAACTTGGCACGGTATGCAAGGTCTTCGACTTTATAGCCCTGTGCTGTATAGCCTTTGCGGAAACGGTAATGTGAAATGGCAATGCCGAGCCAGACGATAAATCCGCACATGCCTGATATATTCAGCAACCAGTTAAATACTTGTTGCTCGCCAATAAAAGTGGTCAGGAAACAGAGGGCAGCAACGGCTGTGGTTGCATACAAGGCATTCATGGGAACGCCACGCGCATCCAGTTTAGAGAACCATTTTGGCGCACGACCCTCTTTTGCCATATCAAACAGCATGCGGGTAGAGGAGTACATCCCAGAGTTACCCGCGGATAAAATCGCACTCAGAATCACTGCATTCATTAAGCCTGCGGCAAAGGCCAAGCCTGCTTTTTCATATAGTAAGGTAAAGGGTGAAAGGGCAATATTTTCACTTTCGGCTGCATGTAGCAACAGTGGATTGTCATAGCTGACCAATGTACCAATGATAAAAATACACAGGATATAGAACAGCAGGATGCGCCAGAAAATCTGTTTAATCGCCAATGGAATGGTTTTCTTTGGATCTTTGGATTCACCTGCGGCAACGCCCACCATTTCAGTACCCTGAAAAGAGAATCCTGCAATCATGGCGACTCCGACTAAGGCTTGCAGACCCCCCACAAAAGGCGCATCTCCCTTGTTCCAGTTGCTCCATACCGATACATCAGGTGTAAGCATGATTTTTACAATCATGGCAATCCCAATGATGATAAAGACGATAATCGCAACCACTTTAATCATGGAAAACCAGAATTCGCTTTCACCAAAGCCTTTGACGGTCATGGCATTAATGCCAAAAATCACGCCAAGGAAAATTGCACTCCAGTAAAAACCTGCAATCTCAGGAAACCAGAATTTCATAATGAACTGTACCGCAACCAATTCAAAAGCGACAGTAATTGCCCAGTTATACCAGTAGTTCCAACCCAGTGCGAAACCAAAACCCTCTTCGACATAGCGGCTGCCATAGGTAAAGAATGCACCAGAGCTTGGGTTATGGGTGGCAAGTTCTCCCAGACTGGTCATCAGGAAATAAATCATGATCCCGATTAGGGCGTATGCCAATAACGCACCACCTGGACCTGCGGTGGCAATAGTAGAACCCGAAGCAAGAAATAAGCCTGTGCCAATTGAACCACCAATGGCAATCATATTTAGGTGGCGTGCCCCAAGCTTACGCTGGAGATGTTGGGGAGCAGATGTATCGCTCATAAAAATTCCTTAAACTGTTTATTTTGTACAGGCATACAACACCTTGAATCCTTGTTGATCCGCTTTAACTGTACACTGACCGAAACTTTGCTCAATCAGCGGCGGATAGTTCAGGAAACGATTGGCGACAATCCATAATTCACCTGAGCTGCTCAGATGGGATTTGGCAAGTTGGCACAGTGCTTCACTGGCATGGTAATTGGTCTGGATGCCCTGATGGAAAGGCGGGTTGCTGATGATGGCATCTAATTCTCTTGGGGCATCGGCAAAACCCGTGACAGGCTGAAGATGAAGCTGGGCTAAATTTAAACCGTTTCGTTGAAAGGTCAGTTCAGTTGAGCGTAATGCAAATGCATCAACATCCAGTGCAAAAATTTGTTGGTTTGGATTAAGTTTGGCTAGATAAGCACTGATCACACCCGCACCGCAACCGAAGTCGGCAATCTTGCCTGATTTTATTTGATTCAGGTAAGGCAATAATACGGCTGTACCGACATCTAAATGGTCCTGGCTAAATACGCCAGGTAGGGCCGTGATTTCTAGCTGGTCTTGTCCAACAGAGAGGCTATAGGTTTTAATCCAATGTTCAAGTGGCTTTAATTGCCCAGTTTTTTCGATGATCATCTGCCAAAGTTGACAATGACGTGCGCTGTCAAGTTTGAGGGTTTTACCGTATTGCTGCAATTGTTTGGCAGCACGTTCCACACCGCCCTTTTTCTCACCGACAAGGAAAACAGACTGTCCCAGTGTTAAATGGCTGGTCACCACATGCAAAATATAATTCAGCAACTCTTTTGATTTAGGTACAAAAATAATCACCTGATCAAAGCTTGCCTGTGGAAATTCAACTGAAAAATGTGAGTTGATTCCTGCATTGAGAAAAGCTTGGTGGTCGGCATAATTCCAGGTCCAGACAGAGGCTTGAACTTGGCTGGGTAAATTCTTGGCAAGCTGATCATTTGGGGCATTGATCAATAGCACTTGCCCATTTAAATAATCCTGTTGTCGTAAAACAACTTCACTACGTGGATCCATTTTGATCTCTCATCAAAACAAAGCCCAGTGGTAAAACTGGGCAGTGCGATTGCCAGATGGTTATTTGTGCGTTTCAGGTAAAACAATATTTAAAATCAAGGCTGCCAGTCCACCTGTTGCCACGCCTGAACTAAAGATGTTTTTAAATAGTTCAGGTAGGTGTTCCAGAATCTGTGGTACTTGTGCCACGCCTAAACCTAGCGCAAGGGAAATGGCAACAATCAATAATGCGCGGCGGTCTAGCTGGATGCTGGCAAGGATATTGATTCCAGACGCAGCAACAGCACCGAACATCACCATCACCGCACCACCAAGCACAGCTTGAGGTACAGCCTGAATGACCGCGGCAACAGCAGGGAACAGGCCTAAAATAACCAGCAGGATGGCAATCCAGATCCCGACATAACGGCTTGCCACACCTGTCAGTTGAATGACACCGTTGTTTTGAGCAAACACAGAACTTGGGAATGTATTGAAAATACCCGCCAGAAATGAGTTCGCACCATTGACCAACACACCACCCTTAATTCGCTGCATCCAAATTGGACCATCAACAGGCTGGTTGGAAATTTTACTGGTGGCGGTGACATCACCAATCGCTTCCAGTGAAGTGACCAAATAGATAAATGCCATTGGAATAAACAGGCTCCATGAAAAGCTTAATCCAAAATGCATTGGGGTTGGAATCTGGATTAGTGGTGCATCCTGCAACACAGAAAAGTTTAAATGTCCCATAAATCCAGCAAGGATATAACCAATGACCAAAGCAATTAAAATTGCTGAACTTTTCACCCAAATTATACGGATACGATTGAGTAGAATAATAATTCCCAGCACAGTACAGGACATGATGAGGTTATCTGCATTGGCAAAGGTATTGTCCTGCATCGCAGTATAACCACCGCCCATGCTAATCAAACCCTCTTTAATCAAGGTTAAGCCGATCAGCAAAACCACAATGCCTGTCACAAGTGGAGTAATCAGCTTTTTAACCCAGGGTAGAATTCTGGAGACACCCATTTCGATGAATGAACCCGCAATCACCACGCCAAAAATGGCTGCCATCACCTGTTCAACTGGTGTCCCTGCTGCAACCATGGTACTGCCAATCCCAATGATGGGGCCAATAAAATTAAAGCTGGTACCTTGGACAATCAGCAATCCTGCACCAAATGGTCCAACTTTTTTGCACTGTAAAAAGGTCGCAATCCCTGAAATAATCAATGACATGGACAGGATCATGTTGGTGTCTTCACGGGACACGCCAAGCGCCAGACAGATCAATAAACCTGGGGTTACGATAGGCACCAGGATTGCCA
This sequence comes from Acinetobacter sp. GD03645, assembly GCF_029845285.1. Taxonomy (NCBI): domain Bacteria; kingdom Pseudomonadati; phylum Pseudomonadota; class Gammaproteobacteria; order Moraxellales; family Moraxellaceae; genus Acinetobacter; species Acinetobacter sp. GD03645. Next base: position 174,561 of record NZ_JAOCLL010000007.1, on the reverse strand, counting down.
AAAGATGCTGTAATGCGGCTAAAAATGCAACAAAAGGTTTCGGTTGATCATTTAGTCCATAGACCAGATCAAGCTGTTGTTGAGGTTGGGAATTCGACATGGGAGTATAAAAAAGCGATAAGCATTAGTGGAATATTCTAATAGAGTTGGCCTACTTTACCAACGATTCTGTAACGTTTCGTCAGAAAAAAAGCACTCTGTCAATAAACTGTCACTACTAAAGTTTAGGATTCTTCTGTATAATTTGCCCTCAAATTTAAAGCGTATCGAATTTTACATGTCAGATATTAAAACTCTCCGTAACATTGCCATTATTGCGCACGTCGATCATGGTAAAACGACTCTTGTAGACAAACTTTTACAACAATCAGGTGCTCTTGGCGATCGCGCAGGCGAGATTGAACGTGTTATGGATTCTAACGCGCTTGAGTCTGAACGTGGTATTACTATTCTTGCAAAAAACACTGCAATCAAATGGTTAGATGCACGTACCAACACTGAATATCGCATCAACATCGTTGACACCCCAGGACACGCCGACTTCGGTGGTGAAGTAGAACGTGTAATGTCGATGGTTGACTGCGTATTGCTTCTTGTTGACTCTCAAGAAGGTCCAATGCCACAAACTCGTTTCGTAACGCAAAAAGCGTTCGCACGTGGTTTGAAGCCAATCGTGATTATTAACAAAGTTGACAAGCCAAGTGCTCGTTGTGATTGGGTTATTGATCAAGTATTTGATTTGTTTGATAACTTGGGTGCAACTGATGAGCAGTTGGATTTCCCGATCGTTTATGCTTCAGGTCTTCGTGGTGTTGCAGGTCCATCACCAGAGGAACTTGCTGATGATATGACACCATTGTTCCAAACCATCGTCGATATCGTTGAACCACCAGCCGTTGATGTTGATGGTCCATTCCAGATGCAGATTTCATCACTTGACTATAACAGCTTCGTCGGTGTTATCGGTGTTGGTCGTATTCAACGTGGTTCAGTGAAATTGAATACGCAAGTCACTGTAATTGATAAAGAAGGTAAGACACGTAACGGTCGTATCCTTAAAATTATGGGTTACCACGGTTTAGAGCGTGTTGATGTTGAATCTGCATCAGCAGGCGATATCATCTGTATTACAGGCATTGATGCACTCAATATTTCTGACACAATTTGTGATCCGAAAAATGTTGAGGCTTTACCACCATTGTCTGTAGATGAACCTACAGTTTCGATGACATTCCAGGTGAACAACTCACCATTTGCGGGTAAAGAAGGTAAGTTCGTGACTTCACGTAATATCCGTGAACGTCTTGACCGTGAATTGATTCACAACGTAGCATTACGTGTTGAAGATACTGATAGCCCAGACCGTTTCAAGGTTTCTGGTCGTGGTGAACTTCACCTTTCAGTATTGATTGAAAACATGCGTCGTGAAGGCTTCGAGATGGGTGTTTCTCGTCCACAAGTAATCATGAAAGAAATTGATGGCGAAAGACAAGAGCCATTTGAAAATGTAACATTTGACGTTGAAGAACAACACCAAGGTTCTGTAATGGAACAAATGGGCTTCCGTAAAGGTGAGATGACCAATATGGAAGTTGACGGTAAAGGCCGTATCCGTATTGAAGCTACTGTTCCTTCACGTGGTTTGATTGGTTTCCGTTCTGAATTCTTAACCATGACTTCTGGTACAGGGATTATGACATCAAGCTTCTCACATTACGGTCCAGCAAAAGCAGGTACTGTGGCGAAGCGTCAAAACGGTGTGTTGATCTCTATGGTTCAAGGGACTTGCTTGGGCTATGCATTATTTACACTTCAAGACCGTGGTCGTTTATTTGCTAAACCACAACTTGAAGTATATGAAGGCATGATCATCGGTATTAACTCCCGTTCAGACGATATGGTTGTTAACCCAACTAAAGCGAAACAGCTCACCAACGTCCGCGCATCTGGTACTGATGAAGCATTGACTTTAACACCTGCAATGGAATATACGCTTGAACAAGCGCTTGAATTCATTGAAGATGATGAGCTGGTTGAAGTAACACCAAAATCAATCCGTATTCGTAAGCGTTACTTGACTGAAAACGAACGTAAGCGTAACCGTGATAAATAATTTTTCTTAACTGAAAAAGAAAAAACCGCTAAGTCTGTTTAGCGGTTTTTTATTATATAAAATAAATGAATACATCATGCTTAAGTTCATATTTTTATTAAAATAAAATATGTTGTTAAAGTGTGAAATAACTTTATTTTTTTCAGAATAATATTAAATTATCAACATTATGATGAATAACTGTGCCTATGTAATAAACAATGCAAAAGTAGGTGCGATCACGTCAACTCTGGAGAGTTATAGATGAGTATTATTAAAGAATTTAAAGAGTTTGCCATTAAGGGCAACATGATGGATTTAGCGATTGGTGTCATCATTGGTGGCGCTTTTGGTAAAATCATCGACTCATTGGTCAAGGATATCATCATGCCTGTGATCTCATGGATTCTGGGTGGGGAGGTGGACTATACCAATTGGTTCTTGGTATTGGGAGATAACCCAAATAACATTACCACGCTGAAAGCAGCTCAAGATGCAGGACTTAATGTATTTGCCTATGGTAGCTTCCTGACGATCTTGATTAACTTTTTGCTGTTAGCCTGGGTTGTGTTCTTGTTGGTGAAAGTGATGAACCGTATTCGTAAACAAGAGGAAGTCGCTCCTGAACCAGCAGCAACGCCAGAAGATATTCAGTTGTTACGTGAAATCCGTGATGAATTGAAAAAACAGGGTTAAAAACTCCTGAAATAAAATGGCATCTCAAGATGTCATTTTTTATGCCTGATTAGAAAATAATTGGTAAAAGTTATTTGAATAATTATGAATACTGAGCATGGAAAGTTTAATTATTTCACTTTAACATGCTGAAAAATATTGAAGTGGGATAAACTATTATGAATCGTTTATTTGTGTATGGCACCCTCTGTCCAAATCGAGAGAATGCCCATATTCTTGGTGGAATAGGTGGTGATTGGCAAAAAGCTTCTGTACATGGAACAATTCATATTTTAGATTGGGGCCCAGATAAGGGTTTACCTGCAATTATTCTGAGTGACAAAGATCCATTGGTTGAAGGCTATTTGTTTAGCACTGAAAAATTAGAACAAAACTGGCAAATGCTGGATGACTTTGAGGGTGTGCAATATAAAAGGGTACAAGTTAAAACCACTCTTGATTCTGGTGAGATTGTACAAGCATGGACTTATGTCATGAATGAGCAAATATAGGACACTCATTCACGGTAAAAGAAAGGCTTTAGTGAAAACCCTCCATACGGAATTTAATTTCAACCAGATGAAAGCCAAATTGGCTTTTAATTGGACCGTGTAAGACCCTCTCCGCGGCAGTAAAGACCAGTTTGTCGATCACAGGAACAAGCTGCCCTTTTTTCACTTCACCGAGTTCACCACCGCGTTTTGCTGAGTTGCATGTTGAATATTGCTTGGCGATTTTCGCAAAGTCCGCGCCAGAATGAATCCGCTTTTTCAGTTGTTCTGCCAAGTCTTTATCCTTGACCAGAATATGCCGAACAATTGCAGTCTGCATAAATCACTCTCCTTGAGCCAGCATTGAAATAACTAAGCTTTCTTATTTAAGGGTTGGCACTGTGGGCAGAACACACTGGCGCGTTGTCCCAACTTTAAATTCTCCAGCGTGGTTTCGCAGTTGACGCACATTTCACCTGCACGACCATAAGCAAGCAGCGTTTGTTGGAAATAACCATTTTCGCCCATCGCATTACTATAGTCACGTAAAGTTGAACCGCCAAGATCAATCGCTTGTTTTAGGATGCGCTTGACCTCAATCACCAACTTTTCAACTTGTGCCTGGGTTAAAGTTGAAGCAGGTTGTGCAGGATGAACTCCAATATTGAATAGACTTTCAGTTGCGTAAATATTACCAACACCTACCACCACATGATTATCCATAAGCGCAATTTTAATACCTACATTCTTCTTATTTAGCTTTTCTAACAAATAAGTAGCATTAAAATCTTCACTTAAAGGTTCTGGACCAAGCGTGTCAATAAGCTTGGACTGGTTGTCCTGATCTAGCCAAAGAATACAGCCAAAACGACGTGGATCATGATAGCGTAGTTGAATATCTTCAAAATCAATAATTAAATGATCATGTTTGCGCAATTCATCATTGGGTTGGCATAAACGAAAACTACCAGACATTCCGAGATGCCAAAGCATTTGATCCTGTTCAAATTCAGCCAGAATATATTTGGAGCGGCGTGAAAGCGTTGTTAAACGCTGCCCAACCAATTTCTGAATATCATCAGGAATTTGCCAGCGTAAGCTTGCATTTAATACTTTAACTGCTAGAACACGTTGGTCAAGTAAAGGCAGTAAACTGGTCTTGGTGGTTTCAACTTCTGGAAGTTCAGGCATGATGTACTCAAGTTGTTTCAACAACAATACAATGAGGGCAAATGTTTTACTTACAATAATATCCACCTTTAATTTTATTTGCTAAGGTTGATAAATACTAGTTTTTGATCATTTTAGTGAATCCCAATGAGATAAGATCAATATTAAAATAATCCATACTTGTCTTTGAAAATTGCTTTCTTATATTTTAGGTCCATAAGGAATTTCTATGCCTTTAATTAAACTGAATTTTTTATACGGTTGTGTTGCGGTGAGTATGGGGTTGAATAGCTCCTTGGTATGGGCTGCTAAAGTTGATATAGAGACACAGCCAATACAGCAACTTATACCAATTAAAGTCGAGGCAACCCGTACCAATACCACCTATATGGAAACACCAGCTTCAATTTTCCGTATTGAAAGCCCTAAAGCAGATCAATCTGCCCAAGTCAACTTGACTGAACTGGTCAAAGGGATTCCAAGTGTTCAGTTGCGCAACCGAGAGAACTACGCGCAAGACTTACAAATTTCTATGCGTGGTTTTGGTGCCCGTTCTACTTTCGGTGTGAGGGGAATCCGTTTATATACCGATGGTATTCCAGCAACCATGCCTGATGGGCAGGGGCAGACTTCTAATATTGACCTGAGCAGCCTCGATCATCTTGAAATTTTAACTGGGCCATTTTCTTCCCTGTACGGAAACTCATCGGGTGGCGCAATTCTGGCAACGACCAAAGAAGGGCAAGGTAAAGATTCTATTGAAATGAGTTATGCTGGGGGCAGTCATCATAAAAATCGTGCAGGTTTGATACTACAAGGAGGGACGGACAAGCAAAATGAGCCGAGTTATATCATTAGTTCGTCTTATTTTGATACTGATGGTTTCCGTGACCATAGCGGTGCCAATAAAACCTTAAATAATGCCAAACTGACATGGAATCTGGATGATGGCAGCAAGATTAACTGGGTCACTAATTACGTCAATATTGATGCTGCTGATCCAGGTGGCCTAACTCGAGCAGAGTGGGAGAACAATCCCAAACAAGTTGCAAAAAATGTCATGGATTATAATGCGCGTAAAAAAATTGACCAGACCCAGACTGGTGTGACATGGTCAAAGCCAATCAATGATCAAAATGAACTTTATGCCATGGCTTATGTCGGACAGCGGCAAGTCATTCAATATCAATCTATTCCTGATATGGTTCAAAAAAATCCCAATACACCTTATCAGGCGGGTGGGGTGATTGATTTTAAACGTGACTACTATGGAACTGATTTTCGATGGACGGGTAAGGATTTACTTCCCAAAACCCAATTTACTGCTGGTGTTTCTATAGACGCCATGAATGAAGATCGACAGGGTTTCCAAAATTTTAATGATCAGGGTGATAAAGGGATTGTGGGTGCTTTGCGCCGAGATGAGCGAAATACTTTATGGAATGTTGATCCTTATCTACAAGCATCATGGTCATTCCTACCAAAAATGCGTTTAGATACGGGAGTGCGCTACAGTAACGTACATTACAAATCCAAAGATCGTTATATCGTTGGTCTAAATGGTGATAATAGCGGTAAAACGACCTATGAAGAAATTTTGCCATCTGTCGCTTTAAGTTGGCAGATTGTTCCACTGACTTTGGTCTATGCCAGTTATACCAAAGGTTTTGAAACACCAACGTTCACTGAAATGGCATACCCTGCACAGGGTGGAGCAAGTACTTTAGATTTAAAGCCATCCAAAAGTGATAACTATGAAGTTGGCCTAAAATCTTCAAATAGATGGGGTGATTTTAACCTCGCTACTTTTTATATCGACAATCAAGATGACATTGTTGCAGCAGAAAATATGGGTGGACGTGCAACCTACCGTAATGCTAATAAAACCTTACGCAAAGGTGCAGAGTTAAGCTGGAATAAAAAATTATGGAAAGATTTGAGCATCAATACGAGCTATGCGTATTTAGATGCAAAGTTCGATGCAAAAGTTCCGAAATTAGGAAATGTTGCAGAAATTTCAGCAAACAATCTCATTCCAGGAATTGCTAAAAATCAAGCTTTTATTGGAATTGCATGGCAGCCTGAACAGGGTTTTTATGCTGGAGTTGATACCCAATATATGGATAGAGTCTATGTGAATGACATCAATAGTGATTCAGCAGCAAACTATACCATTGCCTCTGTTTATACGGGTTATTTAAGGAAATATGTCGATTGGAGTGTCAATGGTTTTGTTCGGATAGATAACCTGTTCGATAAAAACTATATTGGTTCAGTCATTGTTAATGAAGGGAACAGTCGATTTTTTGAGCCTGCTGATGGGCGTAACCTAAGTGTGGGAATGAGAGTCAGCAAGCAGTTTTAATTCAAATAGAAATAACCCTCTTATTTTTAATAGAATATAAGAGGGTTTTTCATTATTTTTTAGAGGTTGCTGGAGCAGCTTTCTTAGCAGCTATTGCCTTTTCAACTTCTGCTAATGATTCTTTGGCATTTGGAAAATCTTGTGCTGCTAATGTAGTAAAGATTTTTTTAGCTTCAGGAAGATTTTGGTCAATAATTTCTCCATTTGCCATCATATTTCCCAACACCATTAGTGATGGAGCGTAGCCTTTACTTGCTAATGTCCGAAAAGTGTTAATAGCCTGTTGTTGCATAATCGGATTCTTATTTTTTACTCCAACACCTAGGTCATATAAAGCTTTTACATGCATTGCTGGATAGTAATTTTTTTGTATTAATGGACGTAACTGTCGTATTGCCAACTGGTCATACTCAGGTTTGCCTTGGGCAAAGAATAAAGTTGCAACTTCAACACTTGCATCTTCTGAGCCTTGTTTAGCGGCTGTGTCTATAAGTTTTTTATATTTCTCTGTATCTTTATTAATCCCTACACTACTTTTACCGTAACGATACATTTGTGCCAATTCAAAACTCGCTTTACCAAATCCTTTATCTGAAGCTTCCTGAAAATATTGTAAAGCTTTTTTCTCGTCTTTGGCTGTGCCCAAGCCCTGTTGTGTCATTGAACCTAAATTATAAATTGCCTGAGCATTCCCTGTTGAGGCAATTTTCTGAATTTCCTGAAAAGCTGCAGCATAGTTTTTTGATTCATAAAGCTGGTTGGCTTTAGCAAACACATCTGGTGCTGTAGTGGCGGTTTTATTGTCGGCTGCAAATACCGAATGGCTTGCAACCATGATTAGACTGGCAATGAGCAACTTTTTCATCTTTATTTTCCTTTCATGTAAATCTGCCGCAATCCTTTGTTGTTGGCAGAAAACAATGTTGTGACCCAAATAAGTTTAAGAGTTTGGCATAAAATGTAAATGGAAATTTTGTATGTCAATATTTATGGGTAAATATATCTTGGGTTTGTAGTATTTTGAAATATATAAATTATTTTAAAATACTGCTAAAGAAAAATGTGAATGTATCATGTAGAAATACTCAGTCTACTGTTAATTTATTCATTTAGATTGCTCAGCTGAGTTCAGTAATTGTTCAATCTGTTCTGCATTTTGTGGCATACCAGTGATACGGACACCATTTTTCAAAAATAGGGTGGGTGTTCCGTTAATTTGTAGTTTTTGTCCCAAGACCAAATTCTTTTGAATTGGGGTGGAACATTGTCCTGAATTTTTTGGAGCTTTACGATGTAGCATATAATCCTCCCAAGCTTCATATTGGTTTTTAGCACACCAGATTTTGTTGGCAACTTCCTCAGCCTGAGGGTGCAGGGTTTTTAACGGGAACGGAAATAAATAGACAGTCACATTATCAATGGAGGTCATATACTGTTCCAGTTTTTGACAATAAGGGCAGTCGGGGTCTGTAAATATGTAAAGTGTACGTTTACCATCACCCTTAACATATCGAATAGCTTGCTCTAATGGCAATTGTTTAACATCAATTTTATTGAGCTCAATTAAACGCTCTTCGGTTAGATTTTTTTGGTTTTTTGGATCGACCAGTTGACCAATAAACAGGTATTTTGCCTCTTCATTGGTATATATCAAACGTCCACCTGCGTAGACTTCATAAAGTCCTGATATTGGTGAGGGAGTCACTGATCTAATAGAGAGTTCTGGATAGTTGGTCTTGAGGTTTTGTTCAAGTGTTTGGATATCAGCATGTGCTATTGATAAAGTGATGAGGCCAAACGTAATCGCAGATAATAAAGTTTTGATCATTATTTTCATTGCAAATTGAAATTGATGAGTATGATGGAACAATAGCGCCCATTTGAATATTGGGCAATCTTGTCGCATAAAAATTATTGAGGTCTCGCCACATCACCATTTAAAGCTTCTGGTAAATCTAAAACGGTTAGATGAAGTTCTTCCAGTGCGGTCGGTTTGGCAATGACTAAAGCTAAATAACCCTCTTCAAAAGCGATACTATTAACGACTTCTACATCTTTACTGAGTTGAGTTGCAGGAGCGGGTACAGCATCATTACCTTGAATCAAATGCAACCAGTGTTTAGGCTTTGCCTTAAACCATAGACGCGCCACAATTTCCTGTCCTAGATAGCAACCTTTATCAAAATGCACACCATCTCGTTGATGCAGACGCAGTTCCTGCGGCTGGAACAGATGTTCAGTACTTTGAGTAATCCAGGCCTGTCCTGATTGAATAGCCTGAATTTGCCAGCTATTGATATCCGTTTCTGTTGAGGAAAACTCGGTGTGATTTCCTACAATACTTGGGAAAACCTGACCAATTTCTTCTAGCTTCATTTTTGAGAAAGCGCCAAACTTTTTAATATGTTTGGAAAACTCTTCTGCCTGATCCTGAGTTGTCACCAGTTCAAAACTTTCTGGATTTAATCTTTTGATCCATAGGCCAAAATGAATACGCCCTTTTAAATCACAAATAGCAGTGTAGCGACTTTCATTTTCTGGCAGGCGTTCAACATGAACAGTCACCTGGCCTTGTAGGAATTTTTGTGCATCTACACCATTTAAGCTAAAAGCAGTAAAAGTAAGCTGACTCATTGATTCATCCTAAGGCTGTGTTCTAGTCATTAAAATATAGGGGTTTATTTTGCGCTATTTTTCACAAAAAAACAGCTTTAGATTTTGCTTATTTATGACAGAATGGGCAACCAAAGTCATTGCAACCATTGATTCATGGTGATGACAAATATAACAATAGTGATAAACAATGATGGAGAATAAAAATGACAGGTACAGTTAAATTACATCGAGTATTCAAGGCCCCACCAGAGCGTGTTTTTAAAGCTTTCCTAGTTCCAGATGCATTGGCGAAATGGATGGCACCTCATGGTTTTACCGCGAAAGTACATCATTTTGATCCTCAGGTTGGTGGGACTTATAAGATGTCATTTACCAATTTTTCTACCAATCGTTCCCATGCATTTAGTGGAACTTATGTAGAAATTATTGAAAATGAGTTGTTGCGTTATACTGACCAATTTGAAGATCCTAATTTACCTGGGCAAATTCAGGTCACCATCCAATTCAAGGCGGTACTGGTTGGAACTGAAATTAACATCACCCAGGAGGGCATACCTGATGTGATTCCTGTGGAGGCCTGTTATTTGGGATGGCAGGAATCCTTATATTTATTGGGATTATTGGTGGAAGCTGAAATTCCTGATGAATAAAATGAATGATTGATAAAATTTCAGTAATACAGATTTTATGTAGTTGGGGAAAAGAAAATGACAGAAATCAGCCTGCAGCAACGTGAAAAGCTGGCACGTATTGCCATGCGTACAGAACTGGAAAATCAACAGGCAGGGGAAAGTGTTGAGTTGTTTATTCGACACCATCTGGAAGAAATTGAGCCAGAATACTGGCAAGAACATTTTGCAACAGCTACCCCTACGGTCTTACAGGTTTTGGATGCGTTGATACTGATTTCGCAATGGGGAGATGATAGTGAAAAGCTGGACTTTACCTTGGCTGATGATGTGACAGATTATGTTATTTGTGTCAGTTTCGATTCCAAAGGGCAGGTCATCGATATTTCAATGGAAAGTTAGCCGATTGAAAAAGAGAAGAATATGCCAATACAAATCAAGCGTATTTATGAGGGTGTTGCAGAGACTGATGGTAAGCGCATTCTGGTTGATCGTCTATGGCCCAGAGGGGTTTCAAAAGAGCGCGCGCATTTAGACCTCTGGTTAAAAGAAATTGCGCCCTCTGCGGAATTGAGAAAAGAATTTAATCATCAGGCTGAGCATTGGCTTTCTTTTCAGCAAAAGTATTATCAGGAGCTGGACTCTAATCCTCATGTGAACGAATTAAGGGAAATGGAGAGGGATGAAATGCTGACCCTGCTTTATGCGGCAAAAGACTCCAAAATTAACCATGCGCTGGTGCTGAAAAACTATGTGTTGGGAAAGAAAATCGAAACATGAAAGACAAAGGTGCTTCAAACAATAAAAACTAAAATTTTGCAAAAAGCATTCTATCTCGCATAATAATACTTTTGAGATTTTTTATGTCTTTTCCAAATTGCCCCCAATGCCAATCAGAATATACCTATCAAGATGGCGAATTATTGATCTGTCCTGAATGTTCACATGAGTGGAAGCAGAGTGAAAGACAGGCTTCAGAACAACAGGAAATCATTAAAGATGCCAATGGTAATGTGTTGGTGGATGGTGACAGTGTTACGGTCATTAAAGACCTAAAAATTAAAGGTTCCTCATTAGTGGTGAAAGTTGGTACGAAAGTAAAGACCATCCGTTTGATTACTGATGCGAGTGATGGTCATAATATTGATTGCAAGATTGATGGCATTGGTGCCATGAAACTAAAATCCGAGTTTGTCAAAAAAGCTTAATGCATTGGCTTAGGAAAGAGCATGAAAATGCTCTTTTTTTATATGTGTAAGTTACCAAAATTGAACAAAAATTAGTCTTTTTAAAGCGGATTGCCTGATCTATATTATTGTTGAGATGAGATAAAAAACACAAATAACTCAAAAAATAGAGGTTTTTATGGCAGGATGGTTCGAGCTAAGTCAGGCAAGTGATGGTCAATATCGTTTTGTGTTAAAGGCGGGGAATAGTGAACCCATTTTAAACAGTGAACTATATAAAACCAAGGCAGCCGCAATGAATGGAATTGCCTCAGTACAAAAAAACAGTCCAGATGATGTACGTTATGAACGACTGACATCAAAAAATGATAAACCTTACTTTAACTTGAAAGCAGCAAATCATCAGGTCATTGGTAATAGCCAGCTTTATGCCAGTGAGCAGTCCCGAGATAAGGGTATTGAATCCGTTAAAAATAATGGTCCATCAGAAACAATCAAGGACTTAACTGTCTAGTCCTGAAATAAAAAGCCGTTTAAATCGAAACGGCTTTCTTATTATGGCAGGGTTTTATCAACCTACTAATTTTGCAAGCAACTCATCTTTGCTGAGATTGCTGGCTTCCGCATCACGGCGCCCCTTGTATTCAAAAGTGCCTGCATCCAGACCTTTTTCACCAATAACAATACGGTGAGGAATTCCCATCAGTTCAAGGTCAGAGAATTTCACGCCTGGACGTTCATTACGGTCATCCAATAACACATCATAACCCTGTGCCTGTAACTCTGCATAAAGCGCCTCAGCAGCCTCTAAGGTGCGTGGTGATTTATGCGCATTCATTGGCACAATTGCGACTTCGAAAGGTGCAATTGCCTGAGGCCAGATAATACCCTTGTCGTCATAGTTCTGTTCAATGGCAGCGGCAACCACACGGGTCACACCAATACCATAACAACCCATGGTGACTGTAAATGGCTTGCCATCTTCACCCAGAACCTTACAGCCCAGCGCTTCAGAATATTTGGTGCCTAACTGGAAGATATGGCCCACTTCAATACCACGTTTGATCAGCAGTGTACCTTTACCATCTGGGGATGGATCACCCTCAACCACATTACGCAGATCATAGACCTCAGTAAACTGTGCATCGCGTTCCCAGTTGACACCTGTGGCATGTTTGTCAGCTTCATTTGCACCTGCAATAAAGTCAGACAATACCGATGCCGCACGATCTACAATTACGGTTAAACCTTTTTCCAGTAAACCTTGAGGACCAATAAAACCAGTCTTCAATCCCAGTGCACTGATTTGCTCTTCCGTGGCAAAGCTAAGTGGAGCAGCAATTAATGGATGCTTCTCAGCCTTAATTTCATTGAGTTCATGATCGCCTCTCAGGAATAGGGCAATCACAGGAGTGTTGCCATTTTCATCAACCTGACCCTGAACCAGTAAAGCCTTAACCGATTGTTTGGCATCAGCGTTCAGGAACTGGCAAACCTCTGCAATAGTTTTCTGGTTTGGTGTGTCAACAATTGCCAATGTTTGAGCTGATGCCGCACGTTCGCCGACCAGAATGGCTTCGGCTTTTTCCATGTTGGCTGCATAGTCAGACTCAGTTGAGAAAATCACATCATCTTCACCACTTGAAGCAAGCACATGAAATTCATGCGAGCTTGAACCGCCAATTGAGCCAGTATCCGCTTCAACAGGGCGGAAATCCAGGCCAAGACGAGTAAAGATACGGCAGTAAGTGTCGTACATCACGTCATAGGTTTCTTGTAATGAGGCCTGATCTGCATGGAATGAATAGGCATCTTTCATGATGAATTCACGGGAACGCATCACACCAAAACGTGGACGAATTTCATCACGGAATTTGGTTTGAATCTGATAAAAATTAACAGGCAACTGCTTATAGCTTTTTAGCTCGTTACGTGCCAAATCGGTAATCACTTCCTCGTGGGTTGGACCCAGTACAAAAGGATTGTCATGACGATCCTTAAAGCGTAACAGTTCTGGGCCATACTGCTCAAAACGTCCAGACTCCTCCCACAACGCCGCAGGCTGGGTCACTGGCATAAACACTTCCAGAGCGCCCGAACGATTCATTTCCTCACGGACAATGGCATCCACTTTCTTTAAGACACGCGTTCCCATGGGCAACCAAGAGTATAAGCCAGAAGCGAGTTTACGAATCATCCCCGCACGTAACATGAGCTGGTGTGAAATGACTTCAGCATCATTTGGGGTTTCTCTTAACGTTGCAAATAAAAAGCGGCTTGCGCGCATGGAAACAATCCTAAAGTTAAGTGTGATTGAAAAAAGCTGCAACAGTGGCGGAAAATATCTCTCCACTTGTGAGTTTTGGCATTATGCCATGAATCATGGAATTTCGGGAAAAGTAAAGTGGGGCAATTCAATGCAAATGATCAAAATGAGAATGAAGTATTTGAAAATAAAGATTCAATTAGGGACGGGAAGATGGTGTATGAGGAAGATCATTTTGCTCAAGTCTGCTTAGGCGGTTAATGATATCCGTATAATCGGTTTCTGTTCTGCTATAGGCATTACGCAAACTTTCCACCGTTTTTTTCACGCGCTCGATATTCTTGACATTATTTTCTAAATTGTTCTTGAGCTGGGCTGGGAGGGGTTCACCTTTGCGGTAATATTCCATTTCCTGACGTTTAAAGCCGATTTTGTCCTGTTGCAGCTGTTGCAACTGCTCCTGTTGGTAGTTTAGCTGTTTTTTTAGGTTGGCCAGAATCTGGTCCCTTTTTGCAGCTGCAATCTTGCTGTTGCCATAAGCACGTTTGAGTTTCAGGTCCTGTTCGCGCTGACGTGCCAATGATTCCCGACGTGTGGACTGCTGAATATCCTGGGTGGCATTATAAGGCTGGTTGCGCTTGATCACCTGCATGTTGCGGTCAAGCGCCTCATAGCCATAACGGATATGTTCTGGAGTGACAGAGGTGCTTACATTGGCAATGCCATTCTTGTCATAGTAGCGATACCAGACTGCTCGAGGTTGCTCCGTGGCCGCAAAACTTGAGCCATAAACAAGCAACATTAAAAGAAATGTACAAATGCAATTACGAGTTATCGTTGTAAAGTGACGAATGCGGAAACCGCACTTTAACGAACCAGTCATTACATTCCCCGTAAAAAAGTTAACTAAATCACTTATTTTTAAATAATAATCACTTGTATATTAGTAGCTATTTGTACAATTAAAAATAGTTAGTATACAAAAAATTTAGGAATTTACTCAAAAGTGTGCGCTACTTGTTATTGTTAAGGAAAACTGATAGGTTGGTTCAAAAAACTTCGTTGATAATGCAAGTAAAGATATGTTAAAAATATCAACTAATCTGTATAAAACAAATTAAACCAAGCATAATTTGTATTGAGTGAATGGGGCAGGACAATTAAATGGAAGATAAATTTCAAAATTTGAAAGTAATGGTGATTGACGATTCAAAAACGATTCGCCGTACAGCCGAGACTTTGTTGCAACGTGAAGGCTGTGAGGTCATTACAGCGGTCGATGGTTTTGAAGCATTATCAAAAATTGCGGAAGCAAATCCAGATATCGTTTTCGTTGATATCATGATGCCACGCCTGGACGGTTATCAGACCTGTGCATTGATTAAGAACTCTTTAAACTACCAAAATATTCCAGTGATTATGTTGTCAAGCAAAGACGGTTTGTTTGATCAGGCTAAAGGGCGTGTTGTGGGGTCGGATGAATATTTAACCAAGCCATTCAGTAAAGATGAGCTGTTAAGTGCGATTCGTAACCACGTTAGCGCATAAAATTAAATTGAGGAAAAAATGGCTCGTATTCTTATAGTAGATGATTCACCTACTGAAACATTTCGTTTTAGAGAAATTTTAACTAAGCACGGTTATGAAGTTTTAGAAGCGACCAATGGGGCTGACGGTGTTACCATGGCGCAGGCAGAATTGCCAGATTTGGTCCTCATGGATGTGGTGATGCCAGGGATGAATGGCTTTCAGGCAACACGCCAGATTAGCAAGGGTAAAGACACACAGCATATCCCTGTTGTGATCGTAAGTACGAAAGACCAGGCGACAGACCGCGTATGGGGTAAACGTCAGGGGGCTTGCGACTATTTGACCAAGCCAATTGATGAGCAGCAACTTATCGACGTGATTAAACAGTTGTTAAGTTAACCAATACGAGCCTTTTCATTACTCAATACGGGATAGGGTATGGCAGCAAATGGATTTATCGAATTGCTTCGCTTATCCAAGCGGGGCAATAAACAATATGCTTCAACTCAGAATGAAGTCAGCCGATGGTCTGGTATCGCTTTTGAGATGTTGGGGCAATATTTTGTTGCACCATTGGGGGAAATTTCGGAGGTGATCTATCCACCGAAATATACCCCTGTTCCAAATACTCAGGCATGGGTACGTGGCTTGGCAAATATTCGTGGGCGATTGCTTTCAGTTTCTGATTTAAGTCAGTTTATTTCAGGACAACGGAGTCAGTTTTCACCAACACAAAAAGTGATATGTATTAGCCATCAAGATCATTATGTAGGACTGGTTGTTGACCAGGTTCTGGGGATTCAGCACTTTAACAAGAAAAGTTTCTTTTCTCAAAATGCTGAACTCGACAGTAAGTTAAAAGACTACTGTCAGGGTTACTTTCACCAGCATAATCAGCAATGGCATGTGTTTTTACTGAGTCGGTTGTTGAAAAATCCTCAATACATGAATGCATCAATAAAATTTATAAACTAATTTGTACGCTACGGAAGATAAACGCGTATTCAGGGGAGAAGCTGATATGGGCTTTAAACTCAAAAAGAAAAATGGTGGCGATAGCGCTGGTTTGAAGAAAGGCGGAGCGTTTCTGGAGAATATCCGAACGCAACTGGATCAATTTTCCCGTTTGTTCGGTGAAACAGAAAAATCCAAACCGATTATCTATCGTGCTTTAATTGCTTTGGCCCTTGCAGTCATCCTCTTAATTTACCTATTTGTGAGCGTACCACGTTCCAACCAATTGACCCGTAGTCTGGGTGAATTACGTCTGTTGTCGCAAATGATCTCGCGTCAGGCAACAGAAGCAACCGCATCTGGTACACCAGAAGCGATGAAAAGTCTGGTTGAGTCGGAGAAGCAGTTTGCTGAAAACCTTGACACCGTTGAAAGTGTCTATGGTAAAGGTTCTGATGAGTATAAAAAGGTTAACGAGCTTTGGGGGAATGTCTCCAAGAACATTGAGCTGATCGCATCTCAACAAAAAATCATTAACCAGCTTTATGATACAAACATCTCGATCAGTGAAACGATTCCTGAAATTCAGGCTGAATATAACCTGATGGTTGACCAGATGGTTCGTGAAAACATGCCAAGTAGTCAGGTAATTATCACGAAAAACCAGGTGTTCATCGCAGAGCGTATTTTACGCTCAATCAACTCGGTATTGGTGGGTACAGACAATTCGAGTGTTTCTGCGAATGACTTTGGTGCGGACATTGATACCTTTGGTGTTTACCTCAATGCACAGCTCAATGGTAGCTCTGAACTGGGCGTTGACCGTATCACCTCACCAGATCTACGTGAGTCTGTAGACAGTATTAAGTCTGATTATGACGCTGTCTTGAAATCAGCGGCGGCAACAGTTCTACAAAACGCGAACCAGATCGTTCGTGTACGTCAGGCATCTTCACAAATCTTCTCTCAATCTGATGCCTTATTGACTTCATTGAATGACTTGTCGAAAAAAGCTGAGGGTGGCTGGGGTAATGTTATTGCAGGTATCGTGTTAATTGCCGCATTGGGCTTACTAGTGTTCTCTGCACTGCAATTACTTGCTCTACGTAGTAATACGGATAAAGAGCGTGTAACGCGTCTGCAAGATGAATATGACCGTAACCAAAACGCGATTTTACGTTTACTGGATGAAATTGCCGATTTGGCGGACGGTGACTTGCGTTCTTATGCAACGGTATCGGAAGACTTTACAGGTGCAATTGCGGACTCGATTAACTTCGCGATTGACCAGTTGCGTGACCTTGTATCCCGAATCACGGATACTTCACAGGAAGTAGCACGCTATACCCAGGATACCCAGGATATTACCAACCAGTTGGCAGAGGCATCTGAACACCAGGCGCAAGAAATTGCAGGTGCGTCAGCGGCGATGAACGAAATGGCATTGTCAATTGACCAGGTATCTGCAAACGCATCTGAGTCTGCTGAGGTGGCACAGCGTTCTGTACAAATTGCATCAAATGGTGCGGAAGTTGTAAACCGTTCGATTGAGGGGATGGACCACATTCGTGAGCAGATTCAGGAAACATCAAAACGTATTAAACGTTTGGGTGAGTCTTCTCAGGAAATTGGTAACATCGTTTCCCTGATCAACGATATTGCCGACCAGACGAATATTCTGGCTTTAAACGCTGCAATTCAGGCATCTATGGCTGGTGAAGCGGGTCGTGGTTTCGCGGTTGTAGCCGATGAGGTACAGCGTCTAGCGGAACGTTCAGCGTCAGCAACCAAACAGATTGAAGGGTTGGTAAAAACCATTCAAACCGATACCAACGAAGCTGTTATTTCAATGGAACAAACGACTTCCGAGGTTGTACGTGGTGCCAATCTGGCAAAAGATGCGGGTATTGCACTGGATGAAATTCAAACGGTATCAGGTGACTTGGCAAAACTGATTGCGAGCATTTCTGATGCAGCGAAACTTCAGTCTGCGTCAGCAAGTCATATTGCAACCACGATGAATGTTGTACAGGAAATTACCTCACAAACCACCACAGCAACGTTTGATACAGCACGTTCGGTTTCTGAATTGGCAAACATGGCTGAATCATTACGTGAATCAGTAACTGACTTTAAGTTACCTGAGTAAGCAGCATTGGAAAGACAGAGTGGGGCGCTGTCTTTCCTATTTAGAGATGTAGAATATCTCAACAAGGTGGTGGTGGAATGCAACGACATCTTGTGTGATAGATACACGTAATTTTTACCCACAACTGGTGGATAAAAACGAAAGAAGCAGCTATGAAACAAATATTAAAAACGTTAGTTGAAACGATGACGCTTCCTGAAGATAGCTATCTTGAACAAGATGCCGAGATTCTTGAGATTTTTATTGAAGAATTGGATGAAATCTTTGTTGAATTAGAACCTTTGTTGGTTCAATGGAGGGAACAACCTCATCAACAGGATGTACTTACAGATGTGCGTCGCCATTTCCATACCCTCAAGGGTTCTGGAAGAATGGTGGGTGCAAAATCCTCTGGTGAGTTGGCTTGGACGGTTGAAGACACTTTAAACCGCGTGATTTCGGGAACTGTTTCCCTGAACACGGAAATTCAACGTTATGTTCAGGCGGTTTTCAATATTTACCGTTTTAAGCTTTCACATGATTTTAAAGCCGTTCAAAAACATTTGATTGATTTAAAACCACTGGTTTTATTGGGGCAGCAATTACAACAACAGCAAAGCCCAGAGCCTGCACTTTATGAGCTATTAAACCTTGCAAATACTTTAACACATGATGATGTTCAGACGGGTCTTGAGCTAATTGATGGTGTTGAGGATGCCATTAATGACAAAATTGTGGCTGATCAGGTGCAACAGGATATTGAAACTGAGCAGGATGAAGTGCTTGCCAAGGAAACCTTGGCCATCTTCCTGGAAGAGTCAGAAGATCATCTTACGGCCATTGATCAGTTCCTGTTGAACGAGCGTCCAAATAATGATCACTACAATACCTTGATCAGGGCTTTACATACCCTTCGTGGTAGTTCCTCAATGGCGCATGTGGATCAGGTATTTGAAGCAAGTTCTAAAGTTGAAAACCTGTTTAAGACCTTGTTGCAGGATGAACTGGATTCCAGTTCTGATGAAACCGCATTGCTCACCCATTACGCCCAGTTTGTTCGTGATTACTTACATACCTTAAGGCAGCAGGGCGCGAAACAGAAACTGGATGAGATTTATGACACATTCAATGTGGCATGGGATAGCTATGACTTCCAGCTAGAAGAAAAACATGGTGAGGCAATACGACCACAGGGTCTGGTTTCTGAATTACTAGAATTAAATATTAATGACTTACTGGATGTTGAATTCGATTTTGAAAAACGTGCCCGAAATGAATTCCCTCAATATATCCAGCTATTAAGTCATCAGGCGGAAATCCTGTTACAGCATACGCATCATCATGCCACGATTGGGATGTATCAATATACCAGCCTATTGCGTTCAAGCTATCAGGACCTGATTTTTAAACCAAGTCTGTTGAATCTTGATTATGCGTTTGAGCTGTATCATCAGGTGCACCAACAGTTTATTCAGTTGTTTGATACCTTGGCTGCTGGACAGCGTGTCACCTTAACCAAGGCACATGAACGTGTCCTGAATGAATTAAGTTCATTTACCCAGCAGAATATTGACTTCTTGGAACAAACATCCACAGATGTTATGGATGCTGTACCTGAAACAGTTGCACCTGAACAAGCCCAGGATTCTGCATCTGTTCTTGATATTACAGATCTATCAGCACAGTTTGCGCTGGACAAGCAACAGTTACATTCGGATGAGGCAAACCGCGACTTTGATCCTGACCTGTTGGACATCTTCCTTGAAGAGGCTGATGAATTGCTGGTGGGGATTGATACGGATCTCAATACATGGGCTGCTGACCATAAAAATGTAGCTGCGCTGAAAAACCTGATGCGTTATTTGCACACCCTAAAAGGTGGTTCAAATATGATTCAGGCGCGTCATATCGGTCTGATTGCGCATGAGCTGGAAACAATTTATGAGAAGCTGATTAATCAGCAGATACAGGCAACACCACAGCTTATCACCGTGATTCGCTCAGTTCAGGATGATATTGCAGATCGTATTCAAACCATTCGCGACCAGCAGGTTGATTATCCATCGGCTCATGTCTTGCAGGTTCTGGCAAACCTTGGTCAGATGGCGGGTACATTCGAAGCCAAACCTGTGGCGGTTGAACAACTTGAAGAGACAGATGAAGAAGTTGATTCAGTTGGTGAAGAGACAGCTGTTTCTAAACTCCCTGTTCAGATAGAATCTCCACATACCGCAGTTGATGTTACGGCATTGGCAGCCCAGCTTGGACTGGATAAGCAGCAATTGCAGTCAGCCGAATCAAACAGTGACTTTGATCCTGACCTGTTGGACATCTTCCTTGAAGAGGCGGATGAGTTGCTGGTGGGAATTGATGCTGACCTCAGTACATGGGCAGCAGACCATCAGGATGTGGGGGCGCTGAAAAACCTGATGCGTTATTTGCACACCTTAAAAGGTGGTTCAAATATGATTCAGGCGCGTCATATCGGCCTGATTGCGCATGAGCTGGAAACAATTTACGAGAAGCTGATTAACCAGCAGATTCAGGCAACACCACAGCTGATTGCCTTGATTCGTCTGGTACAGGATGATATTGCGGATCGTATTCAAACCATTCGCGACCAGCAAATCGATTATCCATCAACGCATGTGGTACAGCTACTTCAGCAAGCGGATCACTCGGCTGATCTGGTTGTAAGCGAGCCTGCAACTGAAATCACCGCACTTTCTGAACAAGATGAGAGTAGTGAACTAGAGGTGTTGCAACTTGTTGAAGAAGCAGAAGTCTCTGAGCAACCAAGTCTTGCGGCAGATGAGCTGAGTGGCAATGATACAGAAGAACAGGTTGAAGATACCTCCTCTCTTCAAACTGTGGAAAATGCTGAACATTCTCTTGAAGATGATGTTCGTTCACTGGTGGAACAGACATTCCTTGAGGAAGCTGAAGAACTGCTTGAACAGGCTCAGGGCTTGTTGAAACAGTGGTTTGACCAACGCGGTAACCGTAGTTTGCTGTTACAGCTTCAGCGTAATGCCCACAGCCTGAAAGGTGGCGCACGCATGGCGGAAATGGATGCGATTGCAATCATTGCCTATCATCTGGAAAACGCCTTTGAACAGTTTGGTGTGCATCATTTCAGCTCAAACGTTTATGACAATCTGCTTAATACTGCGTTGGCATGGCTCAATGATGCGATCTTTAAGCGTCAATATGCCAACTTTGATGGTTTAAAACAAAGTCTGGAAAAGATGGAGTTCGTGGATGTTGCGGCGCAGCTTCCTCAAAAACTCTCTGCAACAGACATCTTCACGCCTGAATATACGATGGAGTTTATTCAGGGTGATGGTACTGAACCACCATCGATGTTGGGTGAGTGGGAAACCACAGAACGTATTGAACAGAACAATGAAATGATTCGTGTTTCTGCTGACGTCATCGAGAAGATGATTGACTTGTCAGGGGAAAATGCGATCAACCGTTCACGTATTGAAATGGACCTGGGGCAACTAGGTGGTACGTTGACGGAAATGGAACTTGCAATCAAGCGTCTGGCTGATCAGCTACGCCGAATGGAAGGCGAGCTGGAAAGTCAGATCATTGCACGACATGGCGGAGAAAATTCCCGTTATGCCGATTTTGACCCATTGGAGATGGACCAGTACTCATCGTTGAACCAGTTGTCAAAATCGCTTGCGGAATCCGCTTCGGACTTGGTTGACTTTAAAACCACACTTTCTGAGAAGATTCGTGACACTGAAGGCTTGCTGTTGCAGCAGTCGCGTATTCAGGCAGAAATTCAGGAAAGCCTGATGCGTACCCGTCTGGTGCCATTCTCACGCTTACTGCCACGTCTACAACGTATTGTTCGTCAAACGGCTTCCACCCTGAACCGTCCAACTGAATTGGTGGTCAACAATACCGAAGGTGAATTGGACCGCAGTATTCTTGAAAGGCTGGTTGCACCATTTGAACACATGCTGCGTAACGCGATTGACCACGGTATTGAAGACCGTGAGCAGCGTTTACAGGTTAAAAAACCAGAAACAGGGCATATTGTTCTGGACATTGGCCGTCAGGGTACGGATATCGTGGTCACATTCAGTGATGATGGTAAAGGGATTGATGTCAACCGCATCAAGGACAAGGCGATCCAGACAGGCTTGATGACCACGGATCAAAAACTTGATCAGGAAGAAGTTTTACAGTTTATCTTCCATCCAGGTTTCAGTACCGCTGCACAAGTGACCCAGATTTCTGGCCGTGGTGTCGGTCTGGACGTTGTACAGAGCGATATCAAGGCCTTGGGTGGTCACGTGAGTGTCAGCTCTATCCTGGGCAAGGGAACCACCTTTACCATCCGTGTACCGACAACAGTGGCGGTAAGTGATGCCTTGATGGTAAAAGCAGGCGACCAGCAATTCGCATTCCCACTTGCACAGATTGACCGTATTGTGCGTATCTCGCCAATGGCGTTGGAACAATACTTTGATAGCCAGGAAGATTACTTCAAGATTGACCAGGAACGTTATCGCCTGCGCTACCTGTCCGAATTTGTTGCGGGACAGCCAATTCCACGTTTAAACGGTGTGGTTCACTCTTTACCTGTGCTCCTGATTAAGGGTGCCCAAGGACAGACTACCGCATTACTGGTAGACCAGTTGATTGGTTCACGTGGCCAGATCGTGGTAAAACCGATTGGTCAGCAATTCTCAAGTATTGGTGTGATCGCGGGCGCCACCATCCTCGGTGATGGTCAGGTCTGCCTGATTCTGGATGGTCAGAATATTGCCCGTCAGGCACAGTCAACAGCACGTAGCAAGCAGGCGGATGAGACCTATACCAAACAGCGTTATGATGAGCGCCGCCTGATCATGATTGTGGACGACTCGGTTACTGTACGTAAGGTGACGTCGCGTCTGTTGGAACGTCAAGGCTATGATGTGGTGACAGCCAAAGATGGTGTCGATGCAATTGAGCAGCTTGAGACAGTCAAGCCAGACTTGATGTTGCTTGACATTGAGATGCCACGAATGGATGGGTTCGAAGTGACCAACCTTGTTCGACATCATGAAATCCATCGCGATTTGCCAATTATCATGATTACATCACGTACAGGTGAGAAGCACCGTGAACGTGCATTGTCACTGGGGGTAAATCAATATATGGGTAAACCATTCCAGGAAGAAACGCTTCTGGAAAATATTGAAAGTTTACTTACAGTGCGCTAAGGGGTAATGAATAATGGTTAAAAAAGGCGCAAACTCGGCATTGGGACAAATTGACCAGCAAGAGTTACAACACTTAATTACGGTATCAACAGGATTCATTGATGCCTATATTATTCAGTGCCATCAAAAGGTTCCCATGCTGTTGCCACAAAATATCGTGTTGTCAGCAATGGATACCCAAACCAATGTTGACCACATTGAATGGCATGACCTAAAGCTTCCCGTTTATGCGGTGAATGACCCGAACGAAAAGCAGGGCGTGGCCTTGGTTATTGAGGGCGATGATGTCTCCGAGCGGTTTGCCTTGGTCTGTAATGAAATGCCTGAATCCATCCGTGTACGTATTTCGGAAATTGTAGATGAAGAGCGAGACGTGGATGACAATAAGGTCTTTAAGTATGTGAAGATGGGCGAAAAGCAATTTTTTGTTCCCCATTTGCAAAATATCCAGACCCACCTCGGTCTCTAATAAAAAAAGGAACTCATCAGAGTTCCTTTTTTTATGACCATAAAATCTATTAAGTCAAAAGCTGTTCCAGAATTTGTTCATAAATTTCAGCCAGAGGCTCAAGATCATCAACATTGACATGCTCATTGATTTGGTGAATGGTGGCATTTAATACTCCAAGTTCCAGAACCTGGGCGCCTGTAGGTGCAATGAAGCGTCCATCAGAGGTACCACCACTGGTTGAAAGTTCAGTTTCAACGCCTGCCACATTTTTAATCGCTGTTCTTGCCGCATTCACCAATTCGCCCACTGGAGTGAGGAATGGCAAACCTGACAATGTCCAGTCAATGCTGTAACTCAGTTGATGTTTATCCAGTGTTTCAATGACGCGTTGCTTGAGAATTTCGGCTGTTACTTCAGTGGAGTAACGGAAATTAAAGGTCACCTCCAGTGTGCCTGGAATGACATTGGTTGCACCTGTTCCCGCATGGATATTTGAAATCTGGAATGAGGTTGCAGGGAAATATTCGTTACCATTGTCCCATATGGTTGCACACAGTTCATCCAGTGCTTTGGTTGCCAAATGAATTGGATTCTGTGCAAGATGAGGGTAGGCAACATGACCTTGCTTGCCCTGTACTATTAACACTCCATTTAAAGAGCCGCGACGGCCATTCTTGACAATATCACCAAGTTGATGGGTACTTGAAGGCTCGCCAACCAGACACCATGTCATTTTCTCATTACGTGCTTCCAGGGTTTCAACAACTTTAACCGTACCATTGATGGATGGACCTTCCTCATCGGAAGTGATCAAAAAGGCAATCGAACCCTTATGGTCAGGATGCTTGGTGACAAAACGCTCAGAGGCGACCACCATTGCGGCCAAGGCGGTCTTCATGTCGGCAGAACCACGGCCATATAATTTACCATCACGGATGCTGGGTAAAAATGGGTCTGAACTCCATGCATCCAATTGTCCAGTCGGAACAACATCAGTATGTCCCGCAAAACAGAACACAGGGCTTTCTGTACCACGACGGGCCCATAAATTATCAACATCTTCAAAACGCATGTTTTCGATATTAAAACCCACCTTGGCCAATCGTTCAGCCATGATGTTCTGGCAGTCATGATCAACAGGGGTTACTGAGGGTTGACGTAGGAGTTGTAAACTGAGTTCAAGCGTATCGGAATGGTTCATGCGAGATGGTGCTAAATCTGGTGAAATCTGAACCGATATAATAGGGGAATATTGCTGAGAAAGGTATGTAAAAATAAACCTTATCTAGGTTGTAGATAAGGTTTTGTGAACGTTGTTCTATGGGGCTACATTTTATCCTGTGTTCTTTCAGCAGTTTGAGTTACTTTGTCACCTGCTTTGGAAACATCTTTCCCAAAGCCCTTAAAGGTATTACAACCAGTTAATACAAAAGCGGTCATGATAGAAGCAACTAAAATTTTTTTCATCATCTTCTCCGTCTGAATTTAATTATGATGTCATTAGAGGCTAAAAAAATAACTGGAAAATGAACATGATGGTTTGATTGTAGATGTGTTATAAAATGTTACCTGATCAGGTTAAGCTGGGTTAAATAACAGGGCAGGTTGACGGAACATGTAATACATGGGGTCAGTGTCTGCATTGTGATAAAGTCCATTGGTCCACCATTCGGCAGTTTGCGAAGATGGATGCTGATCAGGGCAAAGCCATTCATGCCGTTGTAGGCGATAGTAGGGCAGTACAGGGATTATGGTTCCCCATTGACCTAAACGTCTGGATGTGTTGATCCAGGCTGGAATAGGTGATGCGTAATGATGTTCTGGTAAATACAGTTGTCCTTTCATGACTGCAAATTTACGCTGAATCTGGTACTGGTTGGCCTCGGAAAACTGAAACTGGCGTTGGGTAAAATGCCGTAGTTTTCGCTGTAGTGTGTCTTGCCGATTTAGGCCGAACCATTCAGATAAATTGAGTTCATTCTCTCCCAAATAATATTTCAAGGCGACTTCCCAATGCTCAATTTCCTGGGTCTGTTTGTTGAGTAACAGGAAATCAAGCTCACCCAGGGTGACTGCCCCCGCAATTTTCTGGATGCTGTGGCCTAATAACTGGTAGGGGTGATCATCATCATCCTGTAGCCAGAACCACAGCAGGTGTTCAAAACGCAAACCTAAACGGGTACTTTTCAGGCGTACCATAAAGTCAATTAAGGGTTGGGGTTGCTGGTCCAACTGTTGCAACCGCGCCTCATAAGCTTGATAGTGTTCTTGCCAAACCGTATTGGGATGAAGTTCAAAATAATTTTCAATTTTTAAATCATCGGGTATTTGGGTCAGGATATTGGGACTGGCAATGCAAAAGGCCAACTGCCGAACAATAGGGTGCTTAAACTGTAACCAAGGTTCAAAAAAGCTGGGTGAATCAATCTTCTCAGGCATAGTCACCCATCATCGAGAAATAATAAGCTCAGTTTGATAAACAACAATAAAAACACTTTATACTAGCATGGTTGTATTGACGTGTCGGTTAATTGCTAAATGAAAACATTGTTCTGGCGTAGCTTGGTGGTGATTTTTATCACATTGGGAATTATTGGAGCAATTCTACCAGGTATGCCAACAACAGTTTTCCTGATTCTGGCGGCATGGGCGGCATCAAAAGGCTGGCCGCAAATGGATGCATGGTTACTGAACCATCCCAAATATGGCCCCACACTGCGTAACTGGCGTGAAAATGGGACTGTACCACGCAAGGCCAAGTGGATTGCCAGTATCATGATGCTGGTTAGTGGGATTTTAATGCTGTTTACCAACGCGCCGTTCTGGGTCAAGGTATTTACTGATGTCACCATGTTGATTGTGGCGATCTGGTTATGGCTACGCCCTGAGCCTGAGCAGCGTTAAAAAAAGCGAAGCTCTTGCGGAATATATTCCTCATGCGTAAGACGAGAGCTATGCTCAAGTGGTGAGATAAGCAAAGCAGCGCTTTGCCCTGAGGAGCGATTAAAGCTCCGCAAGAAAGCGAGCAGCTATGCTGCGAGTGGCAAGTTAAAAAAGCGAAGCTCTTGCGGAATATATTCCTCACGTGCAAAACCTTGCAGAATATATCTTCCATACATAAGGCAGATTCAAAAAAAACACCATTTTCCTAAATCATCTGGTCAGCCTCCTATAAATTCTAAAAATCAAAACTACAGAAAGCGCAGCCTTTTTATGTTCAAATAAATCAGTACAATTAAATATCTAGAGATAAAACATGGTCTATACACTGGAACAGGCAGACATATTGATTGACTTGGCACAACAAACATTACTGTTGCCGAAACATAACAGGTTTTATCTGATTTCCTCTGGCAAGAATGGGATTGGTGAACAGGAAAACAGTGGTAAAACTCCACGAGGCTGGCATCGTGTTGCCCAAAAGATTGGCCATGATGCTGCAAAATATTCAGTCTTTATTGCACGCCAGCCCACAGGTGAAATTTACAATCAACAACTTGCACAACAGTTTCCACAAAGAGACTGGATTTTATCGCGAATTTTATGGCTGGATGGTTTGGAGGCTGGTTTTAATCAGGGGGAGGGCTGTGACACCTTTAAACGATATATTTACATTCATGGAACACCTGATACGGAACCGATGGGCATTCCGATGTCTCATGGCTGTATCCGAATGAAGAATGATGAAATTATCGAGCTTTTCGGGCTTGTTCCTGAACATGCACTGGTTTATATTTCAGAACAGACATTGGAAAATAAGCAGCCAGATTGTAAATAAGTGCTTAAATAAAATACGAAAATCCTGTATTTTATCAAGAATGACCTATTTTTTAATCATTCACACGGTTTTTTCCGAAAAGAGCATGAAAAGCGTTTGACAGGCTGTGAAGATTCTCTATAATGCACCTCACAAACGATGAAGACGTTAAGGGCGCTTAGCTCAGTTGGTAGAGCGTCTGCCTTACAAGCAGAATGTCGGCGGTTCGATCCCGTCAGCGCCCACCAAGCCTTTACGTTAAAACTCAAGTGCAGCGGTAGTTCAGTTGGTTAGAATATCGGCCTGTCACGCCGAGGGTCGCGGGTTCGAGCCCCGTCCGCTGCGCCACTTAAGTTTTAATATCGTTTAGCTCATAATTGCAAAATTATTATAGTGCAGCGGTAGTTCAGTTGGTTAGAATATCGGCCTGTCACGCCGAGGGTCGCGGGTTCGAGCCCCGTCCGCTGCGCCACTTTAAATTTGCAGGATTGAGAATATCCTAGGATACAAGACTAAGTACTTTGTTTGTCTTGTTGGGATAATGAGTCGAAGCTCGTAAAAAATCATAGATTTTTTTCTTGCGTTCGGGCAAAACAGTGTTTTGCTTACCCTCACTCAGGGCGCTTAGCTCAGTTGGTAGAGCGTCTGCCTTACAAGCAGAATGTCGGCGGTTCGATCCCGTCAGCGCCCACCATGATTTGTGACATTGACTTCTGAAAAGAAGTACAGCAGTGCAGCGGTAGTTCAGTTGGTTAGAATATCGGCCTGTCACGCCGAGGGTCGCGGGTTCGAGCCCCGTCCGCTGCGCCATTTTCTTGATTCCCTGTTTAAGAAAATGTTTGTTTTAACAAGTATGTTTATACTTGTTTCTCTGAAACGAGAGTTAATTAGAAAAATCAAAGATTTTTCTCTTGCACTCAGACAAAGCTTTGCTTTGTTTATCCTCGTTCAGGGCGCTTAGCTCAGTTGGTAGAGCGTCTGCCTTACAAGCAGAATGTCGGCGGTTCGATCCCGTCAGCGCCCACCATATCCCATCATCTTAAAAATCAATTCATTGTAATCACTTCAAGCTTGATTTATCATGTGCCACGATAATCATTCTAATATTGAAGTCATTTATTATGAAAAATCCATATCAACGCAAGGCTGCGTCGAAATCTCAAACCACAATATCCAATTCACCGCCTAAACAGCTTTATCGCCAGTTCATTGAGAATATTATTGTCCAGCGTCATGTGGTTGCTCTGTATCATGAGGGCTGGGCACTATGTGCAACACCAACAGGGCAGCATGCGATGTCCATTTGGCAGAACAAGGGAATGGCAAAGTTACTGATCAAGGACAATTGGGCCAATTATGAGGTTCAAGAATTGCCCTTGATGGCATTCATTGAAAAGATGATTCCTTTTTTAAAGGAAAATAACACCATACTTTCTCTAGACCTAACGCCTGAGGGGAATAACCTACTGGTTAACCCTGATTCATTATTATTGGATATTAAGAATTTTCTGTATCAGATCTATTTGCAGCGCCCAGAAGTTTTTGCTGAGTTGAAGCTGCCGTTACCTCGGGACATTCGTCTGCATCAATAAGCATTAAGATATTGATAGGGATAACCCTGTCAATACTCATCCAGTAACCAGCCACTTGCGTAGGCAAAATACTCTCTTAGCCATGCATTATAACGTGTGGCTAAAGGTGTGGTGGCACCCAGCATGCTGATATGATTATATCCCTGTTTTCGCGCAATTGCGGCCGCCCGCAGTGTATGGAAATCACTGGTCACGATTGCAATTGGTTGCTGGATATTAATGTGTTGTGCCTGCAACAAAGGCTGACTATTTTTAAGATTCAGCTCAGTGCTGGTGCTCTTATCCTCCAAAAGTATTTGCGAAGCGGGAATATGGTGCTTCTGCTGTAGATAGCTGGACATCACCTCAGCCTCACTTTGGGTTTCTCCAAAATCAATACCCCCTGTCAAAACCAGCTTGGCATCAGGTTGGGCCAGGGCCACTGGAGCAGCTCGGTCCAGTCGCTTGGCAAGGGTGGCGGATGGCTGTCCATTTTCTACGCCACTACCCAACACAATAATTGCCCGTACTGGTGGTATGGTCTGAGTTTTTGAATTGTTCTCTGCCAGATAATTAAAAAAATAGCCTAAGCTAATCAACCAAATCCAGAAGCATAACCAGCCAAAGCGCCAAATGGAATGTAGGCGGAAATGATAGAAAAAGAAACGTTCAATATGATAATAAAAGAATGCATATACACAGAAAAAAAGGCCAAGCAGCAGTGGAAGCACTGTCCCTATATGAATCTTTTTAAATGCGATCAGCACCGCACCATCAATGAACAGGACTGAACCGACAAGGGTGAATAAGAGACGAAGCCATGAACTGAGTTGCATAATTTGAATTGTGGTCGATTTGGATCGTGTTAAGTGTATGCAAATTTAGGCGAAAGGCAAATTTTGATGCTGTTGCATAAAACAACGGGTGTTTTCACACCCGTTCAGATTGCTGACAAAGGTCTCACATTTTGGTGGGATCTTTTTAATTCTGTAGAATTTGATTTTTAATCAAAAAACATACAATTTTAGATTGTTTTTTATCCAAAAATGGCGTTTTTATTGAGTTTCAGTAGCGAAAAACAACAAACCCCATCATTTAATTAAAAGTGATGGGGTTTGTCATTAGTCTGAACGGGTGTTTTCACACCCGTTGTTTTTGGAGGAAAGTGAACTATGAGTTAATAGACATCCCGACGATAACGTCCTGCCTGACGAAGTGCATCCACTTTTTCTTCACCTAGGATATCGGTAAGTGCCTGATCTACACCTGAAGCCATGCTATCAATACTGCCACAGACATAAATGACCGCACCCTGGTCTATCCAGCTAATTAACTCATCAGCCTGTTCACGCAAGACATCCTGCACATAGATGCGCTGCGCCTGATCTCTGGAAAAAGCCAGATCAAGATGTTTGAGCGTACCCATATTTTTCCATGCTTCAATCGTTTCCTGATAGAAGAAATCATGTTCACGTTGGCGTTCACCAAAGATCAGCCAGTTGGCGCTGTAATCCTGACGGTTACGCTGCTGTAACAGGCTCATTAATCCCGCAATGCCTGTACCGTTGCCGATACAGATAATAGGGCGGTTGTCATCAATCAAATGGAAAGATTCATTGCTACGAATGCGTAAGGCAATCGTTTGTTTTAAGGATGCAAACTCGGTAAGCCAGCCTGAACCCAGTCCCAATTGACCATTTTCATCACGTTGTTGACGCACTACCAGTCGTAGAACTTGCTGTGACGGGATGCTGGCAATCGAGTATTCCCGTGTTGGAAGGGTAGGAAGTTGTTGCAGCAGTTCCTCAGGATTGTTAAATGGCTGAATCTCAGTGCGTAGGTTTTTATCCCACAGCAATTGTTCAATAGGTTGTTTGAGTGAGGCGACCTGACTGTTGGCAGGAATTTGATGCTTGGCCAGAAAGGCTTCAATCTCAGCCATACTATTGGCTGGTTGAATCTCGGCAATATCTCCCGCATGCCAGCTAATGTCATAAGGTGCTGTCAGTTCAATATTATAGGCTGCCTGTCCCAAACTATTTGGATTAAGTACATGGCGTTCACTGAGTGTCCATTGATCGAAGACCTTTTCAATATTCATGGCATGCAGTTCATGTTGAGTTACCACAGACAAGGCCTGATTCCAGCGTTGAATGTCATTGGCATTTGCATTGTCCACTTCGATTAACTCGAAAAATGCCTGTGCATTGCATTGTTTTAACCACTTATCAACCGCATAACCAAAACTACAGTAACTGTCTGGATATTCTCTGGAACCGAGCGCCAATACCGCATATTGCATGTGACTGAGGTCAGGCGTCTGTTGCATGAGCTTTTTACAGAATCCTGCTGCCAGGTCGGGCGCTTCACCTGTGCCATAGGTGCTGACCACGAATAGAACCTGCTGTGCCTGCTGTAAATCCTGTTCAGTGAGTTGCTGAATGGGTTTTACCACAGTCGGTTGCTGTGCCTCCTGTAGGCTGGTGGCAGTGCGCCAGGCCAGTTGCTCAGCTACACCTGTTTGAGACGCATAAGTAATCAACCAAGGAACTGCATTTGGATCAATCTGTTGTGAGTTAAGCGATTGGCGTGCTGCCAGCGTCAGTTTCTTCTGTTTACGGCGTTTGAGGTACAGCATCCAGCCTGTCACAAAGAACAGAGGCATTGCTAGTGAGGCAAGCAAGGCAATGAACTGGTAGGTTGAACCAAAGAAACTGCCACGATGCACAGGCAGCATGCTACTCATGATTTTCTCATTGAGCTTTTTATCTTCATATAATTCTAGTTTTTCAATTTTTTGCTGCTGATAGTTATAGACAGCCTGATTACGTGCGCGTTCATGCTGTGGAATATTGTCAACGAATGATAGCTCTAGCTTTGCGTCATCATGCTTGGGAATGTTTAGGGTGAGGGCAGAGTATTTGCCGCCAATCTGTGCATTGACGTTTGTCCATGTCTGGTCAAGAATGCTGCTGACCTGTTGCTGGGATAATTCAGGCCATTTGGCCTGACCGCGCTCATTATTGTGCTCATTGCGTTGGGGCTGTTCGACCCCCATGACCTTGAACATACCCGCACGCCACCAGTCATAGGACCAGTATAAACCTGTACATGCAAACAACAGGTAGAATACAACCACCCAGGTTCCAACCACCGCATGTAAGTCCCAGATAAAGTTGCGACCTTTTAGCTTGGGTTTGATAAAGAACCATTGTTTAAATGAGTGTTTCTTCGGAAAACGCAGATAAAGTCCACTCAATACGAAGAAAATCAGCATCAGCGCAGAAGCACCTGTCAGCTGTTTGCCAAAATCACCCATCGTCAGATAACGGTGTAAACGCTGAATAAACTGAAAAAATTCCCGCCCCTTGATCTCAGGCAGAACCTCGGCAGTATAGGGATTGACCATCATGTTATAGCCACGCCGTTCACCTTCTTTCTTGATATTGACTGTAGAAGAGGCGGTTGGGTCGGAAGAGAGGGTAATGCTGTTGATCTCAATTCCAGGTTGTTGCTGGTTGAAATGCTGATAAAGTTGCGCTGGTGTTAGCTTGGGTGTCGCTGCGGCTTGTACCACATAACTTTGCTGATTGATCATTTTTAAGATTTGTTGATCGTAGGAGTAAATGGCTCCTGTCACTCCCATGATGGAGAGGATCAAGCCAGCGCTGATTCCGAGAAACCAATGAATCTGGAAAAGAGTTTTCTTAAACATGGGTAAAAATGGAAAGATAATGGAATTTCTGTAAATATAACCCAACAATAAGAATAGAATATGGATTTTGTAGATAATATTGATTTTGATTCTTATTTTCAAATATGGGTTAATAAACCTTATATAAAATAAGTAGGAAGATAACTGGTAACATTTGGAAAAGGACTAAAGCTTGGCGATAAACTGCAATTGAATTTATAAGAAAATTAAATGATAATAATTATTATTTGTATAATGGAATGCGTATTCCATGTCATCTTCCTCGCTCAACCAGCAGTTTTCAACACTCTATCAGCAACACCATACCTGGATTTATCACTGGCTCTATAAAAAAATGGGAAGTTCAGCCGATGCTGCTGACCTTGCACAGGATACCTTTGTTCGGATTTTGGCACGACAGCAACAACTGGAACTTCAGCAGCCACGGGCTTATCTGGTCAATGTTGCAAAAGGCCTGATGGTGAACTGGTTGCAGCGCAAGGAGATTGAACGGGCTTATCTGGAGGTGCTGGCACAGCAACCTGAACGGGAGCATCCATCACCAGAGCGCCAAATCCTGATTATTGAAACATTAACTGAAATTGTGGAATTGTTGGCTGAACTCCCTGATACCGTACGCTTAACATTTCTGTATGCCCAACTGGAGCAACTCAAGTATCAGGACATTGCGGATCGACTAGGAATTTCGGTCAGTACAGTGAAACGTAATATTCAGCGTGCCTATATGCATTGTCTGGACCTTATGCTGGCCGCCGAGGACATTTAAGCTGATGCCAAGTGTGAATAAGCAGCAAATTTTAGCTGAAGCCAGTACATGGCTCATGCGGCTGCAAGAAAGGGAACTTTCTTTAGAGGAACTTGAACAGTTACAGCAATGGCAGCAACAAAGCCCACTGCATCAAAAAATCTGGCAAAAGGCCTTGTTGCTGCAAACAAAATTTTCAGATGTGCCGTTAGACATTGCCATTCCTGTGATGCAAAAAGTTGGACATTCCTCCACACAGTCTTATAAAAAATATCTGTGGTTACTGGCATTTTTGCCGCTCTGTTCAGGCCTGTATCTTGCCAGCGAGCAACAGCAATGGTTGGCTGATTATCGTAGTGGGGTAGGTGAGCGAAAACGTGTTGTGTTGCCTGATGGGGGAATGGTGCTGCTCAATGCATCTTCCGCAATTGATGTGGAGTATACCGATCGGCAACGTACAGTAGTGTTACGCAAGGGTGAAATCTGGATAGAAACCCAGCATGACCCGTTGAAGCGTCCATTTTTTGTCAGCACCCGACAGGGTACAGCACAGGCATTGGGGACAAAATATCTGGTGAAAATGATGCCTGAATATTCACAGGTGGCGGTGACACAAGGGCGGGTGCAGGTGTCACCCCATCAATCACAACAGCAGCAAATCATTGAAACCCAGCAACAGCTAAGCTTTGATGCAAGGCATATCAGTAAGGTCAGACCTTTTGAGGAGAGCAATATTGCCTGGACCAAAGGCTTTTTAATGGTCAATGAAATGACATTAAAAGATTTTGCTGAACGTTTGCAATTTTATCAAAAAGGGATGATTCGGGTGGATAGCGAAATTGAAAATATAAAGATATCAGGCAGCTACCCAATTGATGATCTGGAAAAAGTCTATGCAATGCTGGTCCAAACCTATGGTCTGGAGATTGAGAAGTATGCAGGTGGCTATTGGACAGTCGTGCAGCAGGCAAAATAAAAACAAAAAAATCTGTTTTTTCCTGAGCTGATTTTTATTTTCAACTGGCATAGATCAGGAACGTATCATGAATATTGATCAGGGGGGAATATGTACGCTCAACAGGGGAAAAACGTGCTTGCACAGGCAATACGGATTGCTGTGCTCAGTACCGCATTGGGTATTTCAGTCACCGCCTATGCTGCCAATGAGCAAGCACAGCAGCATTATGAGATTAAATCAGGACAACTGGGACAGGCATTATCCAGTTTTGCCATGCAGTCAGGTGTGGCATTGTCATTTGACCCAGCACTCACCAAGGGGATGAATACACAGGGGCTGAGTGGTTCCTACAGTATTGCCGATGGGTTTGAACAGCTTTTAAAAGGTACCCAACTACAACTGGTACAGCGTGACCACGGTGGCTGGAGCATTGAAAAAATTAAAAACACACCACAGCGATCAAAACCAGTTCGTGAGGTGGGGCAGCTCAACAGCATTGCGGTGAATGGTATGGCACAATCGGCGGTTGATGGCAACGCGTCACAGCTTCCCGTGATTAAGGTTGCAGCGGATGATCAGCCTGTCGGATTAAAAAAGCGGACACAGTCAGGCGTTCTTGGCAATAAATCCATTTTAGACACCCCTTTTTCTGTAACGGTGGTTGAAAGTAACGACATTGCAAAACGTGGTGCGAAAACCTTAGGGCAGATTTTTATCAATGACCCTGCTGTTTATAGTCAAAGTGCTGCGATGGCAACGGACTGGTGGGGAACGTCAGTTCGTGGGCTTGGAGTCAGCAATTACTATGTTGATGGTTTTCCAATGGCCTTGAATTGGGGCGGGGATTTTCCATCCGAAGCGGCTGAAAGTGTCACTGTGTTAAAAGGCTTAACAGGCTTTATGTATGGGTTCGGTTCCCCTGGCGGAGCAATTAGTTACCAACTTAAACGACCTAAAGACAGTCCAGAAACCAGTGTTGAAGTCAGTTATCGCAACCCAAGTACATTTTCAGCTTTAATTGATACCAGCAACTATCTTGATGCCGTCGATTTGGGATATCGTTTTGTTGTAGGTGGGGATCAGGGCAAAGCCTATAATGACGCTGAACAGAACCGCTTTGTGACATCTTTGGCGCTGGATAAAAAAATTACGGATCATTTAAAGTGGACCGCCAATTTTACTTATGAAAATAATAAAACCGAGCATGAACCCCCAGTATTTGACTTTTCCGCTATAACCGAAAAATTGCCTAAGGTAACTTATGACTATGATAATTTGACGGTTGATAATTCCTTTTATAAAACCAATACCTTTACTGCTTCTACAGGGTTGGGCTGGGAGATCAATGAGGACTGGAATGTTAAATACCAGTTTGGCTATACCCGAAAACTACATGAATCCAATCTCACCTTTGCCAGTTTATTAAATACTGCTGGGGATTATGACGGAACCATATACCAGTTTGCAGGTGTATCTGAAACGCTAATGAATCAGGCAATGCTGACTGGAAATCTTGCCACGGGCAAGATTCAGCATGAGTTGGTCGCAGGGGGAGGCTATACCAAAAGTACTGACAGATGGTCTAAGCAATCGTATTGGTCTACGGATTATACAGCGAACCTGTATTCGCCAACCTCTTTTAGAATTGCCAATACACCAGATTTTAGTTTGGAACCAGATATAGGTAGTCAGACCGCTCAGAGCTATGCTTTCTTAAGTGATACGATTAAGCTGAATGAACAGTGGCAGGCTATTTTAGGATTACGGCATACCTACTATGACCAGGAGGATGTGGATCACGATCCAACAGTTGATTCGGGATATAACACTAAGGAGACCACACCAACAATTGCCTTACTTTATAAATTTGTACCTGAAGCCACCCTGTATGCGAGTTATGTTGAGAGTTTGGAGGCGGGTTCTAGGGTTGGTGAGAAATATGCCAATGCAGGTGAGGTATTGCCAGCCACAATAAGTAAGCAATATGAACTGGGTGTGAAATATAATGTCAATCCATTTGGTATAACCGCCGCTCTGTTTAAAATGCAAAGAGCTGCAACAATGGACAGCATTCAAGATGGCTTAAAATATTTAACTCAGGATGGTTTAACCAATTATCAGGGCTTGGAGCTGAGTGGGACATATAAGCCAACCAATGCATTAAAACTTGGATTGGGGATGATGTATCTGGATGCCAGTATTGATGAGGTTGCAGAAGCCAATAAGGCGATTGAGGGTAAAGTGCCCGCAGGCCTTGCCAAATGGTCGGGTGTTGCCAATGCTGAATATGCAATTCAGGCAATTGATGGACTAAGCCTGCATGGCAATGTCCGTTATAATGGTTCTTCCTATATTAGTTCAGACAATACCATACAGGTACCTGCCTATACACTTGTAAATACAGGCCTCTCCTATAAGTTTAAACTGAATGGGCATGATGCGGTGGTGAATGGAAACATTAACAATCTGTTGAATAAAAAATATTGGGCTTCGAGTGGAACCTGGGCAAGCATTGGTGAAGCCATCAATGGCGTTGTGTCTTTAAAGGTAAACTGGTAGATGGCAATAAGAAAAAACCCAGCTTAGGCTGGGTTTTTTATATACGGCTTATTGCTGGATCTGATTACAGCGGTTTAGCCGCACCAACCGTCTCATTTAAGTGCTTGCGTACTGTATTAAATGAGAAATTCTTTGAATCCATGCGTTTTGGCAGGATGTAGGCACCTTGCTGCTCTTCACCTTTTGGTGTTTTTACCTTGAAATTAACCAAAATAAAATCAGGGGTATTGTACCATTCGTAAATATCTTTCCAGCCGATGGTCGCCGTACCTTCCTGAAGTCCCATTTTCTGACGCATCACAATCCCGTGGGGCTGTACACCTAAACGAATCCCCTTGATTTCCTGCACAGGGAACTCGTTCATTTTACGTTTCACATACCATTCAAGACCAAACTTCTTGATGAGGTAGAACAGCACCACACCAATGATCACCACCCAGCAAATCGCGGTTGAATAGGTGGAGTAGTACTTGATTAGGCCTGCTGCTACCAGTGAAAGCACCACAAGTGCAATCATAATCAGCCAGGCCTTGCGGCTGAATTTATTGGTACCACGCCAAATCATAAGTTGGGCTTGACGTTGTTCTTGTTCAGAAACTTCGTAAGGAACGGGTTGTAGCGTATAAGCGTATAGCGTTTTGGCGGTCATAGTTTAAAAAATGAGTTTAGAACTGGGTTAAGTTTACCATTGATTGGCATGCAAAGATATTAGGCCAATAGCGAATCATAGGGACGATTGAAATACCAATAATCCCTAAAGTGAGGCAAACTCGGTGCCATCCTCATGGGGTTCATGGCTTAAACTCTGTTTCAACATACTTAAACGGGTCAAAATACTCAGGATCAGGGAAAGCTGCTGTAAAATAATCAGCGACTTCTGGTCATTTTCATCATTGCGGCTCAGGCGTTCCCGTATGCTTTGCAACATATTTTGTGAAGAAAGATCAGGCACTTCATCTCTTAACAGTGCGCCCTGAATATCATCCAGTGCCTGATCCAACAGGCTTAATATCTCAGGGTCTTCAATGCGTTCACGGTGCGCACCCAAGGCCGCGATATAACTGAGAAAGGTATGGCTTAAACAGAGAAACTCAAATGCCTGTGCTTTCTGGGTGGGATCAATATTGGGTTCGGTTGCAAGGGTGGAAATGAGTGATGCAACTTCCGCATCATTGTTATGCGCCGCCCGTCTGACCACGCGGTAGTTCAGGGCATTATTCCGTCCCTGATGATACTGCGTCACTACTTCCGCCAGATATTTGCATTGGGCTTGCAGTGAACGTTGAATGGTGCGTGGCAGGCGGCGGAACTTCCAGTCGGGCCAGATAAAGCTGACCCCAAACCATGCCAGTGCACAGCCAATGAGGGTGTCAATTAGGCGTGGCAAACCTGCGGCAAAGGCGGAACCATCTAGATTGAAGTTGATCAAGGCCAGAATGGTGATAAAGGCGGTTGCCTGGGCATATTGTTTACTACGTAACTCGAAAAATAAAACCCCACTGAGCACCAACATGACCAGTTGTCCCTGAAGTGAGGGAATAAAGTAAATAATCGCCAGACCGACAATAATTCCAATCAGGGTGCCGACAATTCGTAAATACAAACGGCGTTTGGTCGCGTTAAAGTTTGGCTGACAGACAAACAGGGCAGTCAGTAGAATCCAGTAACCATAGGCAATATTGGTTAACTGAATGAAGATGTAACCGATAAATAGGACAATGGACAGACGCACCGCATGGCGGAACAGCACTGATTCAGGTGTCAGGTGCTGCTTGACCCGTACCATCATGTCATTCCAGCCTTTCAGGTCATCATCCTTGAGCTGGTTTTCCGCCTGCTGGGCATTGATCAGTTGAATGTTGCGTTCAGTCTCCAGATTCTGGAGCTGGGCATCAATTGACTTTAAGTTTTGATAAAGTGCAAACAGGGCATTAATCCGCACCTGATCATAGACTTGGTCTGCATGCAACTTTTCCAGCGACAGCCTTAAATTTTCAAAGCTGTGCTTAAAGCGTTTGTTATGTACATAGCGGGTACGGGTTAAAATACAGTTCGCCAAGTCCTGACAGGCTTTGCCCTGAATGGTCAGGATACGCTGGAATCGAAATAAAATATCACTGTGCTGAAAAATCTTGGCCAGTTTCTGATAGTCAATATGAGCTGAATCTGCCCGCTCATGAATATCCTGCGCAACAAAATAATACTGCAAGCTACGCCGTGTATCTTTCTGGCCCCGATCGCCCTTGAGGCGGGTCAGCAGCGCCATACGCATGTCATTGAAGATGGAAATCAGCTTGCCATTTTCCAACGCTAGATCAATCATGCTTTGTTGATAGCTTGATGGGGTCATGTCGACATCGAACAGATTGGACTTGGCAAATAAAAAGCTACCCAGCGCATGATATGACGCAGAGAGCTGATCCTGCAATTTACGCACAGGAAATAACAGGAAGCTAATGGTGGAAAGCAGCCCATACCAGGCTGCGCCAGCCACCAATAAGGCTGGTTGTAGATACCATTGTTCAAACAGGTGTACCCCCAACATTGAGTAGACTGAAACCACCAGACAGCCATAGGCAATGGTGGCATAACGCCGACCCAGCGAACCCAGTAAAATCCAGCCGATACAGGAAACAATCAACCCGATTGCAAAAACGGCAGGATAGGGAAATAGTAACTGAACCGATGCCGCAGTGATAAAGAAGCCGATATAAGTATAAATCAGGTTCATGATCCGCACGGAAAAACGGTCATCAATGTCACTGATCCCTGCGGCGACTACACCCAGTGTCAGTGGAATGGTAGCAAGCTGGAAATTGAGCAGATAGGGGACAAAAGCCGTGCCTGTAAAAGCAATAAGCATACGCACGTTATACATGAACGTGGTGTTGTAGGTTGCCTGTTTTAAACGTCCGAACCAGGGATTCAAGGTTAATCCTTTTTGTATTCTGCTATCGATTTTATCACTCATATTATGCACAAATACAGTGAGGATGCTAAGCTTGCAAACATGATTAACATGAAAAGTACAGTATTATGCAGGCAGAGCAACCTCGTCAGCGTCAATATTCAACAGCATGGATATTATTGCTGGCTTTATTGACAGCTTTAGGTCCATTATCAATTGATATGTATTTACCCGCGCTGCCACAAATGGCGGATGAGTTTGGGGTAAGTATGCAGATGATTGCCAATACCTTACCTGCATATTTTCTAGGACTTGCGATTGGACAACTGATTTATGGGCCTGTAAGTGACCGTATTGGGCGCAAAACCCCCTTGTATTTTGGCTTGGCCTTGTATGTGGTTGCCAGTTTGGCCTGTGTTTTTGTGAGCAATGAATGGGCCTTGATCGCCGCACGTATTTTTCAGGCTTTGGGTGGCTGTGTCGGGGTGGTGATTGCCAGGGCGGCCATCCGTGATCGTCTGGATATGCAGGGTTCTGCGCAGGCCTTTTCCAGCATGATGATTGTGATGGGGCTTGCACCGATTCTTGCACCTATGTTTGGTGCCTGGATTCTAACATTTTTCCCGTGGCAGGCTATTTTTATCACTTTGGCGGTGATTGGGGTAATCTGTTGGTTGTGTGTACATTTCTTCTTTAAGGAATCCTTGCCTGTAGAACGCCGTTTAAATTTGTCTCTTTATCAGGTGACGACCCTTTACGCCGCAATCTTAAAAGATGAAAGTTTTAGAAGACCAATGTTTGCAGGCTGTCTGACGGGTGCGGCATTATTCTGTTATATCAGCTCTGCCTCCGCTGTGTTTATGGGGCAGTATGGGTTGTCACAGCAGCAATTCTCCTATGCCTTTGCGCTGAATGCGGGCGGGATTATGCTGATGTCCTCACTGAATAAACACCTTAATACCCGTATGGATATTTTTCCACGCTTGCGCTTAGGTGGGACAATTCAATGTTTTGGTGCATTGATTGTGGTCTGTGCTGGGGTTATGACCCATGCACCCCTTTGGCTGTTAATGTCAGGTTTATTTCTGGTCGTCTCAGGGATTGGCCTAACTGGGCCTAATGCAATGGCTTTGGCCATGTCGAAACAGGGCGCGCGGGCAGGAACAGCCAGTGCCATCATGGGCAGTATGCAGTTCGCCTGTGGCTTGTTGGGCGGGGTAATTTTAAACTTCCTGATTTGGAAAGCATCACTCAATATGGGATTGATGATGTTGATGTTTACCAGTGCGGGACTATTTGCGATCTTTAAAGTGGGTAAGCAGATGAATGCTGCTGCTTAAATATTAAAATTGCACATAGAGATTGTGAGGTAAATATCAGACAGATAAAACATCTGTCTGATACTTCTGATTTAAATTAGTTGCTTGGATGCAACATAATATTGGCGGGTATTGGTTGGTGATGTAAAGTCATCAAATCCTTGCCAAAAGGCTTTAAACAATAATGGATTTAATTCAGCGGCAGTGGAAGAGCCAGAAGAAAGTGGCGTATAAAATTCAAATTTTCCATCTTTATACTGGTAGGGAATAATCACAACCCATTGTGCTGGATAGGGTGCATAAGAATGAATATGTAGGCTTAATGCATCAATGCGTTCCATCGGGAGGTTGGCATAAATATCTTCAACAAAAGCCTGTCTTGGATAATGCTCTGGATTGGTTTTAAGTAATTTGTGTCCCTCTTTTGCAGGATCATCGTACATCAATCTTTGTAATAAGATTTTTTCTTTAGTTGCTTGAATAATAGTTGACGTTAATGATGAACCGCCTTCAATCATATATAGGCTGTTATGTGCTAAAAATCCTGCTATTTGCATTGCGCTAACAAATGCTTGTTCCATATCATTTTGTGCTTTTATAGATAAATTTTTATTATCCTCTGGGATCGGGATAAGTGGGATTGCATGTTGTTGATAATAGCTTAAGCGTTCTCTACAAGTCTCTTGTGGTTGATCAGTAAATAAGCCATCACAAATAATTTCAATAGGTAAATGATGAAAGCCATTTCCAATCATACAACTTATAAATGTACCTAAAGTTTGTGGAAAATCATCTCGTTGATTAAAGGCTTTCATTTCTTCATATGAAAACCATTTAATCGATTGATGGGTGATGCGAGCAATGGTTGTACCCAAATAAATTCCGCAAAAAATCACAAATTGCTGATAAGGCTGTTCCTCACAATATTGTGCATAATCAGGCTTAGTTTGTTTTTTTATTAAGGATAATATCTGATCAAGACGATGTAGGCTTTCGGCAGTAAAATCTAGATGAGTATCATTGAGCTGCTGTCTGTACGCCATTGGAATTTGTGGTTCTGCTGAAAAGAAGTCATCTAGAACAGTTTTGACTCGGTCACTGGTTTGAAGTGGTGCTTGCTGTTGTGTTGAATGAGTATGAGATGAATGTTGTTCATTGTGCTGTTGTGAAGATGAATTCTGGGTTTGTTGCTGATTTTGTTGTGAATGTGTGCTATGCCCTGACCCATTCGGTCTTTGAGGGGTAGGCCGATTACGTTTTCTGGTATGAGATTGATCGCTGTTTTTAAAAAATTTCCATCCAATAAATCCTAAAATCCCAAAGGCAATAATAAAAAAGAATGGGAAACCACCTGAACTCTTTGTTTCAGTCATGTTCGCTGGTTGTACTGGAGCTGCTTCTGCTGGTTGAGTGGATTCGATACGTACATATTCAGTCGTTGTAGTGGTTTTAGGCTGTGTTAATTGCTCAATCCTTTGTTCTTGTATCGCTTGTTGTTCTTGGAGTTGCTGTTCAGTTTGTTGTCGTGCGGCCTCTCTTGCCCGTTTAATCTTTTCATGAAGTTC
The DNA here is from genome assembly GCF_029845285.1 of Acinetobacter sp. GD03645. Taxonomy (NCBI): domain Bacteria; kingdom Pseudomonadati; phylum Pseudomonadota; class Gammaproteobacteria; order Moraxellales; family Moraxellaceae; genus Acinetobacter; species Acinetobacter sp. GD03645. The sequence continues at coordinate 131,682 of NZ_JAOCLL010000007.1, read as the reverse complement.
CTGTTGGTATTGGCTTTGTACTGAAGATTGTTCTATCTCACTTGGTACTGAGGACTCCTGCGTTTCTTCAGCATGAGAGGCTGTGGAGGATAAGAAAAGAAGTAATACAGCTGGGTAGAGCCTAAACAACTCCCTGGAATTTGACATGGAGACCCCTAATATTTTAAATAAATGATTTTTATTGCTTTTATTAAGCTTTCTCCCGATGAATATCAAAGGGAGAAATAAGGTTAAATGATTCTAATCCACAAATACAGTAAAGTTTTCAACAGCTTCGCGTGGTGTAATAAAGGTATTTACAATATGGTCGGGGTCTGCATAGCCCAAGGCAACAGTGCACACCAATTCTTCATCGTCAGGTGCGCCAAGCACATCCAGTACGATTGGATGGAAATGGTTCCATGCGGCTTGTGGGCAGGTATCCAAACCCCTTGCCTTAGCTGCAACCATAACATTCTGAATCATCATGGAAATATCCATTTTTGAACCAATGCCCATTGCCTTGTTTACTGTGAAATACAGGGCAACAGGTGCATCAAACAACTGGTAGTTACGCAATTGCTGTGCCGCCATTTTTTCCTTTTCCCCTTTTTGAATCCCCAGCAAACCATAGAGTCCCCAGCCATTTTCACGTCGACGGTCAATAAAAGGTGAAACCCATGTTTCAGGATAATAAGCAAAGGTTTCCTGATACTGCCCAGCGAGTTCTGGCTTTTGAAACATTTCCATTTGTGCGTTACAAACACGGTCAATCATTTCAGCTCGTTTTTTACCTGTCACCACATACACTTTCCACGGCTGTGTATTTGTACCAGACGGTGCCCGACTGGCAACCGCCAAAATGTCCTTAATGGTTTGGGTTTCAATAGGGGTATCCAGAAACGCACGTACTGAATGGCGGGATGTAATGGCATCATCGACGTGGCGGACTTGTTCCATGTTCATAAAAATTCCTCATCTTTTATGGTCTTTCTCATGGAATGAGACTATAAAGTAATAAATAACTTTTGCAGATGACTTTTTAGTCGTAGATTGGATTTTGGCTAAAAATATCTAAATGAGGTCTGCCTTATAAAAACAGATATATTTTTATTCTTTTGTTTCTTTATGTGAAAATTAAATGTATTTGTAACACAATGAAATAGAAGTAATATTTATTGATATATATTAGGGCTGTAATTGCCCCTAGAATAAAAAAATACACACAATATTCTAAATTTATGCATAATACGCCCTTTTTTAAAATTGATTAGGCTTTCCTTGCTAACACGGTGAGGGGAATTTTCTAGCTCAGGCATATCGAATTTATCCAATTTTATGCCTGTGGAAAATGTTGAAATATACACCAGATACAGGAGCTTCTCATGAGTTTACCTCTCATCCGTAAGCCATTTATTCAGGACTTGGCAATAACCGTTGCAACTTCCATGATGAACAAATGCCTATGCTGCCAGTGGGCAAGAACAGATGCAGCACTTTCGCGCCATCGTTACAGCGCTTGTTCATCTACATAACAAATAGAATAAATGGAATAAAATATGGAATTTACTTTTAATGGTTTCTACACGCTAATTTCGGCAGTGATCGTTCTGTTATTGGGACGTTTACTGGTCAACAAAATTGATTTCTTAAGACGCTACAACATTCCTGAACCTGTCGCAGGCGGTTTGGTGGCAGCAGTGGTTTCCCTGCTGGTGCATTCACTCTGGGGCTACAGTATTGTATTCAGTACCGAATTACAGACTAGTTTTATGCTGATCTTCTTTGCTTCCATTGGTCTAAGTGCCAACTTTATGAAGCTCAAAGAGGGTGGTATTGGATTAGTCATTTTTCTGGTCTGTGTCGCTACATTCATCATCGTACAAGATGTTGTCGGGATGAGTCTTGCATCGTTGTTAGGTATTGATCCTCTGATTGGTTTGATTGCAGGTTCAATCACACTGACAGGTGGGCACGGTACTGCGGGTGCTTGGGGCGAAATTCTTGAGACGCAGCATGGTATCCAAGGCGCTTTGGCATTGGGTATGGCAAGTGCAACTTTCGGCCTGATTATTGGTGGGATTATCGGCGGTCCATTGGCCAAGCTGCTGATTAACCGTTATAGCCTTGCCCATGCAAAAACCTCTTCCGAGATCAAGAATCGTGATACCCATCTCGACCAGCATCCTGATGAACTTGCGCCATTTGAAAATCCACATCAAGTCCGTTTGATTACTGCGGATAATGCCATTACCACACTGGGTCTGTTTGCTGCATGTCTGGCATTTGCCGAGTTTATGACAGGTTATAGCAAAGGCACCTGGTTTGAGCTGCCAACTTTTGTCTGGGCATTGGGCGGTGGTGTTGTTTTGCGCAACATTCTGGAAAGCATATTAAAGGTTGATATTTTTGACCGTGCAATTGATGTTTTTGGGAATGCCTCATTATCCCTTTATTTGGCCATGGCCCTGCTTTCACTCAAATTATGGCAACTGGCAGATTTGGCTGGGCCTTTAGTGGTGATTCTTGGTGCGCAAACCCTCACCATGGCGCTATATGCCGCGTTCGTGACGTTCCGTGTCATGGGTAAAAACTATGATGCTGCCGTGTTGGCGGCAGGTCATTGTGGTTTTGGTATGGGAGCAACACCCACTGCGGTTGCAAACATGCAGGCGATTACCAATATGTATGGCCCGTCCCATAAAGCATTCCTGATTGTGCCGCTGTGTGGCGCGTTCTTTGTTGACTTGATCAATGCAACGGTCATTCAACTCATTTTGAAATTCTTTGTCTAATTCGGATCAAAAGCCCCACATGGGGCTTTTTTGATTCATCCATTGTGATCGTATATGTACGGTCGTACATAAAATATCTAAAGCGAATAAGTGATGAATGAAAAATTAAATGACACCCTGATGGCCTGGGTTAGTTTTTTCAATGATCCCCTATGGGATTTCCTGGTTATTTTTCTACTGGCAGTGGGTATCTTTTATACAGTGGCAACCAAAGCCGTACAGATCCGAATGTTCTTTCATAGCATCAAGGTGATGAAGGGAAGCCGTAAGGCGGAAAAGGATATGCATGGCCTGACACCGTTTCAGGCCTTTGTAACGGGCCTGGCAAGTCGTGTTGGTGTGGGAAATATCGCAGGCGTTGCAATTGCAATCGCCGTTGGTGGGCCAGGTGCTGTATTCTGGATGTGGTTTACCGCAGTACTTGGTATGAGTTCCGCTTTTATTGAATCATCACTGGCTCAGCTATTTAAAGTCAGGGACAACAATACCCAGCAGTTTCGGGGAGGGCCAGCCTACTACATTACCAAAGGGTTACGCAGTAAGGCCTTTGGTGTTGTCTTTGCGCTTGCACTGATCTTTACCTACGGTTTTGTATTTAACTCTGTTCAGATCAATGCCATTGCCAATGCTTCTTCCCATGCATGGGGTTGGGACAAGGCCAACCCAATTGTCCATCTAGGTGCTGTTGATCTGGAAATCTCATGGGTGGGGCTGGCGCTGGTGGTGATGGTTGCAATTGCAATCTTTGGGGGAATCAAGCGTATCGCCAAATTTGCGGAAATGTTTGTACCCTTAAAGGCTGGGCTTTATTTAGCGGTTGCCCTGTACATTGCCATAAGCAACTATGAATTGCTGCCAGGTATTTTTAGGCTGATCTTCACTGAAGCATTCCAGTTTAATGCGGCAGCAGGTGGTTTCTTTGGTGCCATGATCTCTATGGCCATGATGCAGGGAATCAAGCGTGGCCTGTTCTCAAACGAAGCGGGTATGGGTTCTGCACCAAATGCGGCAGCGGCATCGGATGTAAAACATCCTGTGAACCAGGGTCTTGTGCAAATGCTGGGTGTTTTTGTTGATACCTTTATTGTATGTACCAGTACCGCAATCATCATTCTGGTGTCGGGTGTCTACCACGATGCAGGCTTTGTCGGTGTTGAACTGACCCAGCGTGCCTTGGAATCCCAGGTGGGAAGCTGGGGTGGTGACTTTCTTGCGATCCTGTTGTTCCTGTTCTGTTATTCAGCAGTACTGGGTAACTATGCCTATGCGGAAAGTAATGTGCAGTTTATCAATAACAGCCCAAAAGTGATGTTCATCTTCCGCATTTTTGTGTTGGTGATGGTGTATTTCGGTGCGATTGGCAGCGTTCCATTGGTTTGGTCGATGGCGGACTTGTTTATGGGTATCATGGCGACCATCAACCTTGTGGCAATCCTGCTGTTAACGCCAATGGCACGCACTTTGCTGAAAGACTATACCTCTCAGCTTAAGAAAGGTATTAAGGAACCAGAGTTCAAGATTGATCAATATCCTGAACTAAAGAAAAAAGTTGGTTCAGATATCTGGTGATTTTGATAGAAGCTCCTTTCGAGGAGCTTTTTTATGAATTGCTGGTCACAGCAGCAAAAAAACTGATACAGCATTTCAGGTTGGGCAGAGCTAAAATTTAAGCTGGAAACACAGTAAATATGGCAACAACTGCATATGAAACGGCTTAAATCATGCATACTTGGACTTTCAGTAATCATTTTAACAGGTTGCCAAACAACCTCACATTTACGTCCAGCGATTGAAGATGCCCAGGCACAAGTGGTGAGCCAGCCTTATAGCTATATCAAACAACAGCAAAAACGTCCCGTAATCGCTTTGGTTTTGGGGAGTGGTGGCGCACGTGGCTATGCCCATATTGGGGTGATAGAGGTGCTGGAACAACAGGGGATTCGTCCAGACTTTATTGTTGGTACGAGTGCTGGAAGTATCGTTGGTTCAATCTATGCCAGTGGCAAAACCGCCGCCGAGTTGCGTGACATTGCCCTAAAGCTGAAAGCCAATGACGTTCGTGATGTCAATGTCAGCTTAAAAGGGTTTTTTAACGGTAAAAAGGTTGAGGACTATATCAACCAGCAGGTACATAACACGCCCTTGCAGAAGCTCAAGATTCCAATGTATGTGGTGGCAACCGAACTTAAGGATGGCAGCAGAACAGTATTTAACTATGGCAATACTGGACAGGCGGTTCGTGCCTCGGCCTCAATCCCCAGCATGTTTGTACCCACCAAAATTCATGATGTTGAATATGTTGATGGCGGGCTGGTGAGTCCTGTGCCTGTTCAGGTTGCACGTGACCTAGGGGCGGATGTAGTGATTGCGGTGGATATTCTGGCCCAGCCGATCCACACGGAAACCACCAATGTCTGGGGCTTGTTTAACCAGAATATTAATATTATGCAGGGCCGTCTGGCTGAAGAAGAGCTGAAAGATGCGGATGTGGTGATTCAACCTGACTTGCGTGAAAAGGCCCATATTTTTGATATTAAGGGACGTGAAATGACCATGCAGGCAGGGATTGATGCGGCTCAGTCAAAGCTTTCTGAAATTGAGCTCGCCATTCAAAGTAAGAAAAACGCTGCACAATTTGCTCAGCAAGATTTTGCCTTAAAGACCAGTCTATTAAATCCCTAAGGTTTATATAGTCACAGAGAGTAACAGGTTCAAAATTGTTTCGTTGACTTAAACAAATTGTAAATACTCGTCAAAAAGCTATGAAAAAATTGAGAAAGAAGGTAAATAAGTACAATTCATTAAACTTTCTATCAGACAAAGTTAAGTTTGAGGTTATAGGATGACGTACTTGCGTCAATTGCAACACAACAAGGATTGTTAAGCACGATGTTTAAATCATTTTTTCCTAACCCACGTCCATTTTTTATCTCGGTGGTGGTATGGTTGGCCCTGAACATGCTGCTCTGGTACACAGGTGGTCATGGATGGGGTGAATATCTGGGGTTCCCCAAGGGCTATGCTGAAGCAGAGTTGCCAATTGGGGTGAGCCGTTTCTGGTCGCCTGCATTTATTTGGTTCTATCTCTGGTTTCTGCTTTCGACCGCCTTGTTTGCAGGGTTCTGGCGATTCCTTTCCGATAACAAATGGCAGAAGTGGTCAATCTGGGGTTCAGCCTTTATCCTGTTTAATATCTGGTTTTCGGTACAGGTTAGCGTTGCGATCAATGCATGGTATCAACCATTTTATAATCTGATACAGCAAATGTTGGATAACAAAGGTGGAAATATTGATGATTTATATAATGGTACATTGACATTCCTTTATATCGCGATGGTTGCAGTGACATTTGCGGTGATCAACGCATTCTTTACCAGCCATTATGTGTTCCGCTGGCGTACCGCCATGAATGAATACTACACTGCAAACTGGGATCAGCTTCGTCATGTCGAGGGGGCTTCGCAACGTATTCAGGAAGATACCATGCGTTTTGCTACGATTGTTGAAGACTTGGGTGTTGAACTTATTAAGTCTGTTATGGTGTTAGTTGCATTCTTGCCGTTGTTATTCAAGCTGTCTGAAAAGGTTCCAATTTTACCAGTCGTTGGTGAAATTGAACATTCACTGGTATGGGCGGCAATAGTCTGGGCTGTGGTCGGAACTGTGGTGTTAATGATCGTAGGTCAGAAATTACCAGGACTACAATTTAATAACCAAAAGGTTGAGGCAGCTTACCGTAAAGAGTTGGTCTATGGTGAAGATCATGAAAATCGTGCTGATCCGCTTACCCTGAAAGAATTATTTAGCCATGTTCGATATAACTATTTCAAACTTTATTTTCACTATGCCTATTTTAATCTAGTGGCAATCTGGTATAGACAACTGGATATTTTATACAGTCTGGTGGTTTTATTTCCAGCAATTGCAGCAGGTAAAATGACACTTGGACTCATTACTCAAATAGGAAATGTTTTCGATAAAGTGCGTGAATCTTTCCAATACTTAATCAGCTCATGGAAAACCATTATTGAATTATTATCCATTCACAAGCGTTTAAAAGCATTTGAATCTATTCTTGATAAAGATTAAGTCATTCAATAATAAAAAAACCTGCATGATGCAGGTTTTTTTATGACTACAGCAAGCACATCCCAAGTCCAGCACCCAGTGCCATAACCCAGAGCGGATGAACTTTTTTAAACATCCCGAGAATCGCGGTCACAATTACGATTATAACCAGTAGCAGGTTTTGTGCGGAGGCATCTGCAATCAGCCATGCACTGACCAGAACCAAACCGACAGTAATTGGTTTAAGTGCTTTCTCAAAACGTGCCCGTAAAGGATGTGCCTTAAAACGCTGCCAAAATTTGAGTGCATAAATCGTAATGATGGAAGAGGGGCCAAACTTGGCCAGTGAGGTGACCAGCAAACCTGCTGTACCTGCCACATGCCATCCAACCAAAGGCACGATCATCATGTTTGGTCCAGGTGCAGCCTGTGCCATGGCAAACAGTGAGCTAAACTGTTCTGCTGTCATCCAATGGTGAACTGTCACCACCTGATGCTGCATTTCAGGAAGAATGGCATTGCCGCCTCCGAAAGCAAGCAGTGACAATTGGGTAAATACGATTGCAAGTGAAAGCAAAATCATGACTTTTTCACCCCCAATACCAGCATGTTCATTGTAAGCAGAAAGGCCAAGGTCAGTGCCAGCGGAAGCTTGATCCAGAGCATAAATACAAAGGTGAGTAGAATGGTAAAAAAGGTCAGGTAGCTTTTTAAAATTGGCCTGAGCATTTTAAGGCCAGTCGCAAACAACAACCCTGCTGCTGCGGCTGCCAGCCCCTGAATCATATGCTTGACCACAGGTAAATACTGGAAGTATTCGTACACCTGATAGAGGATCAACACGATTGCAGTGGGTGCCGAGATCAAACCCAGTACCGAGCTGATCGCACCTTTTATGCCTTGAAACTCCATGCCAATCGCAACCGACATATTGATGATGTTCCCCCCAGGCAATAACTGACACACGCCCAGCAGGTCGGTAAATTGACTTTCATCCAGCCAGTTATGCTCTTCAACAATAATGCGATGTGCCAATGGTAGAACACCACCAAAACCCATCAAGCCCAACTTCATAAAACCCATAAAAAGTGCCTTGCAATCAGGAGCATTTGCGAGTGGTTCACGCTCTATTGATAGGGTTTGGACTTTCATTGGATTTACCTGACTTTTCATCTATTCTGGAAATAGCATGGAAGATTTATGCTATATTCACAAATGCTATTTTCTGCATAAACCATACTTTTTAGGTATATGAAATGGACATCCATAAGCTGAATGCTTTCGTTGCAGTGGTTGAGGAAAGCAATATTTCCAGGGCTGCTGTTCGCTTACACATGCAGCAACCGCCACTGACCCGACTGATTAAAAGTCTGGAAGAGGAACTGGACACCACTTTGCTGAAACGTTTGCCACGTGGGGTTGAGGTAACAGAAGCGGGCAAGGTGTTATATCAGGAAGCGATCACCATTCTGGCCCATGCCCAATCAATACCAAAAAGGGTGAAAAATATTGCACAAGGTTTGGAGGGTCAACTCAATATTGGTTTTACCAACTCGGCAGGTCTGCATCCATTTCTACCTGCGGTGTTACGCCAGTTTCGTGAGCAGTTTCCAGCAATTGCCATTCATCTGGAAGAGGATAGCAGCAGTGCATTAACAGATGCAGTGATCAATGAAAAACTGGACATTGTGTTTTTACGCAAACCCGCATCCATTCATGCCGAAGTACAAAGTCTGCATGTGCTGGATGAACCCTTGATTGTAGCCCTGCCCAATAATCATCCATTGGTGAGTCGGGAGGGCGCAATCCGTCTGGTAGATTTGGAACCTTATGAGTTTGTACTCTACCGACGATTAGCAGGACAGGACCTGTTTGATAATATTCTGGCAAATTGCTATCAGGCGGGTTTTAATCCCAACATTGTGCAAGAGGCACCGCGTTTAACCTCAAGTCTCAATCTGATTGCGGCTGGCATTGGGCTTTCAATCGTACCTGACTCTATTCAGGACTTCTGGAATAAGCAGATTGTCTATCGAACACTGGAAGCGAAAAAGCCCTGTATTGCCCCGATTTATGCCATTTACCGAGCCAAGGAAAACAATATTCGAATAGAGCATTTCCTGAATTTGCTCAAGGAAAGCCAAAAATCTCAAACCGCATGATTTAATGGGTAAAATGATAGAAGTTTAAAATTGTTCCAGCCAGATGCTGTTGGGACTGGCTTAGGGTGACTTTAATTTCCCTAAAATTAAAATCGCCATCATTAAGATATTTGGCGACACCATGTGTCTTGTTATTGTGCTTTGGAATTTGGTAACTAAAGAAAGCCACCTGTCTGGATGGATACACGATATTTAGAAATTTCTGTGAATCAGTATAACCGCCAAACTCATTTTCAATACTTTCTTTTAGCAAGACTGGAAAATAAAGCGTGGCATAGGGCATACCGCAACCAACACATAAAGATGAATCATATAGTTGAATCGCCTGTTTCTGATCTGAACTCATCAGCAAGGCGGAACCTGTACCATTTGCTCCCGCACTTGCTTCTACATCCTGCCAATCTTTAGGTACCAATACCAAACCAATCTCAGGTATGGCGAATAATTTTAGCTGTTTGGCATGACTGGCATCTAGCTTAAAATCAAAATGGCAACTTTGGGCTGAACATGGCTTAAAGTCTTTTAATAATCCATCATCGCCAGGATTGAGGGCGGTAATACCATAAAAAGGTACACGAACATCATGGGCAAATGAGACTTCACCCAAGGCATAGATCTGGTTTTCAGCATTGCGCTGTTTGGCGTGGCTGGAAAATTGCGGAAATGTGGGCTGAAAGGTTGTGACTTCTGCATGGCTGATAGAGATAACAAAAACTAAAGTGGCGGAGAGGAAGCCTGATTTTTTCATTTTTAATTGAGTCATTTAAGCTTTGTCTAAAATTAACATACGCTTTCATACAAGAACATACGATCTAACTTGTTTAAAATTCTAACATTGCATAATAAATTGAATAGGGAAATGAAAGCCATGAAAAAGATATTGCCAGTCTGCTATTTGCTTGCTATGAGTTCTATGGGTTTTGCTCAGGAAATCAAAGGCATTTCCTTTAGCCATCAGGAATGGGAAATGTACTGTAGCAATACAGGAACCTGCCGAGCTGCGGGCTATCACAATGAATCCAGTGATGATTATCCAGCATCAATCTTATTGACACGTCAGGCGGGCAAAGCTCAGCAAGTCACAGGTGAGTTTGCGCTAGGTGATGGTTTTATCGAACCGCCCATTCCAAAAAATCAGCTTAAAAATATTCATTTTTATGTCAATGGCAAGGATTTAGGGCCTGTCTTGGTGGATGGCACTGAATTTCCACTTATGGGTAGATTGACCGCAGCACAGGTGAATGGATTGTTGCAACAGGCCAGTGGAAAAGCAGACATAGTATTTAAAAACAACCGACTGCAATGGAATATTTCGGATGCGGGTATGACCGCAAGCTTATTAAAAATGGATGATTTTCAGAAACGTGTTGGAACAATAGGGGCATTGGTCAGGAAAGGAAAAATGGGCGAAGCTAAAGTTTTGGCGGCCCAACCGAAATTGGTGGTGAAACAGGTTAAAACAGCCAGCAAACCTTATTTAACCCTACAACCTAATAATAAGCAGTATCAGTCAGTGTATAAATCATTGATGGCAGCACAACCCGCACCCAAAGAAGATGGTTTTTGTGAGGGAGTTTATACTAGTGATGGCGTAAAACCTCAGTCGATTGAACTCTACAAATTAAGCAATAAAAAAGTATTGGCGACGACTGTATGCTGGCGTGGAGCATATAATGAGGGGTATGGAGCCTGGGTGTTGGATGAGTCTTTAGCAGGAAAAGCGGCCTTTGTGACTGAACATGCCTCAGATTCTGGTGAGGGGGTGATCAGTAGCTCACAAAAAGGACGGGGAATTGGAGACTGCTGGTCAAGTGATGAATGGGTTTGGGATGGACAGAAATTTGTACATACCAAAGACATGTGGACAGGCATGTGCAAGGGCTTGGCGGCAGGTGGGGTTTGGGAACTGGATTTGATTGAAAGTGTGGTTAAGTAATTGTATGTGGTGTGTATATTGGCGCATCAAGATATGCCCATATTGATTATGATAAATGAAAGTTAAATTGAACGGGAATTTTTAATGAAATCTAAATTTTATCAAATATTATGGTTAGTGCTTATTCCTTTGAGTATTACAGCACTTCAGGCAAAGACCACTCCGTCATTTCCATTGGATGCAGGAGTGTTACAGCAGGATATTGCAGTAAATAATAAGGTCGGCAAGGTTTCAGATATGAATATTGTCACCTTGATTCGCAAGGGAAAAGGTAAAAATAATGTTGTACAAGGGATAGCTGTAGATTCAACTAAAGGATTATTATATTCCTTACATGTTGTTGGTCAGCCTAATCGAGGGGTGGTTAATCGTTTTAATTTTAACTCTTTAAGTCCAGCACAGATCACTGCTCAGGATAATCAATCGCCAACAGATATTATTGGGCATCAGGGAATCACGGTTGACCCTCGAAATGGTTTAATTTGGGCATCAGCAGGAGCAAGTATCACAGATGCAAGCTGGAAAATTATTGGCTTTAATTATTCTCCAAATGGGGAGCCTAAAAATGTAAGAACTGTGCAATTATTTGATAAAAATTATAAAAAAAGTGGCTATACAATGCCTGTGATTACCCCAGATGCTAGATATCTAATTGTACGCTCACGTAAAAATAAACAAGAGGTAATGCGAGTTTTTGATTTAACTAAGGTTAAATTAGAAAATGGTACGGATCTAAGTCAGTCTTATTTATATGAGTGGTCAATTGACTCTGATTTAATCAAAAATAAATATGCATTTCAAGCCATGACTTCGGATGGAAAATATATCTATTTGTTAAGTGGTGGAGTTGGAGATCAGAATCCCAATAATAAGCATTTATATGTTTATTCTATAGATGGAAAATTAATACAAAAGCTGGATCAGTTGACTTTAGGAAAATATGATCGTTTATCTTATGGGAGAGAGGGGCATTGGGAGCCTGAGGGATTAGCGGTTGATATATTGCATAATCAACTTTTAGTAATGTTTGCTGTTGGTGATAATGGTAAACGACTTGCTATTGTATATAAAGTTCCGATCAACAATTGATGTTATATATGTTTCTAAAAGTTTGATAGTCAAGTGAAATCAGATATTTCAATGGTAACCAGATCAAATTGAAGAAATTATTAAATGATTCCTTGATTATATAGAAATAACCTAAGGAAATCCGATGGTTAAAAATAAAATGATATTTGGCTATGTCATGCTTGCAGGGATTTTGGGCTGTCTGGCGACCTCGGCTTTTGCTGCCCCTTTACAGATTCTGGAATTTAAAAAAGTGCAACTCAGCCAAACTGAGCAAGATCAATTCTGTAAACAGGCCAAAGTTTTAATAGCTGAAACTTACAGAGATGAGCCGGTAATTAGATAGCTGCCGTGGTACAAAAAGAATGCTTATATTTCTGGAATTTTGTTGATGTCTTTTTAACACTTGAGATTTGGAATAAGTTGGGCGTGTCAAGAGGGGAATAATCAATTCACTTTTCTTCATCAATGAAAATGATTTGCTAAAAAATAATACGTATAGGGGTGAGGTTATGCAAGCAAAACTGACTTGTCTATTGATAAAAATGTGATTGAACGAGCAAAGAATTATGCACAGCAACACCAGCAAAGTGCTTCCAGTTTAGTTGAAGCTTATTTGGATCGTATTTCAGCACAATCAAACAGAGTGAATGAGATTCAAGCTCCTATTACTGAGTATTTAACAGGAATGTTTGCAGCACAGGATAATGGGCAGGATTATAAAGAATTACTCGCAGATGCACGTTTGGAAAAGCATCTATGAGTGAGCGTATTTTTATTGATTCTGATGTGATTTTGGATGTTGCTCTAGCCCGTCAGCCTTTTGTTGAAGCTAGCCATCAAGTTTTAGCTTTATGTGAAAAAGGTAATTTTACAGGGTGTATTTCATCCAATAGCATTGCCAATATCTATTATATTTTACGAAAATCTGGTGGTGATGAAAAAGCTCGTTTATTTATCAAGCAAATTTTAAAATTTATGGTGGTGATTCCAGTAGATCATGTTGGAATTAGCCGTGCCTTAGATTCAAAATTTACAGATTTTGAGGGTGCGATTAAACACTTTGCTGCATTAAGTTTTGGTTGTATAAAAATCGTGACTAGAAATATACAGGATTATAAGTTTGCTGAATTGAACGAAGTTTTGCCGATAGAATTTAAGTGATTCAGGATCATGATTTGAATAGGTTAGTCACAACTTTTTTAACGCTTGATATTTAGAATAAGTTAGGTGTGTTGTTGAGTCATCAATAAAAATCATATGAAAATATCTAGATTTTAATTTAATTAAATAGATTTACAATTTTTCTTAATTTGCTCAATTAATGTCTCTTTTGATCTGTTTTTTATTGCAAGAAAAGTTTGTCTAACCGTCCATATTAAAGTCATTAATATTAAGCAAATCAAAATGCCATCTAAAGTATTAGAAATTCTATCCTCATATTTGAAATCAGTTGTTAAAAAGGCAATAAAAAATGTTATAAAAAATGACAGTGGTAATTGCCAAGATGCAAGAGATGCTCTTTTAGAGAGGTGGTTTGTTAAAATATTATCAAGTTTATGACAATCAATAACAATAACTTCAGTATCAAGATCCTCGAAATATGTGATTTTTGACTGGCTCTCGTACTTGATACCTTTTTCGGTAGATGTCCCGTTATTTTGTTTTGACTCTTCTGGAGTAATATATTTCACGTTCATATTAATATCACTTAGTCATCTTGATTATATTCAAAGACAAACTGTAACGTTGCATTTATTACTTCAGTAGTACGTTGAACGAAAACTTGTAGTCCTAATTTTCCTTTAGCTTCAATTTCTACGTCAGAATCTATTTCTAATTTAGATTTTGTAACTTCACCTAAATGTAGAACTTTTTTAAAAGCCATTCGTTGGTTGTTCCAATTTTTAAAATATAAAAATGGGCATTCATGTTCTTCTGAATATTTGTACTCCCAAGACATTTTTCCAGAATCATCATTTATAAATGTGACAAGGATTTTAAATTCGTGCTCATCACTTTCAATGGTAGCAATATCATTATCTTTTAGGATAATGTTAAATATTTCAAAAACTTCGTACTGGGTATCATTGCGATTAATATAGACAGACATGCTATAAACTCTTAGGAAAACGATTGCATCTTAATTGTTTAAGACGCAATCCTATATAACATTATTAATTGGATCAACCAATCAACTTCTTCATCAATTCATTGACTTGAGCAGGATTGGCTTTACCTTTTGCAGCTTTCATGACTTGACCAACAAGACCATTAAAGGCTTTTTCCTTACCAGACTTGTACTCTTCAACCATTTTTTCATTGGCTGCAAGTACATCTTTAATGATCGCTTCAATCGCACCTGTATCGGTTTCCTGCTTTAAGCCTTTTTCAGCAATGATGTCATCGGCAGATTTACCCTCTGCTTCCCACATAAAGCCAAACACTTGCTTAGCAATCTTACCGTTAATAGTGTTATCGACAATACGTGCAATCATGCCGCCCAATTGCTCAGCAGAAACAGGGGAGTCCGCCAATTCCAGACCTGCTTTGTTTAAAGCACCTGAGAATTCACCCATCACCCAGTTTGCAGAGACTTTACCTTGAGCGGCACCACCAGAAGCAGCCACAACCGCTTCATAAAAGTCCGCCATTTCACGCGACAGCGTTAAGACATGCGCATCATATTCTGTTACGCCAAAGTCAGTGATAAAACGGGCACGGCGAGCAGCAGGCAACTCTGGAAGTGCAGCACGAGCAGCTTCAATCTGCTCATCGGCAATGATGACTGGCAACAAGTCTGGATCAGGGAAGTAACGATAGTCATTGGCTTCTTCCTTGGAACGCATGGAACGAGTTTCCATTTTGTTCGGGTCGAATAAACGAGTTTCTTGATCAATCGTTCCGCCGTATTCCAAAATTTCCATTTGGCGTTCAATTTCAACATTGATCGCTTGCTCAATGAAACGGAATGAGTTGAGGTTTTTTAACTCGCAACGAGTGCCGAATGGCTGACCAGGACGACGCAATGAGACGTTACAGTCAGCACGGAATGAGCCTTCAGCCATGTTGCCGTCAGAAATACCTAACCAACGCACTAAGGTGTGAATTGCCTTGATATAGGCAACAGCTTCTTCAACTGAACGCATATCAGGTTCGGACACGATTTCAAGTAAAGGCGTGCCAGCACGGTTCAGGTCGATACCCGACATGCCCTCGAATTGGTCATGGACCGATTTACCTGCATCTTCTTCAAGATGGGCACGGGTCACGCCAATACGCTTCACAGTGCCATCTTCAAGCTGAATGTCGATATGACCCAAGCCAACAATTGGATTGTCCATCTGGCTGATCTGGTAGCCTTTTGGCGAATCTGGATAGAAGTAGTTTTTACGGGCAAATACAGAAGCCTGGTCGATATAGGCATCAATACCCAAACCAAAACGAATCGCAAGATCAACCACTTCGGCATTCAGTACAGGCAATACACCTGGCATCGCCAAATCAACAAGGCTGGCTTGGGTGTTTGGGTCTTGACCAAATTCAGTCGATGAACCAGAGAAGATTTTAGACTTGGTCGCCAACTGAGTATGGATTTCAATCCCGATAACGACTTCCCAACCGTCAATTAACTTTAACTTTTGAGCTTCAGCCATTATGCATTCTCCTCAGCAATTGCCGCACGTTTGGTATGCCAGTCTGTATGTTGTTGATATTGATGCACAATTGAAAGCAATTGTGATTCTGACCAATAGTTACCAATCAACTGTAAGCCCACAGGCAAGCTGTCTTGATCAAAACCAACAGGAGCGTTGATCGCTGGTAGACCTGCCAGGTTCACCGCAAGCGTATAGATATCGCCTAAATACATTTCAGTCGGGCTGAGGTTGGCACCGATTTTGTACGCCGTGGTTGGTGCGGATGGTGCAGCAATCACATCAACATTTTCAAATGCTTTTAGAAAATCCTGCTGGATCAGGCGACGTACTTTTTGTGCCTTGACATAATAGGCATCGTAATAACCCGCAGAAAGGGCGTAAGTCCCAATCAGGATACGGCGTTGCACTTCCGCACCAAAACCCTCAGAGCGTGAGCGTTTATAAAGGTCTAAAATGTCTTTTGGATTTTCACAGCGATAGCCATAACGAACGCCATCGTAACGAGACAGGTTGGAGGATGCTTCCGCAGGAGCAATGAGGTAATAAGTCGGCACATAGGCTTCAGTCATGTTGAGATCAATCTCAACCAAGGTTGCGCCCATTTCCTCAAGCTTTTTCAATGATTCTTCAACGCGTGCTTTTACATCCGCATCTAAACCTGCCACATTGAAATATTGCTTTGGAATACCGATGCGTAAGCCTTTGACTGCTGTGCCATTTAAGTTGGCAACATAATCATCCACTTCTTTATTGACCGAAGTAGAATCTTTACTGTCATGACCTGCAATCACATTCATCAAATAAGCACAGTCTTCGGCAGAACGTGCCATCGGACCACCCTGATCCAGTGATGATGCATAGGCAATCATACCAAAGCGAGACACACGACCATAGGTCGGTTTTAAGCCCGTTAAGCCACAGAATGAAGCAGGTTGGCGAATTGAACCACCAGTATCCGTTCCTGTCGCAATCGGTGCTAAATCCGCAGCCACAGCCGCAGCAGAACCACCAGACGATCCCCCTGGAACACGATCAAGCGCCCAAGGGTTGGAGGTTGCACCGAAGTAAGAGTTTTCAGAGGTTGAACCCATTGCGAATTCATCCATGTTCACCTTGCCTAAAGTCACAAGACCCGCAGCCTTGGCTTTGGCAACCACAGTTGCATCGTAAGGTGAAATGAAGTTATCCAGCATTTTTGAACCCGCAGTGGTTTTAATGCCTTGAGTACAAAAAATGTCTTTATGTGCCAGTGGAATACCAACTAGTGCATGTGCATTGCCTGACTTCAGTGCAGCATCAGCCGCATCCGCTTCAGCAAGTGCCTGTTCTGCCGTCACCGTCACATAACTTTTTACTTTTGGGTCAATATGGGCAATACGTTTTAAATAATGTTCGGTCAATTCACGTGATGAAAACTGGGCCTGTTTTAAGCCCTCGGAAAGTTCACGGATTGATAAGCGATGTAAATCTGTCATATGAAAAATTTCTTTACATTCTAAATATAAAATATTGACTAATCGAATAAATCTTATTCAATTACGCGAGGTACAAGGTACAGACCTGCTTCTGTTGCAGGGGCGACCGCCTGATATTCATCACGGTGATTGCTTTCACTCACCACATCGGCGCGTAAAGGCTGTGGATTGTCAAATGGGCTTTTTAAAGGCTCAATATCATCGGTATTAATGTTTTTCAAGCTTTCCATCATGCCAAGAATTTTATTTAAACTTTGAGCATATTCAGCAGATTGCGTTTCATCTAGGGATAAACGGGCAAGATGCGCAATCCCTGAAACGGTTTGCGCATTTAAGTCCGTCGTCTGCTGAGCATCTGATGATGTAGACATAACTTTACCTAATTCAGTATCAAAAAATTGCAAAATATCGTGCGTTATAATAAGCGATTGACTTGTTCAAAGCATCACATTTCGTTAAAGTTGCCACCTTGTATTCACACAAAGTTTAATTGAGAACGCCCCCGTGATTCTAAAACGACTAATTGGCTTGTTTTCGCCGGATTTAGCCATTGATTTAGGTACTGCAAATACCCTTATTTATGCACCAGGCCGTGGCATTATATTAAATGAACCAACAGTTGTGGCCATTCGTCACAGCGGCTCACAAAAAATTGTGGCGGCTGTAGGGATTGATGCTAAACAAATGTTAGGCCGTACACCAGCGAATATTTCAGCGATTCGTCCAATGAAAGACGGTGTGATTGCCGACTTTGAAGTCACTGAGACCATGTTGAACCAGTTTATTGGTAAGGTGCATGAAAAGCGTTTGTTTCCACCAGCACCGCGTGTTGTGGTCTGTGTGCCATGTAAATCAACTCTGGTTGAACGCCGTGCCATTCGTGAGGCTGTGTTCAATGCAGGTGCGCGTGATGTGCGCTTGATTGAAGAGCCGATGGCTGCCGCAATTGGTGCGGGTATGCCAGTTGAACAGGCATGTGGTTCGATGGTGGTGGATGTGGGTGGTGGTACGACCGAGATTGCAATCATTTCATTACAGGGTTGTGTCTATGCAGATTCACTTCGTATCGGTGGTGATGTATTTGATGAGCAGATCATCAACTACGTTCGTAAGGCGCACGGTTGTGTGATCGGGGAAACCACAGCCGAAGTGATCAAGAAAGAAGTGGGCATGGCGATTGCTGATGGCAAGACCCTTGAAATTGAAGTGCGTGGTCGTAATCTGGCAGAGGGTGTACCTCGTGCAATTACCGTAACTTCTGATGAAATTACCCAGGCGATTTCTGATCCTTTACAAAGTATTGTGAGTGCAGTGAAATCCGCGCTTGAACAAACCCCTCCAGAACTGTCTTCGGATATTGCAGAGCGTGGTATCGTGTTGACGGGTGGTGGTGCGTTGTTGCGTAACCTCGATAAACTGCTTGCCCAGGAAACAGGTTTACCTGTGATTGTTGCCGATGACCCTTTAACCTGCGTCACTCGTGGTGGCGGTAAAGTCTTAGAGTTCTTTGACAACCCAAACCATGACATGCTTTTCGTTGGTTAAACCATAAGGACTAGGCGGTGCAACCGAATCTTTTTTCAAGACAACCGCCATCTTTTCGCTCGTTTATCATTGCGGTCATTACATGCCTGGTGGTGCTTTTCTTTGACTGGCGCATGCCTTATGTAATTCAACCTGCAAGGGATGTTTTGTACGCCGCGTATAATCCGATTTATGCGCTGGCAAGTTATCCTGTACTGTCGCGAGAATGGCTGAACCAGCAGACCAAATCTGAAACTCAGTTGCGCCGTGAAAATACCGCGATGCAGGCTGAACTCTTACAGGCACAGGTTCGTCTACAAAAACTTTCAGAACTCTCTGCGGAAAATAACCGTTTAAGGGGGCTTTTGGATACACCATTGATTATTGATGGCCGTATGCAGATTGCGGAAGTGATTGGAACCGATGCTGACCCTTTGCGTCATATCATCATTATCAACCGTGGTTCACTGGACCATTTAAAGGTGGGTCAGACCGTTCTGGATGATAAAGGTATTATGGGGCAGTTGATTAGTGTCTATCCACATAGTTCGCGGGTGATGTTGCTGTCTGATAAAGAACACTCGCTCTCTGTACGTTTGGAGCGTACGGGGATGCGTGCAATCGTCTCAGGTACAGGTGATTTGGGACAGCTCAAAATGGAGTATGTACCCACCAGTGCCAATATTCAGGTGGGGGACAAGGTGTTCAGTTCAGGCTTGGGCGAACATTTTCCAGCGGGTTATTTAGTGGGAACTGTGTCCAAGGTGAGCCGTCATACTTCGGGTGAGTTTGCTGAAATTGATGTGACACCAGCGGCCCAGCTTGCAAGTGGTCATCATGTGGTGGTGCTGTTCTCTGAATCCTTGGCGCAGGAGCAGCCTTATGCCGATCGCTAAGCTGAATTATGAGAAGCGCAAAGACCCGCTTTGGATGATCATCATTTCCATCGTGATCGGATCAATCCTGATGGTCTACCCAATGGCCTATGAGGCCTCAGGCTGGCGCCCATCAGTGATGCTGATGATCATGCTGTTCTGGATTCTTTATCAGCCCGTCTGGTGTGGGGTCTGGTTTGCATTCGGCATGGGACTGTTTGTTGATTTGCTGCTGGATGCACCTTTCGGTTTAAATGCACTGAGTTTTGTATTTATTACCTTTGCGACACGTTATTTTATTCGTGAACGCCGTATCCTCACTTTTGGAAATTCATGGGTGATTGCGGTGATTGCGATTGTGACGCATATCATTTTTCTGTGGATTAGCCAGACCATTGCAGGGACTCATTTTTCGATTGCGCGTCATTGGCAGCCCGTGCTGACCAGTATCGTGACGTGGCCTCTGGTTTATTATTGTTTACATAAATGGCGCATATAATTCTCGCATCAAGCTCACCCCGTCGGCAGGAGCTGTTAAGGCAACTCGGTCTGGACTTTGAAATATATAGTCCAGATGTTGATGAGGCTGTGCAAGACGGTGAAACTGTTGAACAGTATGTTGAACGTTTGGCGAGGAATAAGGCTCAGGTTGTTTTAAACCAGTACCCTGAAGCGATTGTGATTGCGGCAGATACCAGTTTAAGTTGTGCTGGAAAGATTATTGGAAAGCCAGAGTCAAAGCAGCATGCCTTTGAAATCTGGTCGGCACTTTCTGGACAATGGCATGATGTCTACTCTGGAATCTGTGTGGCAAGCACCTCAAAAGTCTTGAGCACCGTAGTGCGTACTCAGGTTGAGTTCCAACGTTTGAGTCATGTGGAAATGGAAAAATACTGGGCTACTGGCGAACCTATTGGTAAGGCAGGTGCCTATGCGATACAGGGAATTGCTGCGCAATATATTCCACAGATTCGGGGAAGTTACAGTAATGTTGTAGGCTTACCCTTATATGAGACAGTACAGTTATTAGAAAGCGTTAAGGCCTCAGTATAAAATTACCAGGCTGATACTTTCGGATATAAGAATTTTTATAAAATTTTGAGTTGGTTATGGCAGAAGAATTGCTGATTAACGTCACGCCGATGGAATGTCGCGTGGCCTTGATTGAAAATGGAACGGTTAATGAATTATTCGTTGAGCGTACGGTAAAACGCGGTTTGGTGGGTAATATTTACAAAGGCAAGGTGGTGCGGGTGCTGCCAGGAATGCAGGCTGCCTTTGTTGATATTGGTTTATCCCGTACCGCTTTTTTACATATCAATGATATGGTGTGGCCCCGTTCACAGCCAACTCCCAACGTTTTTGAGTTGCTACACCCAGGGCAAATCCTGACGGTTCAAGTCATGAAAGACATGCTTGGCACTAAAGGTGCCCGACTCAGTACGGACCTTTCCATCCCATCCCGTTATCTGGTGATGATGCCTTTTGGCAACCACATTGGGGTTTCCCAGCGCATTGAATCCGAAGAGGAACGTGACCGTTTACGCAGCATGATTGAGCGTATTCAGGCGGAGCACCAGTTACCAGGCAGTGTGATTGTGCGTACCGCCGCAGAGGGCGTGGATGAAGCGGCGATTGTGCAGGATATGTGCTATCTCGCCAAGCTTTGGGAATATATTCAACGTACCCAGCAAAGTACCATTGTTCCATCCCTGATCTTTGAGGAATTACCTTTACCACGTCGAGTGGTGCGAGACTTGGCCAGTGAACAAACTGCCAAGATTTATGTCGATTCGCGGGAAATCTACGGCAAGCTACAAGAATTCATTGATGAATTTATGCCAAGTATGCAGGATAGGTTGATTCATTATCCTGGCGAAAAACCACTGTTTGACTTATACAACGTTGAGGATGATCTACAGAAAGCATTGCAGACTCGGGTGGCACTCAAGTCTGGTGGTTACCTGATGATTGACCAGACCGAAGCCATGACCACGATTGATGTTAATACTGGGTCTTACGTTGGCGGGCGGAGTCTGGAGGACACGGTATTTAAGACCAATATGGAAGCCACACAGGTCATCGCAAGACAACTGCGTCTGCGTAATCTTGGCGGGATTATCATTATTGACTTCATTGACATGCAGGAAGCCGAACACCGTGATGAGGTGATGCGCCAGTTTGAAAAGATGCTGGAACGGGATCATGCCAAGACCAAGATTACTCAGGTTTCGGAACTTGGTCTGGTTGAAATGACCCGCAAACGTACCCGCGAGTCTCTGGAACATTTACTGTGTGAGTCATGCCCAACCTGTCAGGGGCGTGGTTATGTGAAGACCGCGGAGACAGTATGTTACGAAATATTTCGAGAAATCCTGCGCTATGCCCGTGCATTTGATTCCAAGGGTGGCTTTACTGTCGTTGCGCATCCAGCGGTCATTGATCGGCTGCTCACAGCAGAAGCCCCAGCCGTGGCGGATCTGGAACATTTCATCAATCGCGTGATTAAATTTCAGGTTGAAAATTTGTATACGCAAGAGCAATACGATATCATTTTAAGCTAAAGTTGTAACAATATTTCGCTTAAGCCTTGTTACAACTGAAATTTTACTTTCGATCACAAATTTTAAATACTAGAACAATAAAATGAGCCATAGGCACTATTGGGTGTCTTAGCAAAATATAAGAGGTATATAACTATGAATGTCAGTGAAAGATTAGTGAATCACGGTTTTAAGCATGTTTTGGACAGCAACCCTGTAAATACGTGCTATATGGTTGATAGCCAAGGTAAAGAGGTCCAGATTACCACGGCCATGATCCGTTCCGCCTGTCATCAGCTTTTACAACGTTGTCGTGCAATTAAAAAATAAGGGGCTATGTAAAGCCCCTTAATTTTTTCTGCGAACTTAATTCGCAACTTTCTGTTCTGGCAAGTCCTGAATCGCCTGTTCAAAACGCTGAATCTCTTCCTCCAAATGGGTTAGAAGATTTTGCATCTTAGGCAATGCATTACGACACGCAAGTAAGCCAACTTCCAGTTTATCCAGATAGCTGGTCATGGTGATGTTGAGTGCCTGACCATCCATCACGATGGAAGCAGGGTAGAGCGCATCAAGTTTCGCACCATTCCAGTATAAAGGTTCGCGTGGGCCTGGAACATTCGAAATCACAAGGTTAAATGCCTGACGTTTTGGGAGCATTCCTGACGCGATGTTTAAACCTGCTGGTCCATACACCACCGCACTATAGTTCAGGATTTCATTTGCAGTCATGCGGCTAAAACGCTGTTTTGAGTTCTGCACGCTACGGCGAATAATCTCTAAACGCTCAATTGGGTCTGCAATGTGGGTCGCAAGGTTAGCCAGAATCATGGTGATACGGTTGCTGACATCAGAATCATCAGTACGTAAAGAAGCAGGCACCATCGCAATTAAAGGCTTTTTCGGCAGGCTGTCATGACTGATCAAATAGTCACGTAATGCACCAGAACATACCGCCAATACAACGTCATTAAGGGTAACGCCCAGTGTTTTGGCAATACGACGGAAACGTTCCAGCTCAAAAGACTGTGCAGCAAAACGACGGGAAGAGCTGACACGTTGGTTTAAGATTGACGGTGGGGCCTGAAATGTTGACACATAGTCAGGGTTCTTGCCAATTTCCTTAAACAGCGTTTGTGAAAGTTCCTGCATCACTTTAGGTGCAACTTCACACTGGGACTTAATCGTATCCAGAACTCCCCTGATTTTACTTACAGCAGGGGCTTTAGGTGCTTTCAAGCGTTTAGTTCGCTTTCCTTCAACACACCATAATGGTACGACATGCTTTTCATTTGGATCTTTGGAAAGTGATTTTTCAATCAGGCGCATACCTGCAACACCATCCACCATCGCATGATGGATCTTGAAATACATGGCAAAGCGGTTGCCTTCAATTCCCTCAATAATGTCGCAGGTCCATAACGGTTTGGCACGGTCAATCAGTGAGCTATGCTGTTGTGAAATATAAACCAGTAATTCACGGATACGGCCTGGGTTTGGCAAGGCAATATGGCGGAAATGGTGGTCAATATCGAACTCTTCATCCTCTCCCCAAAACAGCCCATTGAGCTGGTTGTTGAATGGTGGAACAGGAATACTTTTTGATTGGCGGATATCTTGAACCAGGTCATGAACAAAAGTAGGCGATGCATTTTCTGGAATCTCAAATAAAAACAAGCCACCTACATGCATAGGTTGTTGTCTTTTCTCTAAGGAAAGAAAAATGAAATCGATTGGGTGTAATGGGCGCATAGCAGATATAGCCTCTCATTGCATTTTTTATAAGATACTTGTAGGGTCTGATGACGTTTCAACCATGCCTTGCGTTATAGGCTAAAACCACACAAACGAGGCATGAAATGCAGGCAATGGCGATACCCTTGTCAAGTTTCATAACGAAGTTTGGGGCAGTTTTAGCCATAACCCTGCGGGACAGGGACATTTTTTGCCGCTACTGCGTTATGCCTTATTTATTTAGAATAGCTAAATCTCATAAGTCATGCCTTGTACCGTCTAAAAAATGTCCTCTGTCGCAAGCATCTGTGAAATGTCAGCAGACCCTATAATTCTTATTAGAATTATTGAACCGTTGTGTGAAGTATATACGGTTTGTTCTGGTTAAAATATGACTTTGTACACAGTAGTCAGAAAAAATAAAACCACTGATGAATCAGTGGCTTTTATATACCAAATCTGTTATAGCTTATTTTTTAAGATTGCCCGCATGCAAGCCACATTCCTTATGGGTTGCCTCTTCCCACCACCAGCGGCCTTCACGCTCATGTTGGTTTGGCAGCACTGGGCGGGTACATGGTTCACAGCCAATTGAAATAAATCCACGCTCATGCAGTGGGTTGTATGGAATCTCCATCATGCGAATGTAACTCCATACATCCGCGCTGCTCCAGTTGGCAAGAGGGTTGTATTTAATCAGTTGTTTGCCCTCGCCAGAGAAACCGACATCGGCTTGAACCACAGGAACATCACTGCGGGTTGGACTCTGGTCCTTACGTTGCCCTGTAATCCAGCCATCTAAAGTGGCAAGTTTCTTACGCAAAGGCTGCACTTTTCGAACACCACAACATTCCTGATGCCCATCTTCAAAAAAGCTAAACAACCCTTTTTCATTAACCAGTTGTTGTACTGCTGCGGATTCAGGGAAGCAGATTTCAATATTGATATTATAATGCTTACGGACCGTTTCAATAAATTGATAGGTTTCCGCATGCAAACGACCTGTATCCAGACTAAACACGCGAAAGGGTTTGCCAAGACGTGAGGCAATATCAATCAGCACAACATCTTCCGCACCCGAAAATGAAATTGCAATCTCACCTTGCTGGCTAAGTGCGAGTTCTAAAATTTCTCGTGGCGATTTGTCTGCGTATTCAGCAGCGAGCGCATCTACAAGGTCAATAGTAGGAATAACAGTCATGAATGTTCCTGGCGATAGGCTTGGGCACAATTGTAAATCATTATAAGCAAAGCTGTTGGCCTGCTTGTGGTTTTAATCTTGCAGAATAAAACCGTTTTATTCAACAACAGCGCAAAATTGAAAATGTTAATGGTATGATACAGCAATTTTTAACCAACATTGGAAGCATTCATGGAAATCGTCTGCCTAGATCTTGAAGGGGTTTTGGTTCCAGAAATCTGGATTAATTTTGCAAAGAAAACTGGCATTAAAGAACTCGAGGCAACAACTCGTGATATTCCAGATTATGATGTATTAATGACCCAGCGTTTAAACATCCTTAAACAACATGGTTTGGGTTTAAATGATATTCAGGACGTTATTGCAGACATGGGGCCTTTTGAAGGTGCGAGAGAATTTGTGGAATGGGTACGTACTCATTTTCAACTGATTATTTTATCTGATACATTCTATGAGTTTGCCCATCCATTGATGAAGCAGTTAGGCTGGCCAACAATTTTCTGTCATAAGCTTGAGACAGATGAAAATGGCATGATTACTGCCTATAAACTGCGTCAACCAGATCAAAAGCGCCAAGCTGTAAAAGCATTACATGGTTTAAATTTCCGCGTGATTGCTGCTGGTGATTCCTACAACGACACAACCATGTTGGGTGAGGCTGATCACGGTTTCCTGTTTGATGCACCAGACAATGTGATTGCTGAATTTCCACAGTTTCCACCACTGCATGGTTATGAAGCATTAAAGCAGGCGATTCGTTCAGTATCTCAGCGTAATATTCCAGAATAAACCTAAGATTTTCTGTTTTTAATTTTAATAACAGAAAACTGGATAAAACAAAGGGCACATGATGTGCCCTTTGTTTTGATTGATCAAAATTAGAATTTATAACCAATTTTTAAACCGTACGCGATTGCATCATTATTTTTAAAGTCAGCCACATAACCTGCTGTGTTGAACTGAGAGCCTGACTGGGCTTTTGCATCACCTAACCAGAAGTATTTCACTCCACCAGCGATGAATGTTGCTGGGGTAGGGCTATATTGAACACCTAGTCCAAGGTTCCAGTAGCCTTCCGTTGGACCAAGTGTAGTCACAGGATTGCCTGCACCAGAGTCCCAGCCCACAGAGACATTACCCGCCCATTGATCATTCAGTTTACGGCCCACACCCGTGGTAATTGAATATTGATCGTCAGTATAGGCTACAAGGTCAAAACCATCTTTCTTCCCTGTTGAGGCAACGATAGGAGGGAGAATGGAGGCTGCGCCAAACTTATAAGGACGAATAGCGAAGTCTTTCCAGTTCACCCAGCGTAGGTTCGCAAATGCAACCGTGTCTGCCATAATGCCTGTCTGGAAATCGAGGTTGATCGATTGTGGTGTGGTGATTTCTGTTTCACCCTGAGAATTATTAATATTATTTAGGAGTGCATCGAATCCAGCATTACCTGTCAGACCCGCAATAGCATGCTTTTCATAGGCATTCATTTCATGCTTGATTTTTGCACGGTATGTCAGTGAGGTTTTTAAGGCAATTTCAGGAATTTGATAGGCAACACCTGCTAGCCAGCCTACAGCTTCATCTCGGCCTGTCTTGAAGTCATAGCCACTGTAGGCACTGTAGCTTGCACCACGTAGTAATACGTTGGCATCCAGTGTTTGATAAACAGCACCTGCATACAGGTTCCAGTTTTGGGTGGGTTGATAACCGAAAAGTAGGTTTAAATTTTCAGTTTTTACTGTAACTGATGTACCACCTTTAAATGGGACAGGGCGGTTTTCGATAAAGTTACTTTTGCCTGTATATTCAGCGTCAGCACCATAAGGTTGATCATAAATAAGACCAATAGAAAATTTTTCTGTTGCCTGAAGCTTTAATGCGGCGTTTGGTGAATAATAATGTTTTGCCATGTCACCCGTATTATTGTTTGAAATGTCCTGACCAGAAACATTTGGATCAAGAACAGAGATACCCGCTTCAAAATAATTGTTAGGCTGTAAAAAAGGTGCGATTGACTGACCAGAACGATCTAAAGCTGCGGCAAAAGCTGAAGTGGTGGGAACTAAGCTAAGTAAAAGCGCCTTTTGAATAGCATGAAGCTTCATGGATGGTTTCTCTCATATCACTTTGTAACAAGAATGGAGCGAAAAGTAACATAATTTTTACTCACCAAAATATTTTTACAAATGTCCATAAATGAACTGATAAAGTCATGAAAACTACTTGAGTTATATGTGCTTATATTCATTGTTTGGAAAAGCTGTGTGAGATAAAGGGTATTTCCATGAATGGAATTTAAATACTTAAATGTTATTTTGATCATTAAGTAGAAAAACATTTGCGAAAAAAAAGACCATCATAAGATGGTCTTTTTTTCATAAAAACTGATTAGAAACGGTAACCAATTTTCAAGCCATAAGCGATTGCATTGTTATCTTCAAACGATGCGATATATCGATCTTCACCCGCCTGAGCACCTGTTTGAGCCTTGGCATCACCCAACCAGAAATATTTCACGCCACCCGCAATAAAGGTTGCTGGAGTAGGGCTGTATTGAACGCCAAGACCAAGGTTCCAGTAACCTTCTGTTGGACCTAGAGTGGTGATCGGGTTGCCCGCACCAGAATCCCAGCCTACAGAAACGTTACCTGCCCATTGTTCGTTAAGCTTGCGTCCAACACCCGCGTTGACTGACCATTGGTCATCAGAATATTCAACTAGGTTGAAGCCATTTGGACGGCTAACCGCAGGACCAACTTCTTTAGAGAATAGACCAAACTGATACGGTTGAATAGCGAAGTCTTTCCAGTTTACCCAGCGTACGTTGGCAAAGGCAACGGTGTTTGCCATGATCCCTGTCTGGAAATCCAGGTTGACTGATTGAGGTGTGGTAATGGTTGTGTCTTTATTGTTGTCATCACGAATTGCTTTGGCACGGGCCAAACCTGCTTCTGGTGTTGGATACAACAAAGAAAGGGCATCTAATGCAGAAATATTTTCCTTAATGTTTACATCATGGTCAATTTCCGAACGGTAGGTGATTGATGCCTTTAATGCAATTTCAGGAATTTGGTAAGCCGCACCAACCAACCAGCCTGCACCGCCAGTTTCCTTGATATGTGCATCATAACCATTAAAAACGCTATAGGCTGTACCGCGTAAGCTAACATCGCCCTTGATTGTTTGATACACACCACCTGCAAACAGATTAATGTTTTTAATTGGCTGGAAACCAAAGACGAAAGCAATGTTCTGGCTGTCAACTTCGACGTTAGTTCCACCTTGACCAGGTAATAATTTATTTACCCCTGCAATAGCCCCTTTAACCTGTGCTGTCACATTGCTTGTTACGCCAGCTTTTACTTGAGTCGCTACTGCTGGGTCAATAATCTGTTTTAATGTCGGACCGCCAGCAACAGGTGCAATATTATTATCATACATTTGCTGAGCCAAAGTGGTATTTCCACCTAGGCTAGTATTTGCAAATTGTTGAATTGCCTGGGTCGTACCTGCTGCCTGTAATGCACGTATCTGTTGCTGTTGGGCTGCCAATGGATGACCAGCAGGTAAAGTGTCACCTAGTAGTGCATTCACTGTCCCATTGATTTTGTCAGTCGCCATTGCATCTAAACGGGCTTGTGGCAGAACCTTGTCATCTGCACTACCTACGAAAACGTTTTGACCTGAGTAAGCAGCTTTTGCACCAAATGGCTGGTCATAAAGCAAGCCAAATGAAAACTGGTCAGTAACCTGTAATTTTAAGGCAGCGCTTGGAAAATAATAGTCATCAGCCATATCACCAATATCACGGTGTGGTTGAAGCGATTCGCCAGCTTCTTTGCCTTTTACTGTTGGATCTAGAACCGAAATACCAGCTTCAAAATAATTTCCTGGTTGGAAAAAAGCAGACATTGACTGACCTGAACGATCCAATGCTGCTGCAAAAGCTCCAGTTGCAGGTAGCGTCGCTAAGATCATGGCAGTGCTAAGATATTTTAATTTCATTTTAAATCTTTCCTTGAACTTCAAGATTCTAAGTATTGACGAAGCTATGATTGGCTATAACTTCATGTAACAAAAATACCATAATTAAAATAAGAGTAAATGTTCTAAATGAACTAGCCAGTACGATTGATTACATGAAATTGAACAAAAAAAATGCTATAAAATTTAATATACATCTGTGTTTTTATTAATAATATAATGAAAAATATAAACTATTACTTTAAGATGGTAAGGCCAATTTTTTGCATTTTTGCTAAAAAAAAATTTTGTAAGGTCAAGGATTTTTTGTAAAAACTAGGATTTTTATTGAGGTTTCAGCTTTTTAAAAATAGAAATCTGAAGTGTTTTTTAAATGAATAGTTAAATTTTAAATACTAAATAAAATCATAGAGACAATTTTTACTTATAAAATTTATCTGGGAGATGGGTAGAAAATACATGGATGTTAAAATCCATGTATTTTTGAGTGCGCCTGCAAAATAAGTTTTATTTCAGGTTTGGATCGCCTTGTTTTAGGAAGAAGCGTAAGGCAAGTTTTTGTACCCAGGTGCCATAAGGTGGATAGAACAATTGGGTCGGGAAGAAGCGGTGACGAATAAAGACGGTTTTGGCATGTGAAAGTTCACGGAAACCCTCTTCACCATGATAGGTTCCCATTCCTGAATTTCCGATACCACCAAAAGGTGCATCATGGTTTACCACATGCCAGCCCCAGTCATTGATAGTGACACCGCCAGAATGAGTATTTTTCAGGATATAGTCACGTTCATTGGCATCATGCGTAAAGCAATACAGTGCCAATGGTCGTTCGCCCGCCTTAATAAAATTGATCGCATCGTCCAGTGTGTCATAGGCCACGATCGGTAAGATTGGGCCAAACAGTTCTTCTTTCATAATCCGCATCTGTGGCGTACAGTTCAGCACAATATGCACAGGCATACGGCGGGCATCCTGCTCAGGATTATATTCACCACAGGCAATAATTTGAGCGCCGTTTTGTTTTGCATCTTCCAGTATTTCCTGAAGACGTTTCAAATGGCGGTCATTGACGATAGAGGTGTAATTTGTGTTGTTGCTGATATTGTTGCCATACATGGCGGCGAAATTGGATTTGCATTCTTCTACAAATTCATCAATTTTCTCTTTTGGTACCAGTGCATAGTCTGGCGCAACACAAATTTGACCACAGTTGGTTGCCTTGCCATGCAATACCCGTTTTGCTGCATCTGCCAAAGGATAATGACGGCTGACCAAGGCAGGGGACTTTCCGCCAAGTTCAAGGGTAACTGGGGTTAGATTTTCTGCCGCTGCACGCATGACCACACGTCCAATCGCAGGAGAGCCTGTAAAGACAATATGATTAAACGGTAATGAGGTGAAGTGCGCAGGGTCAGTAATTTCCTCACCAAACACGGCAACTTCATCCTCTTTGAAAATTTCACCCAGCATGCGCTTTACCACGGCATTGGTGGCAGGAGTCACTTCTGGCAGCTTGATCATCACTCGATTACCTGCGGCAAGTGCCGCAACCAATGGACCTAGTGCCAGATAAACGGGAAAATTCCACGGTACTACCACACCCACCACACCTTTGGGCTGATATTGCACACGTAAACGATTGGATAAAAACAGCAGTTCGGTACTGCGCTTGCTTGGACGCATCCAGCGGCGTAGGTGGCGGATTGCATGTTCAGCTTCCAGAACCGAACCAAGTAAGTCCAGCAGTTTGGATTCATCTATGGACCGTGAACTAAAGTCCGTGTTGATGGCTGCCGCGATGACGTCTTGATAACGGATAATTTGTTTTTTGAGTTTAAATAACTTGGTGCGTCTTGATTCTAGGTCGGGATAAGGCTCAGCATCGAAATTTGACCGTTGTTGGCTAAAGATCAGTTGCATCTGTTCAGTGGCGGAACTTTCATCGTTCTGTAGGTTTGAAGATTTCATTGTTGCACTTTCCATATTTTTTTGTTGGGCAAATCTTTTGTTTACGAGTTAATGTTAAAACGAGTCAATAAGCAATGATTGAATGATTATATTTCAGTTGTTCCAAACAGTCTGTAGATAGCGCATTAAAATTACATGGAATTTAACGCTGAGATAAATGAAAAAATCCAGAATTCAGCTCTTTATAAAAGATGGAATTCTATAATTGTTTGAAAAATAAAGTTTATAGGGTTTAACTAAAATAATATTTCTATTTAAATATCCATAAATATATAGCTAAAAATAATATCCAGATAATGTGTTTTTATTATAAGAAAATATTTAAGTGATATTCCTGGTTTTTAATAAAGTTAAATTTATATGTTCCTTAAAAACTCATATATAAGTTGATTTTGATGAGTAAATAATCATATTTGTGCTTAATTTATAACCTTGTAGGGGGTATGAAACATTTTTATCTTAAATAGGTATTATTTATATATTTTATTTTGATGCTATAGTCATGGTGTCTCATTTGGTATGTTGAAAATTTATTAAAAATCAAATAATTAATAGTATAAAAATTTATTTTATTTTTCATGTGAATGATTGGTGTGTCAGTATAATTAAATTAAATGGGGTGTTCAGCACTACATCGCATAGAATCTGGCGTGGTTTAGGAAATCAACCACAATAATTTTAGGGTCTGTTGGCACTTCAGCCATGCATTGCGTTATAGGCTAAAACGACATAAACAAGGCATGAAACGCAGGCAATGGCGACCCCCTTGTCAAGTTTCATAACGCAGTTTAGGGATGTTTTAGCCATAACCCTGCGGGACAGGGACATTTTTTGCCGCTACTACGTTATGCCTTATTCATTTAGAACAGCTAAATTTCATAAGTCATGCCTTGTACCGTCTAAAAAATGTCTACTGTCGCAAGCATCTGTGAAATGTCAACAGACCCTCTGCTAAGGATTGCTTAAAATGCTTACTTTTTTAGGTATAAGCATGATCTTGTGCTTTATGTATTTGATCATGTCAAAACGTCTTAGTGCATTAGTTGCATTAATTTTAATCCCATTCCTGTTTGCGATTATCGCCTGGGGATTAGGTTTTTACTTCGAAAGTTTAAGTCATATTCACTTGGTTGACCTTGGCAATAATATGCTGGAGGGGATCAAGAAGCTTGCTCCAACAGGTGTGATGCTTCTTTTTGCAATCCTGTATTTTGCAATCATGATTGACTCAGGCCTGTTTGACCCATCCGTTCGGTGGATTCTGAAAAAGGTAAAAGGTGATCCGCTAAAGATCACCCTGGGAACGGTGTTTTTAACCTTTTTGGTGTCACTGGATGGTGATGGCTCAACCACTTACATGATTTGTGTGGCGGCAATGATGCCGTTGTATAAGCGTGTGGGGATGAATCCGCTGATCATGACCTGCTTGATGCTGTTGTGTAGTGGCGTGATGAACCTGACTCCGTGGGGCGGGCCTACAGCACGTGCAGCCAGCGCACTTCAGGTGGATGCAAGTGAAGTGTTTATTCCCATGATTCCATCCATGATTATTGCTGCGGCATGGCTATTCTTTCTTGCCTATCTTTATGGCATGTATGAACGTAAGCGTCTAGGCATTGTTGAGCTGATCGATATTAGCCATGCTGAAAACATTTCTATTTCAAAGGATGTTGAGGCCCAGCGTCCGCATTTACGCTGGTTTAATGCAATTCTTACTTTAGTCCTGATGGCATGTTTGGTGAAAGGCTTTTTACCCATGTCCATTTTATTTATGCTGGGTTTCTGTATCGCGCTGGTGGTGAATTATCCATGTGTCAATATGCAGAAAAAGCGTATCGCTACCCATGCGGACAGCGTGCTGGCAGTGGTTGGAGTTATTTTTGCTGCGGGTGTGTTTACGGGTATTTTGTCTGGAACGGGCATGGTGGAGGCAATGTCCAAGGAATTCGTAGCCCTGATTCCAACCAGCATGGGACCCTATATGGCGCCGATTACGGGGCTATTGAGCATGCCATTGACATTCTTTATGTCGAATGATGCCTTTTATTTTGGTGTTTTACCGATTCTTGCCGAGGCAGCTTCCCATTACGGCATCAGTCCTGTTGAGGTTGCGCGTGCCTCTATTATTGGTCAGCCGATTCACCTGCTGTCGCCATTGGTGCCCTCGACTTATCTGTTATGTGGTTTGGCATCGGTTGAATTGGCAGATCATCAGAAATTTACCTTAAAGTGGGCGTTTATTACCTGTTGTGTATTGATGGGAAGTGCCTTGGTGTTTGGTGTGTTTCCGTTTTACCACATATAAAACATAGATCCATCATGATGCTTTTATAGGCCTAAGGATATAAAAGCATTTTCTTTTAATTATTCCAGATTGAACTGTTCATTTTCGTTTTTAGCAAACGGAATAGGGATGTTTTGACTTTTTATACGGTTAGGAAAAACAAAGTGAAGATAAAAATTGCCTTTGCAACAATGTTGAGTCTTATGGCGAGTTCAACGTTCGCAGCTCCAAAGATTTATGGCGAGATTGATGCAAGTTTAGATTATTTACCTGAAAACAATGCGCATGTGGCGGATCGTGATGTATGGAAAGTGAGTAGCAATAGTTCTTTTCTGGGCATCAAGGGTGAGGAAAGGTTAACTGAAAACCTCAGTGCCATTTATTTGGCAGAATGGGCATTTTATGCAGACGGGGATAAAACGGACTGGTCGCAACGTAATCGTTTCGTAGGACTAAAGGATGAACGTTTTGGAGCCATCAAAATTGGTAAACATAATACGCCATTAAAAGAATTGTCGAGCCCAGTAGACAGCTTCAACAACTATATTGGTAACAAGGCCGATGTAACAGGAATCATGACAGGTGAAAACCGTGTCAACAATGTCGTGGTGTATGACTCTCCTGAAATTGAGCTGAAAGGCGGCAGTTTGGAAACCAGTGTCCTGCTTGCAACAGGAGAGGGTGGTCAAATTAAGGATGATGGCCGTGGTGGAGTGAATACCGCTGGTGGAGGTCTGGGCGATGCATGGTCTGTTTCGCTGAGCTATGCCCATCCATTGTTTCTTGTCGGCATTGCCTATGATAAAGCGATACCCAGTGACTTTTTAGGTCATGGATTATTGAATGCCAAAGATACTGAAACTCAGGTTGATGAGGTGTTTGCAGCAGCCAATACACTACGTTTGATTGGTCGTTTAACCCCAGTAGAGGGCTTGGCCCTAAAAACCTTATACCAAACCTCTAAGGTTGCAGATCAGCAGGGCAATGATGCTGCTGCGGTCAACATAGATGATTCGCAGGGCTGGCTGATTGGAGCTGAATATAAATTCCCTCATCAATCAAAATGGGCTGTGAAAGTGCAATATAGTCAAAACTCCACCAGTTTTAAAAACGGTGAAGCGGATTTTGAGGCCAGACAGTTGCTTATAGGCAGCGATTATTCATTTAGCAAACAGGTGAAAGCCTATGCTTATGCAGGCTACTCAACTTTTGAACGGGCAAGTGCCAAAGACAAGCAACCTGTGGTCGGAAGCGGTTTGGAATTTAAATTCTAAAGATCAAGAAAATCTGGGTAAATAGGGTAAATTTACCCTATTTATTTGTAGTTATCAGAACCTAAGCTTAGGAAGATTTTAAAAAGAAACTGGACTGAAACTTTAGGTAAAATAATCAGAAAGTATTATAGAAATTAATAAATTTTTCATCTTTATCCTGTATATTGTGCACATTCATCTGTTATGGATAATGTGGATAGAAACGGAAATGATTTTTAAAGATTTGAATATTTTTTTATTTCACTGTATTAACTCTTTAGCCAAGGAATATCCATTTTTAGATAAAATAGTCATATTTTTAGCGGATGACCTAAATACAGTTTTTATTAGTTTCCTCCTGTTTTTAGTTGCCATTCAATGGAAAACCTATAGCCTTATATTTGTAAAGACATTGGTTATCGTTTTATTTTCATTAGTTTTAAGTGATGTCGTCGAATTCTTTTATCATCATCCGCGACCGTTTCAAATTGGTTTAGGGGATAAACTGATTGGACATGGAGCAACGTCTTCATTTCCAAGTCAGCATACCTTGACTGTCGTGATCATTGGCTTTGCTTATTGGTTTGCAGGCTTTAAAAAGATTGGAATGGTTGGCCTGGCACTCAGTCTGGTTGTTGGATTGTCAAGAGTTTTTGTAGGTGTGCATTTTCCATTTGATGTGGCTGGCTCGTTTATTATTGGTTTTATGCTGGTCATCGCAACCAATTATGCCTTAAAAGAGTTGGCCTCAAGAATAAGAAGAATCAATCCAGTTGGGATGATGGATTGATTTTTGTCTTTCCTCTTACTTCGACATTCCTAAAAAGATTGAGTATTTCAGTTGTTATATCTTATGATTAATTTAACTCATTGAATCATATTTTCTGTTCTTGGATATTGAAATGAAATCATTGTATCTGGTACTACTGGGTGGCAAGCATGAACAAGCCAATATTGAGGTGCATGATGTCATCCCTGTGATTTGCAGTGATCTAACAGAAGCTTATCCCTATCTAAAGCAACAATGGTTTGGCAAGTCACAAGGACTGCATATTGATGGATGGATGAAAATTCAGGGGACGATCTACCATGATCAATCTTACCAACTTGTCATCAGTCAGGAGGCATCGCTCTCTGAACTCAAACCTTATTTAATTAATCTAGGCGCTTATCTTCCCACTGAGTTTGGCGAAACCCATAAATACTTGGTGGTTGCAGGCAAAGACAAGGCAGATGCCAAGGCACAGGGAAAATTGGCAATCGAAAAGCATTGGTTTAAACCACATACCGACGCTGTCATTGATTTGGATGATTGTCTGGAAATAGCATCTATCGAGCAACATTACCTGTCATTTGTGCAAGGTGAATTTCTAGAAAATCCATTTATGAATGACTACATCATTCTCCCTTAGAACATTAGATCAGTTAGGGTTAAGCGAATCGGTGGTTCCACTTTTTGCAAATGAATGGGGGTTAATATACATCGCGTAAATAACGTTTATCACGGCTCATACTGGCGACATATTCACTGGCTTGCTCTGCCGACTTATTGCCATGTTGTGCAATGATTTCTTTTAGTGCAGCATCCACATCTTTTGCCATACGGCTGGCATCACCGCAGATGCAGAAGTATGCACCTTGTTCCAGCCATTGCCATAACTCCGCACCATGCTCACGCATCCGATCTTGCACATAGATTTTCTGTTCCTGATCACGCGAAAAAGCAAGGTCTAAACGGGTTAACACGCCATCTTGCTGGAATTTTGTCAGTTCATCCTGATAGTAAAAATCGGTACTGGATTTTTGCTCGCCAAAGAATAACCAGTTTTTACTTGGCTTAGCTAAAGCCTGACGCTCCTGTAAAAAGCCACGGAAAGGGGCAATGCCTGTACCTGGTCCAACCATGATCAAGGGAATATCTGTATCGGCAGGTGGATGGAACGATGCTGATTTTTGTACAAAAATTCCAATATGACCTTGCTCGGCACGATCAGCTAAAAAGGTTGAGGATACTCCTTTTCGCGCATTGCCCTGATAATCATAACGCACTGCGGAAACTGTAAGATGAATCTGGGTAGGGTAGGCTTTCGGACTTGATGCAATTGAATACAGTCGTGGTTGTAGTTTAGCCAGAATACTGATGAGTTCACTGACCGATATTGGCACCGATGACAAAAAATACATCGGAGTGATCAAAATCCTTGTATGAACCAGAAGGGCCATCAGCACCTAAAGACAGTTTATAGCCACTGCCTGCACTCGCCATACATAGGCGTGAGTTGGATTCAATATTGTTGGTGCCGACAAAACCCTTGGCCAGTTTATTGATCAGATACTGCGCTTCAATCGACATTTGCCCAAAAACTTAGAATGACACTGCATTCGGTCCATCACGATCAATAATTTGACGAAAGCGCTTTGCAGTTTCAGTAATGACGCTATTCATCGAGCTTGCAATACGTTCTTCCTGACGTTGCTTGCGGATATAGGCTTTTTCCATGCGCCTAGAATTGCGTAAGGCTTTATCGGCTGACGAGCCTTTGGTACATAAACGTCCAAAGTTGGTTGGATGTTGCTTGTCACCTGCAAGTTTCACCACCTGACCATTTTCAACCTGCAAAATCATGCCGCAGCCTACACCACAGTAGGGACAGACAGTTTTGATTGATTCAGCCATGATCATTACCTTTATTTCAACATTGCGAATGAACATTTGAAACGAGTGTCTTCATTTCACCCATTCAAATAAACGCAAGCAGGCATCGTTGGCTGCATGGAGATGCATATCTTTAATAGCACTATAAAGTCAGCAAAAAATGTGCCATTGAATTTAAGTTATTGTTATCAAAAATATTTAATTGGATTGGCATATCAATTGCTTAAGTTGGGCTGAAATAACAATGTGAGTTATTTCTTTGTAGAGCACAGACAAAGACGTCTATGACCAGTCATTTAAACAATGAAAGGCATAGACGTTTTTGTTTTTAATTTGATGTTTTTTATCGCTATATTCTTAAAAATATAGCGTAAATTATGGATACCTAAACCTAATTAAGCAGAGAGGAAACATAGAGGTGCAGTGATTTTCATCACTGTATCGTTGCTTGGAGTATGGGTAAATTGCACCAAAAAAGCTTTGTACTGCTCATCCTGCACTAAAACTGGCGCAAGTGTTGTTCACTTCAAGACGATTTGCATCATGAAAGGGCAGAGCCAAGACATTTAAAAATGAATGATGTTCAAAATTATGCAACCTAGCGATATATTCATAAAAATATATCGAATTAAATGAAAGGATAAAATCATGCAAATCAACTTTAGAAAAAATGGGTTATTACTGGCACTTTTTAGTGGTAGCCTCATGCTGAGTGTCAACGCGTTAGCCGCAGATGTCGTGACAGTCTATGCCGCAACCAGCTTAACCAATGCCATTAATGATCTTGACGCAATTTATGAACAGAAAAACAAGGTTGAGGTTAAAACCTCCTATGCAGGTTCTTCAACCTTGGCCAAACAGATTGAAGCAGGTGCGCCAGCCGATGTATTCATTTCTGCTGATGTACAGTGGATGGATTATTTGCAAAATAAACAACTGGTTGCAGAGGGTGATCGGATTAACTTGTTGGGCAATCGTCTAGTATTGATTACGCCTAAAGACCGCCCGATTAAAATTAAGATGGACCAGAAATTTGACCCAAGCAAAGTGGTACAGGGCAAACTTTGTACAGGCGATACCAAAAGCGTTCCTGTGGGTAAATATGCCAAACAGGCATTAACCTCACTCGGTTGGTGGGAAAAGCTAGAACCACGTTTGGTGGAGACCGAAGATGTCCGTGCAGCACTGAACTTTGTGGCCCGTGGCGAGTGTCAGGTGGGAATTGTTTATGCAACGGATGCCGCAATTAGCAAGGATGTCGTGGTGGCAGGGGTATTCCCTGAAAATACCCATCCACCGATTATTTATCCTGTTGGCTTGACCAAGAAAAATACGGAGTCGGTGAAATTCTACCAGTTCCTGCAAAGTGGTCAGGCCAAAACGGTATTTAAAAAATATGGGTTTAGTGTGTTGCCTCTTGTTAAGTAAAAAATAATAAATTGAGAATAGAGCCTACGATGTGAATCGTAAGCTCTATGTATTGGGATTGGAGTAAATATTTTTAGTGATGTGTTCAATAAGGGGGAATGAGCATCAGTCTTAGTTTTAAATCATTTACGCTTCTTTATTTTTTTAGTTGAGCACCTCTAATCCTCGTATAATTCAATATCAAAATATAGAATGACTTATTATATGATTAAAATAATTTCATCTAAGGACGATTGGGAAATTATTTTTGCTTCAACATCAATGTGACATAAACGATTTCTCTAGGCATATTTTCTTTTTTTCTTTAGGGAATAATTCCTTTAATGTCATAAAAAGTCTTTATAGGACAAATTGGAATAATATTCTAGAAACAATTTGACAGCATGCATAGCAAGTTATAGGTTAATGATTAGTTCTAATTTGGAACTATGTTGAATTTTATATAGCCAACTTTTTGCAGCTTACATGATTTTTGATTGCTCACTCTGGGAAATAAGACTTTTTTGTGAATCCCTTTTCGGTGGTATTGTAATGGTCTGCTAAGGTTTTATGTGTGGGGCAAGCTATGATGTCAATGGATGTAGATACAATTACTGTGCGTCAAACGCAATTCAAACCTGAGAAAATTAAAGTTCATTATACTGAATCTACTTTGATGTCACATTTTCTCACAGCCTTATCAATGAGTTTTCCACAAGGCGAACGTTTTTTTGTAGAAACTGTCCGTAATGTGCGAGATAAAATTAGTGATGAACGATTGCAAAAAGATATTTCAGGTTTTATCGGCCAAGAGGCACATCATGCCCGTGCTCATGAACAGTTTAATCAACTGGTGCAAAGCAGTGAATATCATTTAAAAAGATTTGAAAAGGCTTACGAACAGGAGATGATTCGTTTACGGACTTTAAGCCAGCGCCGTCAATTGGCTGCAACGGTTGCACTAGAGCATTTTACAGCGATGATGGCAGGTTATATGCTTAAATATCCAAATGTTATGTTCAAGGGTTTATCTGAAAATATGAGGAATCTTTGGCTCTGGCATGCTGTTGAAGAAATTGAACATAAACATGTGGCATTTGATGTATATCAACAGGTTTTTGCTAATCTACCTCAGCGTCGTCGCAGTATGCGAACGATTACAGTGGGATTTATTAGTAGCACAATCGTGATGACAAGCCATCTGGTATGGCAAGACCGTAAAAATACTTTATATTCACCTGTGCAACTCTTAAAAAATGCGCAAACGCTTTTAGGGCTAACACAAATGATGTGGCGTTTGCTGCCTGACTATTGTGCATTCTATAAGGCCAGTTTTCATCCCTCCGAGATTGATCAACAGGATTTGTTAATAAAAGCTAGAGAATTATTAGCTGGCTAAATATTTAATATTAAACTTAGGAAGTTATCTGCTAATCGTGTGGCGTGGTCAGCCAGAGAGATTAATCAATGGATTGAGACTAAGCTAGCTATACATGTTGTAGATTTTAGTCTTGTCCATTGTTCATCATTAAGCATAAAACTATAAATTTCTTTTTCTTCAATAATGCTAAGAAAGCCCATTTTTATACGAATTAATCAACTTTTAACTTATTCTACGGGTGGTAAAACCCATTGTAAATCAGGCACAATTAGCTACATAAATTTTAAGTTTCAAGCTGTAAAGCAAGCGGTATATTTCAATGACAAATAACAATTTTTCTCAAGTTGCAGCTCTCATTTGGTCAGTCGCAGACCTACTTCGTGGTGACTTTAAGCAATCCCAATACGGACGCATGATTTTACCATTTACTTTGTTACGTCGTTTAGGTGAGTTTGATAATGCCTTGGATGATGCAGTGCTTGATAGTAATACCGCACATACTGAACAGATGACTCAACTGATGAGTGATCCAGCCAAAATGAGGCAGTTTGCCAATATTATTTATGCTGTGTTGGTGATTAAAAAACAGTTATAGAATATATCGAAAGAGGGTTTTTCTACAAAAATTAATAACATTCAGGCTATTAAATTTTTTTGTAAATATTGGGATATAAATGAATTATTGGATGTTAGGTGCTGATATAGATGGGGTGGATAAAACCCAAGATTTTGTCCAAAAAAATATTTGGTATGCAAATTCAAATAAACATGCCAAACAGATTAATCTTGTTAATATTGGAGATAAAGTTGCGATAAAAACAGCGTATGTGCAAAAAAATAATTTGCCATTTCGTAACTATGGTTGTGATGTCAGTTGTATGAAAATTAAAGCAATTGGGGAAGTTATAGAAAACTTAAAGAATGGACGTGAATTAAAAATAAATTGGACGCTTTTGCCAAAAGAACGGATTATTTTTCTCAAAACTTATAGGTCTACGATTTCATGTGTTAGACGTACAGACGTACAGCAGATGGTTTTTGAAAATCAGATACAGAATTATAATGAGTTAGAAGATATTTATAGAGTAAGGGGTCAGAAACAAGGTAATCGAACAATGGAACAGAAATCAATACAAAATAAAAAAGTAGTTGAACAACCATTAAACCGAATTTTATTTGGTGCTGCTGGGACGGGTAAAACTTATCATACGATCAACCATGCACTTTCAATTATTGAAAATAAATCATTGGAAGAGTTAGAGATGGAGACCCGT
Organism: Acinetobacter sp. GD03645; assembly: GCF_029845285.1. Lineage (NCBI taxonomy): Bacteria > Pseudomonadati > Pseudomonadota > Gammaproteobacteria > Moraxellales > Moraxellaceae > Acinetobacter > Acinetobacter sp. GD03645. The sequence goes on along the minus strand of NZ_JAOCLL010000007.1, from coordinate 90,453 downwards.
GAAGAGTTAAAGAAAAGATTTGATACTTATAAAACTCAAGGACAAATAAATTTTATCACCTTTCACCAGAGCTTTAGTTATGAAGACTTCGTTGAGGGTATAAGGGCTAAAACGGATGAAAATGGGAATTTAATTTATGATGTTCAAGCAGGGATTTTCAAAGAAATTTGTGATTTAGCAAAAACTCAAAGTAGGAATAATATAATTGGAGCAGAATTTGGTAGAGGTTATATCTTAAAGTCAGTTAGTTCAGATGCTTTAGTGGTACATAAGCCGAATGGAAATTTGATTCATTTATCAACTGATTTAGCAAATCTTTTATTGGAAAAGGTAATCCAAAAAAAAATAACGATTGAAGATATTAGTCAGAAAAATGTCTTAGAGAAATTAGAAGAAAATAATCCATTATTAGAGCCTTATATTGTTAATGGTTATTGCACTGTATGGGCAAATTTAATTCAATTAATGCTGGATTGTAAAGGTGAAAATATTAAGCCTAATCTATCATATGTATTGATTATTGATGAAATTAACCGTGGTAACATTTCCCGTATATTTGGTGAATTGATTACCTTAATTGAAGATTCAAAACGTGCTGGAGCTGCTGAAGAGCTTTCAGTTATTTTACCGTATTCTAAAAAAGAATTTACGATACCACACAATCTCTATCTTATTGGTACGATGAACTCTTCTGACCGTTCATTAACAGGTTTGGATATCGCATTACGCCGTCGATTCACTTTTATTGAAATGCCGCCAAAGCCAGAAGAAATTAAAGATGAAAATGGTGTCTTGATAGAGATTCATGGTCAAGATCAAAGCGGTGAAGAGGCTTCTGTCATAGTTGCAGAATTACTGAAAGTGATGAATCAACGAATTGAGGTACTTTTAGATCGTGATCATTGCATTGGTCATGCCAATTTTATGAGTTTGCGAAAACAGCCGACCCTTGAAAATTTAGCCCATATTTTTAAACAAAAAATCATTCCACAATTGCAGGAATACTTCTTTGATGACTGGAGCAAAATCAGCTTAGTCCTATATCAAAATGGTATGATTATTGAAGATAATGAGATTAATATTTCTGCTTTGTTTCCAGCAAATGCCCAATTAGACATAGATTATTCTGAACAAAAGAAAATCTGGAAAATAAATGATGAAGCATTTAAAACGATTGATGCTTTTATTAAAATTTTAGGTACAAAAGGCTAAATACTCATGCCTGATTTTACCGTTCGAGAATATGCCTTTATCAGTGTGGCGTATAGCGGCTGCCCTGACTCAGACTTGGAACATGCCTATATTTCAGAGAAAGCTTTTGAGCATTTATGTGAACTGTCAGCATCATTTTCCAGACACGGTACGAAAGTCTTTGAATTGGCGGGTCGCAGGAAGTTGAAGCTGGATCAGCATGTGGGGCTAATTGAAACTCCATGTGGGACTCGCATTGAAATATTACCCAAGCATGTAGACGTTTGTACAGGAGATGAACAAAGCGTTATTCAACAAGAGCGCAGGCTGTTGCAAAAAATGCTGGGCGTTTCATTGCATCTGCCTTATCGGGAGGCTGGTAAGGCTGATTTAAAAAAGTTCAGACAGCCTTTGCATGAGTGGATTATCACGCAATTTTTAGCTGCGTTTGAACAGCTTGTACAAAGAGGATTACGTTTCGATTATAACCGTGTGCAAGAGGAACAAAAGTTTTTACGTGGGCAGTTACAGCATGCAAAGCATATGCGCCAGTCGCCAGCAAGAAAGCATATTTTTCCGATTGAACACGACATTTATGAAGTGAATCGACCTGAAAATCGTTTGATCCGTAAAGCCCTGGAAGTTGTTTGCAAGAAAACAAAAAATGCAGGAAATTGGAAGCTTGCACAAGAATTGCGTTTAATGACGGGAGAAATTCCTGCGAGTCGAGATATTAGACAGGATTTTAAACAGTGGAAAACAGGGCGATTGCTTGCCTTGTATAAAGAGATTAAGCCGTGGACTGAATTGATTCTTGGTGAGTTTATGCCTGTATCAACTCAAGGCGATTGGCGTGGTATGAGCTTGTTGTTCCCCATGGAAAAGCTTTTTGAGCATTATGTCGCTTATCATTTACGCCGAAATTTAAACAGTTGGGAAATCAGGACTCAGGTTTCTAGCCAATATATCTGTTTGCATGAAGATAGGCCTATTTTTAAACTTCGTCCAGATGTTCATATCCAGCATAAGCAAACGAGGCAGAAAATTATTTTAGACACGAAATGGAAACTGCTGGATCAGAATAAGCGCGGTGAGCGTTTCGGCTTCAAGGATGGCGATATCCAACAGATGTTCGCTTATAGTCACTATTATTTGGAACATACGAGTGAGGTCATCTTAATCTATCCTCAATACTCGAATAAATTTAATCATGAACTACGTTTTAAGTTTAATGTACAAAGCGATGGGGCATTTTTGAGGGCAATTCCATTTGATCTGGAAAATCCAGAAAAAATAATGACCTACATTTCTGATCTCTGTTGAGCAGGATTAATTGGCTGTTGGCATTAAGCGGAAGAAGTTAATTTTATCCCGAACAGCATTTTAGAACTAAGGTAAATGGTGCGCTCAGCGGGACTCGAACCCACGTCGGTCGCTTAGGAGGCAACTGCTCTATCCAGTTAAGCTATAAGCGCACAGTGCGATGATTGTAAATGAAAAAGCATAAACAAAAAAGTGATTGCTAGAACAATCACTTTTTCAATACCGATCAACTGTTTAATTCTTGGCTTTTAGATTCAGCACTTTATACAGTACAAACATGAGCACAATCCAGATTGGAATCATTAATACGGATTCCTTAAAGCCTTGCTGCCACATGATGTACAACACCACAGCAATAAATGCCAAGACCAGATAGTTGCTGAATGGCGACCATAATGCAGGGAAGTTGGTTTTCAGGCCTTTTGTTTTGGTCATTGCCTTGAATTTCAAATGTGTCAGGCTGATCATGGCCCAGTTGAGCACAAGAGCACCAACGACCACATACATCAAATGACCCAGGGCATCTTCTGGAACAAAGTAGTTCAACAACACACAGCCAAAGATCAATAAGGCAGACAGTAAAACCGCTGGCACAGGCACGCCCTGTTTATTGGTCTTGGCAAACACTTTAGGGGCATTGCCTTGTTGAGCCAGACCGTACAGCATACGACTATTGGCATACATACCACTGTTATAGACCGATAAAGCCGCAGTCAGGATAATAAAATTGAGTAAATGCGCAGCCCAGCCAATCCCCATCTGGCTAAAAATCATCACAAATGGACTTTTATCCAGACCACCTAAATCCAACTGGTTCCAAGGCACCAGTGACAACAGGATGGTGAGTGAACCGACATAGAAAATCAGGATACGAATCACCACCTGATTGATCGCTTTAGGAATGGTTTTCTTTGGATCATTGGCTTCGGCTGCCGCCATACCAATCAATTCAATCCCACCAAAGGCAAACATCAGGAACGCCAGCATATAGAACAGGCCATCAAAGCCATTTGGGAAAAACCCGCCATGTGCCCACAGGTTACTGAATGAAGCGGTTGAATTGGCATCTGCTGTAAACAGTAGGAACAGGCCAAACAGAATCATCGCAACCACTGCGGTCACCTTGATAATCGCTAACCAGAATTCCGATTCCCCATAGAATTTCACATTGGTCAGGTTAATGGCGGTAATGATGACAAAGAAAAACAGCACCGACTGCCAAGCGGCAATATGAGGCCACCAGTAATTGATATATTTGGCGACCGCCGTCAGCTCACTCATGGCAACAAGGATATACAATACCCAATAGTTCCAGCCTGAAAGGAAACCTGGAAACTTACCCCAATACTGATAGGCGAAATGGCTAAATGAACCTGCAACAGGTTCTTCAACAATCATTTCACCGAGTTGACGCATGATTAAAAAGGCAATCAAGCCACCAATTGCGTAACCCAAGATAATGGATGGTCCAGCAGACTGGATCACCTGTGCAGAACCTAAAAATAAGCCCGTACCAATTGCTCCACCCATCGCAATGAGCTGGATATGGCGGTTTTTTAGTCCACGCTGAAGTTGAGAAGAATCGTTGTTCAAAGGACTGAGCTCGACGATGAATAAGTGGATTATTCTAATAGATTGCAGGATTTTCGCCTAGTAAAAGTACAGGCAGGCTATGACTGTAAAGTAGTTTTTAAAAGTTATTTAAAATCCTATATTTGAATGAGTGGTAAAATAAATGGTGATTTATATTTGTACGCTTGAAAGGTCACTTTGTTTTTTTAACCATGTTTATTGGCTTTCGTGCCATTGTTAAATCATGTTGATATACCCAATATAAAGGTCATATTTTGCCTAAAATACTTAACCTAAAAACCATTGGTTGTATGGCATTTTTGACTGCTGTGCAGTAACGTTGAACGTAAAATTTGACTGCACCAAAACATGATAAAAGGATGAAATTGACATGAGCTCAGTACCGCAAATCAAAGTCCCAGCAACCTATATGCGTGGTGGCACAAGTAAGGGGGTGTTTTTCAAGCTGGATGATTTGCCTGAAGCGGCACAGGTGGCAGGAAAAGCACGTGATCAGCTTCTTTTACGTGTGATTGGCAGCCCAGACCCATACGGTAAACAGATTGATGGCATGGGTGGTGCAACTTCAAGTACCAGTAAAACCGTAATTCTGGCAAAAAGTTCACAGCCAGAGCATGATGTTGATTATTTGTTTGGACAAGTTTCGATTGACCAGCCATTTGTGGACTGGAGCGGTAACTGTGGCAACCTCACCGCAGCGGTGGGTTCATTTGCCATTTCCAATGGTTTGGTTGATGCAGAACGTATTCCTGAAAATGGTATTTGTACGGTACGCATCTGGCAGAAGAATATCCAGAAAACCATTATTGCGCATGTGCCAGTGACCAACAGTCAGGTACAGGAAACAGGTGACTTTGAACTGGATGGCGTGACCTTTCCAGCAGCGGAAGTGCAGATTGAATTTTTAGACCCTGCCGATGATGGTGAAGAGGGCGGCGATATGTTCCCTACAGGCAATGTGGTGGATCAGCTTGAAGTACCTGAGATTGGTACATTTCAGGCCACCTTTATCAATGCGGGTATTCCAACCATTTTCCTGAATGCGGAAGATATTGGCTATCAGGGTACAGAATTGCAGGACCATATCAACGGTGATAACGCTGCCTTGGCGCGCTTTGAAAAAATCCGTGCCTATGGTGCGGTGCAGATGGGATTGATCAAGGATATTTCGGAAGCGGCTGCCCGTCAGCATACGCCTAAAATTGCCTTTGTTTCTCAGCCGAAAGCCTATACCTCTTCAAGTGGCAAAACCGTTGAAGCAACTGATGTAGATTTATTGGTTCGTGCCTTGTCGATGGGTAAGCTGCACCACGCCATGATGGGCACAGCCGCAGTTGCGATTGGTACGGCAGCAGCCATTCCAGGCACGTTGGTGAATCTGGCAGCGGGCGGTGGTGAGCGTGAAGCGGTTCGTTTTGGTCATCCATCAGGGACATTGCGTGTTGGCGCCCAAGCTGAGTTGATTGATGGCAAATGGGCTGTGAAAAAAGCCATTATGAGCCGTAGTGCCCGTGTGTTAATGGAAGGTTGGGTGCGTGTACCAGGTGATACGTTCTAAATTATCCCAGTAAATTCCTTGATAAAGTCTCCTTTTGGAGGCTTTATTATTTTGAATAAGTTAAAAATACAAACACAATTTCCTGAGATAAATAATGGTATGATGTCGCCATTCTGACAGGTCCTGTCTTTATCCTTATCATTCAAGCTTCCAGAGGCAATTGTGTCATCTATTTCTCAAGTTAATGCGGATGTTTTACAACAGGCTCAACAACGTATTCAACAGGATTTATTGACAGCATTGGCTGCATTCTCTATTCCAGAACCGTTAAAGGCCGCCGTGCATCATGCCGTGATGCTGGGAGGAAAGCGTGTTCGTCCTGCATTGTGTTATGCGGCTGCCTCATTGCAACCCAACCATTATTTTGCGGCCGCCCGTCGTGCAGCCGTTGCGGTTGAATTGATCCATTGCTACTCATTGGCACATGATGACTTACCCTGTATGGATAATGATTTGCTGCGTCGTGGGCAGCCAACCTGCCATGTGGCATTTGGTGAGGATACTGCCTTGTTGGCGGGGGACATCTTACAGTCCATGGCATTTGAAATTCTGGGAAGCCGTTTGTTTGATGAACAGGGGCAGGGAATGGAGGCTGCAATTGTACTGAAGCAAATGCAGATTCTAGCCACTGCCAGTTCAAAAATGGTCTGTGGTCAGGTACTCGACTTACAGGCTGAAGGCAAACAGGTCGATCAGGCTGAACTGGAAAATATTCACCGTAATAAAACAGGTGCCTTGATTCAGGCCGCGATTATGATGGGTGCAGTGACAATTTTTGCAGGTACAGATCAGGCGATTCCAAAGTTGCGCCAGTTTGGGCAAAGCATTGGTTTGGCTTTTCAGGTTCAGGATGACATTCTGGATATTACTGCCAGCACTGAAACATTGGGTAAAACTGCGGGTAAGGATGAGCAGGTACAAAAATCGACTTATCCAGCCTTAATTGGTTTGGAAAAAGCTCAAGCCTATGCGCAAACCCTGCATGATCAGGCATTTGAAGCATTGAGCTATTTTGGTGATGATGCCAAAGAGCTGGTGGCAATTGCACAGTTTTTACTGGCACGAAAAAGTTAATGACAGGAACAGCATCATAATGAATATTAAAACTTTACGTTTTGTGGGAACGCTTGAGGGAATCAGTTTCCTGTTATTGCTTGGTGTTGCGATGCCCATCAAATATATTTGGGATAATCCCATTTTTGTCAAATATATCGGTATGGGACATGGAGTACTTTTCTTATTGTTTTTAGCGGTCTTGCTGGTTGTCTGTCACCGTATGAAATGGTCACTAAGTATTTTTAACATGGGTTTGATTGCTGCGATCCTACCTTTTGGCCCTTTTATTTTTGATCGTAAAATTAAGAAATTAGCTGAGCAATAAATATCAACTACACAAGTTAAATGGAATTTGCTCAATAAAAAAACGCACCATCTTTAAGGATAGTGCGTTTTTTTATAACTAAAAATTAATGCTTACCCATAATCCCACGGATTGCATTGAGTACATCAGCAGGCAATACCACAGTTTTTGAATTACTTGATTTAGATAAATCCTGCATGGCTTTCACATATTGTTCACCTAGTAAGTAAGCAACAGGAATCTCTTTATCACCCACAGCACTGGTGACCATTTCAATGGCGCGTTGTGAAGACTCTGCAAGCACAACTTGTGCCTCGGCATCACGACGGGAGGCTTCCAGACGTCCATCCGCCTCTAGAATAGCTGCCTGCTTTTCACCATCCGCTTTGGTCACAGTCGCACGACGTTGACGCTCAGCCGCAGCCTGTGCCTCCATCGCCGCCTGCATGGTATGGGAAGGTTGGATATCCTGAATCTCAACGGTTTTCAGCGTGATTCCCCAATCGGAAATATCATCAGAAATCGCGGCTTTTAATTTGGCCTTGATATGGTCACGGGAAGACAGCGCATCATCCAGGTCCATTTCACCCACGATGGAACGTAGTGAGGTTTGAACAAGGTTTTGAATTGCCCATGTATAGTTTTCAATGCCATACACCGCTTTTTCAGGTGTGGTGAGGTTGATATAGGCAACCGCATTCATCACCAGAACCGCATTGTCGCGTGTAATCACTTCCTGTGAAGGAATGTCCAGCACAATATCCTTGGTGGTGATTTTATAAGCCACTTCATCAACATACGGAATGACGAAATTCAGGCCAGGACTCAACGTGGTATGGTATTTACCTAAACGTTGCACAATCCATTTATAACCCTGGGGAACAATACGAACCCCTTTAAAAATGGTTATACCAATAAAAGCCAAAAGAGCTAAAACAATAATCGCTCCAGCAGACATATCAAAACCCTCTTTGTTATGAAATATTACTACTATGTGGTTGGACCACTAGATCGTTACCTAGAATATCAACGACCCGAACACGGTCACCGACCTGAACAGCCGTTGTGGTTCGGCAATTCCATTCATCTGACCCTAAAACAGGCATTGGAAAGCGTACAATGATCTGATCATGGTCAAGCCCAGTACGGATGACCATACCCACTTGTCCAATCGTGGCTTCCCGTGGTAATCCTGCCTTTGTTTTATCAGTCGAGAGTGGCTTGATAAACTTGAACCAGAGTATCGTACATAAAATAGATAAAATGCCCCAAGTCACCACTTGGGTGGTAAAGCCCATCATTGGGAAAAGCCACAGTAAAATACACACCATGACTGCTGCTATGCCAAACCATAATGCGGCAAAAGCAGGCAAAATCAACTCTGAAAGAATCAGTAAAATCCCTAATACAAACCAGTGCCAAGGCTCAACTACAAACTCCATAGATTTGCTCGCATCATTAAACTGAGTGGAGGTGGAAAAATATTCACTTTCCCCACTCTAGCAGATGATTATCTTTATGAATATAAAAAGATTGTTTTTTTAGGATGTGGGGGAAATGCGAGCTGGAAAGCTTACTCATAGAGCAAGCATCTTTGAACTGCACACCACCCCTTAATATTATTTTTTTAGAATTTAGCCCTAGGCGCTGGCTGTAATGCAGCAGGGGACTTCTTAAAATCAGTAATGGCTTTTTGAATGGCAACGATTTTACCCTGAGCCGCTCTTTCACCCTCTAAAATCGCTTCATTACTTGATTTAAGATCAAGCACACCAAGATGACCAACTTTAGGCTGAATCACGACATTTGCCTGATTCAGTTCCTCATTAATACTTTGCTGTCCCATAATATTAATGGTCTGGTCGAGCAAACCCCACATACTCAATGGTTTGTCACCCGTTGGGCGGGCTGAAATATCCACCGCAATTACAATGTCAGCACCCATGTCTTTCGCTGTTTTGACTGGAATAGGACTGACCAGACCGCCATCGACATATTTGGTATTGCCAATCACAGTGGGTACAAAAACGTTCGGGATACTACAGGATGCACGTACTGCCTGACCTGCATTTCCTTTAATAAATTCAGCCTTTTTACCATTATCCAAACGGGTGGCAACCGCAGCAAAACGTTTTGGAAACTGTTCAATTGGTTTATTGCCCACCTGAGCATTAACATAGTTCTGTAATTTTTGCCCAAGGATAATACCCTGACTGTTGAGGGTTAAATCACGTAGATCAGACTCTTGAAGCTTTAGGGCAAGGTTTTGCATTTGATAAGGGGTTTGACCACTGGCATAGATACTACCCACAAAGCTGCCTGCACTGGTACCTGTCACGATTTTGGCCTTAATCCCATGAGATTCCAGTACCTTGATTACGCCAATATGAGCAAAGCCCTTGGCACCACCACCACCTAAAGCCAGCGCAATCACAGGTTCACGGGCCTTGATTGCTGTTGTGGGAGGTGTTTTTTTTGCAGTCTGATCACAACCAAATAAAGCCAGGCTAATTAAAGTCAGGCAAGACAGTCGAGCAATTTTCATATTAAATGCAGATAAAGTGTACAAAAAGATGGGCACATCAGAGCAGATTTGCCCTTAATTTTCTAGTTTTTTTTCACAAGTTTTTGTAAGGGTTCAGCCAGCCAGTGTGGATTCTTGGGTGAGAAATGACCCTCATAGCATTTCATAATTTTTTCAAGGTCTTGCTGGTAGTGTCCTGTTGTGGTGAACGCGCCCAGACTATAAATGGTCTTATGGGCATAATCGAAAGAAAACATCACAATCGGTACGCCAGCGGCATGGGCAATATGATAAAAGCCACTTTTCATTTTCTCTGCTTTTTTACGGGTGCCCTCTGGTGCCATCCCCACCCAGATTTTGTCATATTTCTGGATAGTCGTTACCACCTGTTCGGTCAGTCCATGCGCGCTGTCCCGATGCACTGGAATCAGGCCAGCCCAGTTTAAAAAAGGCGCGAAAGGCGGTTTAAATAAAGTGTCCTTACCCAGTACCGTCACCTTTAAACCCAGACCCCCAATTGCAAGAAAACCATACCAGCCATCAATATTTGAGGTGTGTGGTGAAATAATTGCCACCGCTTTGGGGAGGTTGGGAATCTCTCCAACCACTTTCCATCCCTGACCAATGAAAATTTTTCTGCACAATGCACGACTATACGCTGTGCCTCGTTGCGGAACTAGCGGCGGTAAATCTGGAAAATCTTGTGGCATAAGCGAAGATAGATCAAGAACAACTCCTATCATCTTAAATCCTCATGACAGTGCCCGCATTGGCAAAAAATAAGATTTTATTGCCATGACACTGAAAGGATTAGATACTCTGGGCTTCGCCATAGCTTGCCAAGGGAAACTGAAAAAGTGCCTAATCTCAGACAGATTTACATTTTATTGTTTTCCCTATATTGGGCACAGGGACTTCCCGTTGGCTTTATGACCCATGCCTTGCCCGTGATTTTAAGGGCGCAGGGGGTATCTCTGGCACATATTGGCGGCTTTGGGTTGTTGATGCTGCCGTGGTCAATCAAGATTTTTTGGGCGGCCTATGTGGATCGTTATGCCTTGTCACGTCTGGGGCATTATCGTAGCTGGATTGTCCCCACCCAAGTATGTAGCGTGGTCATTCTGGTCATTTTGTCTTTTTTTCCGATTCAAGCCTTGGACCAACCTAGCTATTTGATCATTTTTTTTGTGTTATTGCTGCTGATAAACCTTACGGGAGCAACTCAGGATATTGCCACAGATGGTCTGGCTGTGAACCTGCTTAAAAGTGATCAGCAACATTGGGGCAATACCTTTCAGGTGATCGGTTCCCGTCTGGGCTTTATTGTTGGTGGTGGAGCGGTGCTCTGGTGTCTGGACTGGCTACATTGGCAGGCAACATTTCTTGTGTTGGCGGTACTGGTTTTCCTGAACACCTTACCTGTTTTATTTTATAGGGAACCGCTTCATTCAAGGCCAAGCGTTGATGATCCAGAGGTTGCTCCCTCATTCATACAGGCCATCAGGAATTACCTGAATTATTTTAGCTCATCCAAAGTGCTTAAAAGCTGGTTAATGGTCTTGATCAGCTTCAAGGTCGCCGATGGTTTGGCAGGGCCGTTATTAAAGCCGCTTATGGTGGATATGGGATTGAGCTTCACCCAAATTGGCGTGTTTATCACCATGTTTGGTGCCATTGCTGCGCTGATCGGGGCGGCTTGTGCAGGTGTGCTGCTGAAATATTTTTCTCGGGCACAGTGCCTGATCATATTTTCCCTGTTGAAAATCCTGAGTCTGGTCGCTTATGCCGTTGTTGCGTATGCATATGACCAGCAGGTTCAGGTTGCACCGTTATGGCTATATGCCGTGAACGCATTTGAAGACGCCTGTTCCGCGATGCTGTTGGTGGTGATGTTGACCTTGGTTATGCAATATAGCCGTAAGCAATTTGCTGGAACAGACTTTACCTTTCAGGTGTCTGTCATGGCGACAGTAAGTGGTTTCCTGTATCTGATCAGTGGAATCGTAGGGGATGTACTCGGATATTACGGTTATTTGGCTATGATTTGTGGGGTTGCTATTTTGTGTTTATGGCCAATATTCCTTTGGAAAAATAATGCAAGGTGAAAATATATTTTTATTACAATTTTTTTCTAAAATGCCCTATGGTTGAAATAGGTTTTATGTGCTGAAGCCATGTTTTATATGGAAAATTGAAGTGTTTTATAAAAAATAGTTGTTTTATGAATAAAGGTATTTTTGTTGAAATGGAAAATAAATTTATTTTTTTAATTGATTGATAGTTAAAATAATAATCTGGGTGATAGGATAAGAAAAAGTGAGTTAAACGATGCTGGGGAAGTGTCTAAAAATTAAACTTTAGTCGAAAATGGAATAAATTAATAAGATTTTAATCGTTTTGTCATATAAAGTTAATGTGTAGGATTTGTTACAAATTTAGCTAGGACGTACACAATGAAAATCAAAATTGTAACAGCAGCAGTGCTTAGTTTACTTGCAACCACAACATTTGCAGCACCAACCATTTACGGTGAGATAGATGCCAGCGTTGACTATTTACCAGAAAAAAATGCCAATACAGACAATAGGGATGTATGGGAAGTCAGCTCTAACAGTTCATTTATTGGTGTTAAGGGCGATGAAAAACTTACAGACCGTTTAAGTGCCGTTTATGCCATTGAATGGGGCTTCAGCGCAGATGGTGACAGCACAGACTGGTCACAGCGTAACCGTTTTGTCGGTTTGAAAGATGCCCAGTTGGGTACAGTGAAAATTGGTGTACATGATACGCCATTGAAGCAACTTTCTAGTGTCGTTGATACTTTTAACAACTATGTTGCCAACAAGGCCGACATTGGTGGAATCTTTGGTGGTGAAACACGTGTTAGCAACGTCGTTGTGTATGAATCACCAGCAGTAAAAGTTCCTGTACTGGACGGAGCCATTAAAGTAAGTGGCCTATTGGCAACAGGCGAAGCAACAGGAATTGATACCAGTAAATCAGGTGTTGTTAAAACAGCAGGCCGTGGTTTAGGTGATGCATGGTCAGCGTCAGCAAGCTTTGAAAGTCCGTTATTGGTTGCTGGTGTTGCTTATGATAAAGCCATTCCAAGCCCATTCTTGGGAAGAGGTTTCTTAAATGCCTCTGATAAAGCAATTCCTACTTCTGGTACTACAACGACTGCACCAACTGTAACAGCAGCAGCCAATACTTTACGTGTGATTGGCCGTATCAACCCAGTGAATGGTTTGGCACTTAAAGCGTTGTTCCAGACTTCAGAAGTTGAAAAAGCGGCTGGAAACACAGCGGGAGCCGATACAATTGATGATGCAAAAGGTTGGTTGGTGGGGGCAGAATATACCATTCCACAGGCAAAAAACTGGACAGTAAAAGGTCAATATAGCCAGAACACCACCAGCTTTAAACCAGCAGGTGTTGAAGACTTTGAAGCCAAACAGATCATTGGTGGCGTGGACTATGCATTTAACAAGCAGGTGAAAACTTATGGTTATGCAGGTTACCTAACGCTTGAACAGGCCAGTAAAAAGGATAAACAACCTGTTGCTGGTTTAGGTCTGGAATTTAAGTTCTAAGAATTAATATCATTATTATTTTAACAAAAAGACGATCACTTGATCGTCTTTTTCTATTTAAGTCATTTTTAAGTTTGTATTTTTATATTAAAAAGGAAGCAGGATATTTATGTTTAGACTGTAATGATGACATTTTTTCAAAATTTAAAGATAAAACCCATTTCTTTAATTGCATTTAATCTATTGTTGGCAATTTGGTTAGGTGTATTTTTAAATATTGCCTTTTTTGAAAAAATACACACGCTGACACCATATAATGGTGTAAAGGCAGGATTATTTGTTGTCGCTTCAATCATTATTGTGGTTGCCACCTATAACTTTATTTTCCAGCTTTTTAACTGGAAATGGACAGCAAAACCTTTGGCGATTGCATTGGTATTTATTGGCGGTTTTGCCGCTTATGCAGTGAATACACTAGGCGTACTCATTACATCTGACCAAATCCAGAACTTGATGCAGACTGATATTGCGGAAGCGCGTGATACCTGGTCATGGCATTTGGTGACATGGACTTTGGGAATGACAGTACTGCCGATTATTGTGATTCTCATGATGAAAATCAAACCTGAACCCATCATTCGTCAGCTATTGCATAAGCTAATCGCTTTAGTTGTCTCCTTGGCAATGGTGTTAGGGCTATTATTTGTTTTCTATGTTGATTTTGCATCTATTTTTCGTACTAACCGTGACCTGAAAGGCATGATTTCGCCGCAGAATATGATTGCTTCCTTTGCTTCATATTATAAGAAGAAAGCGCCGAAAGAGAATTTACCGCTAGTCGTGTATGGTGAAGATGCCGTGATGCAAAAGGCACAGGCTACCTCTTTACCGAAACTGATGGTTCTGGTCGTAGGTGAGACAGCACGTGCTGAAAACTTCTCTTTAAATGGTTATGGTAAAAATACCAACCCAAGACTGGCACAGCAGGATATTTTAAACTTTTCACAGGTTAGTTCATGCGGTACAGCAACTGCGGTTTCGGTTCCGTGTATGTTTTCAGGTATGCCCCGTAAACAATATGAGGAGCGTCTGGCTAGCCATCGTGAGGGATTACTGGATATTGCCCAGCGGGCGGGTTATCAGGTGACCTGGATTGATAATAATTCAGGCTGTAAAGGCACCTGTGACCGTGTCAATCAATTCAAGATTCCTGAACCAATCCAGCAGAAATGGTGCAAGGACAAGGAATGTTTTGACGATATTCTGATTGATAGCTTTAAGGCCTATTTAGCCACAATTCCTCAAGATGACAATCGTCCACGTTTGATTGTGCTGCATCAAATGGGCAGTCACGGGCCAGCCTACTATAAACGTGTTCCTGCACAATTCAAGGTGTTCAAGCCGACCTGTGACACCAACGCCATTCAGGGCTGTAGCAGAGATGCATTGCTGAACAGTTATGACAATACCTTGCTCTATACCGATTATGTTTTAGACACCCTGATTGAAACATTAAAAAATACAACGAAATATCAAACCGCTTTGTGGTATTTATCTGATCATGGAGAGTCCACAGGTGAAAGCGGTATGTATTTGCATGGTGCGCCTTATGCGATTGCACCAACGCAACAGACTCATATCCCGATGTTGATGTGGTTCTCCACTGTCTGGAAAAATCAGGCAAAACAACAGGTCAAATGTTTGGCACAGCAGGGCAGGCAGGAGTTGAGTCAGGATAACCTGTTCCCGACCATGCTGAGCCTGCTTGATGTGAAAAGCAAAGTGATCGACCCGAATAACGATATGCTGGCAGCATGTCCCTAATCCATAAGGTGTGATGAAGTCATGACCAAAATCTTGATGATCGAAGATGATTTTATGATTGCAGAGTCAACAATGACGCTACTGCGCTATCATCAGTTTGAAGTGGAGGGGGTCAATAATGGGGTCGATGGCTTGGCATTATTGACCAAACAGCCTTTTGACCTGGTCCTGCTGGATTTGGGCCTGCCGCTGATGGATGGCATGCAGATCCTCAGACAGATTCGCCAGCGTACCGCCATCCCTGTGCTGATTATTTCGGCACGGGACCAGTTGCAGAATCGGGTCGATGGCCTGAATCAGGGTGCGGATGATTATCTGGTCAAGCCTTATGAGTTTGATGAGTTGCTTGCCCGCATCAATGCGCTATTACGTCGAGGAAATGCTGAGACAGCCCAGCTTAAAAATCAGTCGCATTTGCTGAAAAGTGGCGACCTGACGCTGGACGTGGAACAGCATTTGGCGACATTCAAGGGACAGCACCTTGAGCTGTCCAACCGTGAATGGGCCATCCTGATTCCAATGGTTACGCATCCCAATAAAATCTTCTCCAAGGCCAACCTTGAAGACAAGCTGTATGACTTTGATAGTGAGGTCACTAGCAATACTATTGAGGTCTATGTCCATCACCTGCGTGCCAAGCTGGGGAAAAACTTTATCCGCACCATACGTGGTCTGGGCTACCGATTAGGACAAGAATAATTGATGCGACAGAGCGCAAAACATTATTCCCTAAAAAAACGACTGATTTTAGGGACCTCGGTCTTTAGTGTACTGCTGGGATGTATGCTGGTCTTTGTCGCCTATAAAATTGCACTGCATGAGGTCAATGAAATTCTGGATACGCAAATGCAGTATCTGGCAGAGCGTACCGCTGAACAGCCATTTTCCAAAGTGGACAGTCATGCTGAAATTCACCGCAGTTACCACGAAGAGGACCTGCTGGTGGATATCTGGCTGTATAAGGACCAGAGCCATTTGCTGAATAGCCTGCATTTACTGGTGGAACCTGTAAAACAGGCGGGTTTCTATAGCCAACAAACCGCACAGGGTACATGGCGGGTCTATGTCATTCCCTTAAAGGATTATCAAATTCAGATTAGCCAGCAGGAAAAGGTACGTCAAAGCTTTGCCTGGGAACTGGCGGGCAGCATGTTTATTCCCTATGTGCTGTTGCTGCCGTTCGCGATCATCGTACTGGCCTTTATTATCAGTTTAAGCCTAAAACCGCTGGAAGATTTTAAAGCTGAGCTGACCCAGCGTGGCTCTGAGGGACTGGCACCGATTGATAGTGAGGAATATCCGCAGGAACTGATTCCAACCATTGAGGAAATGAACCGTTTATTTGAACGTATCCAGCACGCACAGACCGAACAGAAACAGTTTATTGCCGATGCGGCACACGAACTCAGAACGCCTGTCACCGCCTTGAACCTGCAAACCAAGATTCTGATTAGCCAGTTTCCTGAACATGAGGCTTTGCAAAACCTCAGCAAGGGACTGGCGCGTATTCAGCACTTGGTAACACAGTTGCTGGCCTTGGCAAAACAGGATGTTGGATTAAGCCTGATTGAACCCAATACCAGGTTTTGCCTGAATGATGTGGCACTGAACTGTGTGGAGCAACTGGTTAATCTCGCCATGCAAAAGGAAATTGATCTGGGCTTTGAACGTAATGACCTGATCGAAATGCAAAGCCTAGAGCCAACCGTTCACTCGATTATCTTTAACCTGATTGACAATGCGATCAAGTACACCCCGAATCAGGGCATCATCAATATCTCTGTATATGATGATACCGATGGCTTTGCCTATGTGCAGATTGATGACAGCGGGCAGGGCATTGATCCAGACCAATACGACAAGGTGCTTAAACGTTTTTACCGTGTGCATCACCATCTGGAAGTGGGCAGTGGCCTTGGACTTTCAATTGTGGATAAGGCCACGCAGCGTTTGGGCGGCACACTCACTTTATCAAGAAGCATTGATTTAGGCGGTTTATCCGTGCTGGTAAAACTTCCTAAAAAACTGGAGCATCATGCATAGAGAAAACTATGCTGATGCCTTTTCAGCGTGTTCTTTAAGGTCGCGCAGAAACAACACACATTTCTGAATACGTTTTCCATCATTACCGACCTTGCTTACATTGAAATTAAGTACCCAGCTTAGGCGTTTTCCAACCTTGGCAATGTCCTTATAGACTTGCGGCTCAGCAAGCAGCGCTTTGTAGAGGATGAGGCTGGCATCATTTAATTTTTCAAATTCAAAATGATAGGCCGTTGAGAAAATAAACAGCAACCAGTCACGTACAAAGCAGTCATGCAGGCTGAGTACATCACGTGGATCAGTTTCAAAGTCAATAAAGCTAAACTGATTCTGCTCATCGACTAGAATATTGCGTGCAAAGGCTTCGCTTAAATATCCACCTTTCTGATGTATGTTTTGAATGGACTGAATTGCCTGGGTAAATAGTAGAAATTGTGCGTCAGGATTTTCCTTGCGGCGGGCAAGCGCTTGATCCAGTTGCTGAATCTGGCTTTGATGCTGTATTCCAATGTCCTGTAATAAAATGCCTTTTTCCGAAACTGCCAACACATTTGGCGTGGAAACCCCTAATTCCCTGAGTTGCTGAATACGCTTAAATTCACACTGAATTGCGATTGATCCCCCTCGGTTGGGAACAGGCATGATTGCACCGAGGTTGAATATTTTTGCCAGCCATTTCAGTGGGGTGTAGAGCCATAAACCATGACGCTCGGAAGCCTTTTTAAGCCAGACCTTGCCGATGTTGAGTTGGTAGGCCTCAATCGAATTCTGTTGTGTGGTTAAAGACGATTCTAAAAAAGTTTGAAAGTCAGACATAGGCCAGCAAAAAACATCCTGATGTTTATAAACACTTACTTGTAGTAGGTGTTCACTTTACCACATCAAGCTGCGCTTGCGGTACGGAATTACGGTCGGGGAGCGATACGTGGTATTTTTCAGTGACCGCATAGAGAACAAAGTTAATGGTCAGGCAAATCCAGCCTGTCCATAGATTATGGCTGAGAAAGTGTGCGCCCCGCATCATCTGTGCCCAACCCATCGCAAAACCCAGTGTTAAACCAGCAAATAAATAAAACCATGCACGGTTTCTTTCACGCAAACGGTAGCAGAAATAACCCGTGACCAATGCAAAGCCTGTACTGGCATGGCCGCCTGGAAAACAATGCCCAGCAGTGGCGGAGAAATCCCAAACAAAGCCCGTTGCGGTTTGTTGTGTCATAGCCCAAGGGCAGGCATGGGCTGAATGGGCTTTTATTAAACCAATCATACAGGTACACAGCATACTGACCCAGAACATATAGCCATATTGCCAACGTCTTGCTTTTAGTTTTTCTACTTTAAATGATGCGCACCACAGCATAAAAAAGACTAAATAGACCAAGGTTAAGACTTTTTTGACATAGGTATGATTCAGGGTCGCCAAGTACCAGTCGCCCTTTGATGCGAACTGACCTGCACTGTCGACCCAGGGTTGAATAAGAGATAAATCAATCTGTCCAGCGACTGGAAATATAAAAAGCAATGCCAAACCACTCAGAATAAGTAGGCAACTGTTCCATAAGAGAAAAGGGGATTTCATTAACATAATGAATAAATGATACTGGCGCAGATTTGACTGAGATTTAAAATGATGGAACTTAATATGAAATTAACTGAACCTTAAACAGAAATTAAATTTATTTGAATGATAATTTTTATTATTATAATAAAATTGTTGTTTGTATTATAAGGTAATACAAATTTATAAAATAAATGTGGGGCGAGCTAATATATTTAAAATGTATATTTGAAATAAAAATAAATAACCTGAGTTCGATATAAAATCCTTGATGAAATATAATGCTCGAAAACGTCATCCGCGATAGCTGTGCAAGATGGTTGCCCTTGCAGAGCTTCGCTCCTCATGCCGAATGAGAAACAACGTTTCGCAAAGGGGGCTAGACTGGTCACACCAAAGCGTTTAAAGCTTTGGTGCATTGCAAGAAGTAGTAGCTGATTCTGAAATTGAATGAGAACTTGGTAAGACTCCACCACGATATTTTTTCAGAAAGTTAGACCAATATTTAAGTCGAACTCAGGCTGATTCATTTTTTGTATGCGCCAGAATCAAATCATTCGCAGGAAATAATCCAGCAGGCTATCTTGTCTTTCTGCCCAATTCATTCTTAAAAGCTCAAGAACAGAACCATCAACAATGAATAAAAATATCGTTGCATCCTCAACCGTCACAGTATTTTTCATCTTTAACAGTAAAGACCGAATTTGTCTGATTAACCATTTTCTATATCCGACAGCGATTCGATAGGCCTTGGGATATAACTTTTCAAGCTCAAAAATAGCCTTAAACAACAAATGATACGGGCCATTTAAGTCGACATGGAGCAGATAAATTTTCCTCAACTGATCAAGCACATTTGAATGATGGCAACAGGCCCTGATTCTCCTGATTTTTTCTTTTAGCGTATCTTTTTGAAAAATAAGGCACAGCTCTATAAGTTTTTCTTTGGACTGAAAATAACGATAAAATGTTGCCTTCGCTACATTGGTTTCACGAATAATCCGATCCACACCCACCTGCTGAAATCCATACAAGTTAAAAAGATTTCTTGAGTAATCAAGCACTGATAGTGCCCTTGAGGAAATTTCTAAATTTGGCATAAACACACCACTAAACATAAGTTTTTTTGTTGTATATGCATGAGATCAGAATGCCACCGCCTTTTTAGGAACAGCAAAAAATAGGCATGACTCCGCCACACAAGAATGTGCCTTGGCTCATCTCGGATGCTTTTATTGTCGATATGATTTTTTTAGTCGGTCTGATCTAAAGTTTGTAAAACCTATAGATGATCAAACAGCATCAAAAGTCTGCTGGAATGTATGGGAATAAAGCCTTTGGCAATGATTGCCGATGAAAAAGAAATGGTGCGCATAGTAAACCCCTGTAAAATAGAAGTTCTACCAAACCATTGTCTGATTATGGTGGCAGAACGAAAGAGGGTTAGCAGACTGGGCATACAGAACCAGCACGCGCGAACGCGTCCCCCGTCCGTTCTACCGCAAAGGGGGACGAGTGGTTTTTTACACATGCAAAGAATACTCAGATGAATAAACTCTGATGCGCTGTATGAACGGTCTGCTAAAACCGTCTGACCATGAGGGTCAGCACACAAAGCATAGTCTGCAAGGTTTGGCGTGTCAATATTCTATAGAGACAGGTGATTAAACAGTGTGAATGGATTGTTGGGAAAGATTTAAAATTAAGTTGAATTCAGGTTTAAATATATTTTTTATAGTTAACATCATTCCCTTGTAGTGAGGTCTGCACATACAAGGGAAATTTTAGGAATACTCACTAATCATCAAACCACATCAGAACATGGATTCTTCAGAGTTTGCCGAAATTTTGTGAATGGAAAGGTCTGCACCGCGATATTCATCTTCCTGAGAAAGACGGATACCCAAAGTCGCCTTTAAGATACCGTACACGACAAAACCACCAATCAGCGCAATGATAATACCTAAGCCTGTACCAATGATTTGGGAAATGATGGACACGCCACCCAAACCGCCTAAAGCCTGCTGACCAAAGATACCCGCAGCGATACCACCAACAGCGCCGCAGACCCCATGTAAAGGCCACACACCCAGTACATCATCCACCTTGAGCTTGTTTTGTGTATAAGTGAACAGGTAAACAAACAGGGCACCCGCAACGCCGCCAATGAATAATGCACCAATAGGATGCACAATATCGGAACCTGCACAGATTGCGACCAAACCTGCCAATGGACCATTGTGTAGGAAACCAGGGTCATTTTTACCCATGAAGTTTGCAGCCAATGTACCGCCAACCATTGCCATCAGTGAGTTGATTGCCACCAAGCCAGAGATAGCCTCCACACGTTGCGCACTCATCACGTTAAAGCCAAACCAGCCCACAATCAGAATCCATGAACCTAAGGCAAGGAATGGAATGGATGATGGTGGATGCGCACTGACACGACCATCATTCTTATAGCGACCATTTCGCGCACCCAGCAAGATCACCGCCGCCAATGCAATCCATCCACCCATGGCATGAACCACCACTGAACCTGCAAAGTCATGGAACCCAGCACCAAAGGTTTTTTCCAGCCAACCCTGCAAGCCATAATTGCCATTCCAGATCATACCCTCAAAGAATGGATAGATCAGTGCGACCAGAATCAGCGTGGCAATGGCTTGGGAGCGCATTTTGGCACGCTCAGCAATACCACCAGAGATAATCGCTGGAATGGCGGCGGCGAAGGTGAGCAGGAAGAAACAGCGCATCAGGTTGTAGCCATGATCGGCAGCCAAGGTAGTGCCTGCATGGAAAAAGTTCTGTCCGTATGCAATCCAGTAGCCTACAAAGAAATAGGCAATTGCTGAAATGGCAAAATCAGTTAAGATTTTGCTGAGCGCATTGACCTGGTTTTTATGGCGTACTGTACCCAGTTCCAAAAATGCAAAGCCAGCATGCATTGCCAATACCAGTACTGCACCGAGCAGTAAGAAAAATAGATCTACGTTTTGCATAGTGGTGCTCAAAAAAAGTGCTAAATTTGGTTTTGATGCAAATATTTGATTCGTTTTTTGCACCAAAATAGATTTAGTAAATCTAAAAACTTAAGTTGTAACAGAACAACTTAATTTGATGAAATCTATAATGCAAAAAATGCACCAATTTAGAAATTAAATTGTAATTTTGGTGAAAAGTGGTGCGATTTGCTTAAAAAGAGCACAGTTTTATAGAGGGGAAATAGAATGACTGATGTTGTTGCGCGTTTGATTAAGCTGAAACCTGATGTGATGGAAAATGTTGAGGCTTGGAAAAATGAGCTTTCGGCAAGAAAAGACGAGGCGATTGACACCTTAAAGCATGAGGGAGTCAGCCTTGAATCTTGGTTTCATGTCAATATTGAGGGTGAGGATTTTCTCATGGTGTTTATGCGGGCCGATGATATTGAACATGCCTTTGCGGTGGGGAAGCAAAGTGCGGCTGCAATTGATCAGGTGCATAAAGCGTTTAAGCAAAATTGGGCAAAAGGCTATCATGCAACGTTGTTGCTGGATTTGGAGAATACGGAAAAATGCGGGTTATCTAAACCAATTGACCAACCTTAAACCTGAAATATTTTGAAAGTCTTTGCTATTACGAGTGACTAAAGGTAAGCCTTGAGCCATTGCGATTGCTGCAATCTGTCCATCTGCAAAGGGAAGATTAAGCCCATTTTGTTGTGCTTCTAAGCGAATTTCAGCATGAATTTTGGCAGCAGATTCATGATAAGAAAGAATGGGAATCAGACTGACAATGTCATGTAAAAAAGAACCAATCATTTCTTTACGTTGCCCTTGAGGCATTTTAAGCCAACCAAACCGAAGTTCATGCCAAACTAAGCTCGGAATCGCAATTTCATGTTGATACAGTTGAAATTGCGAAATGACATGCTGATTGGGTTGTGGCTTGATTAATTCAGAAATGATGTTGGTATCTAAAAGGTAGCTAATATGAGAGAGGGTAGGATTTACCATGAAAAATCTCGCCCCTGTTCTTGTGAGCGTTCAGGCTGAAAATCATCAGTCTCATTTTGTAAATCTTGTATATGTTGTTGATGCCATGCTGACCATGCCTGCATAAGAGTTTGTGGTTGATTGCCTAATTTTTGATAGTCATTGAAAGATAATAGCACCGCAGAGGTTTGCCCTCGTTGTGAAATAAAAATCGGTTGACCTTGTTTGCTTTGTTGTATCAGTTGTGCAAGATTGGCTCGGACTTGGCTAAATGGAATGTTGTTCATATTATTTGTCCTTTTTAGATGTACATTTGAATTGTACATTTTATAAGGAGAGTCTGGCAAGCATAAGATGCCGATTGTACGGAGTTAGAACAGCAATTGAAGTGGGGAAAAAGAGCGTTTAAAGCATATGAAAAAGCTGAGTGGGGCAGGTACGCTTTAATCTGCAAAAGCACCTCTCCCTTGCGGAACTACAATCGTTCCTCATCTCCTAAAAGGAGAACATCAACTTTAATTATTTTTTTGCATATAATTAGCTGTTCTCCCTCTCCCTATGGGAGAGGGCTGGGGTGAGGGTAATTAAAATGGAAAATAAAAAATGAAATTAGATCCAAAATTATTAGAATTTGCTAAAACCATGCGAACCAATGCCACAGAAGCAGAAAGCCTGATGTGGCAAATACTCCGCGCTAAACGATTTATGAATCTAAAGTTTCGTCGCCAGCATGTAATTGCGCCGTATATTGTGGATTTGTAGTAATTGATTTTATGTGTAATTATTCATGATATAAGATACAAGTATTTTATTGTTTCACAAAATAAAGTATAGTGTTCCACAATTTTTAGCTGTTTATTTTGTTTGAAGGAGGTTGCTATGACTACAAAAACAATTAGCCCTATGCAAACCCTGTATGCAAAATTACAAACATTAGGGTTTTCAAAAACAACCGTTAAAAATCTTCTACCTGAGTGGTGGAGCGATGATATCGCAAAAACTCCTGCGGGTTTTCAAGAAGCATCATTAATTTTATCCAAATATCTAAGTATTCGTTATAGTAGCCTTGTAGGTGATGCAGAACCATCTTTTATTTTTCCTAGTCATAAATTTAAGCATGCTCGGCATATAGAGGAAAAAGATTTAAGCAAAGCTGTTGCACTATCATCTCTCGCAGGCAGATTAACTTTGGCGGCCTATGAAACTAATGTAGTAGATCTGAATGAAATTTCTGCAAAAAATATTCGTGAAACCTTACTTGCCAGAAATGTTCCATGGGTAGATTTTAATACTTTGCTCGACTATTGCTGGGAAATTGGTATTCCTGTAATTTTTATAAAAAACTTGCCATCACCCAAAATGCAAGGATTAGCCCTCCAATTACATGGAAAACCAGTAATTATTTTAACAAGTAATCATCAGCATGGTTATCTGGTTTTTCATTTAGCACATGAACTTGGGCATATTGTGTTGGGGCATGTAACTAATGAGGAATGGGTAATTGATAAAACTATTACAGAAGCGAATGATGATAATCAGGAAATGGCAGCGAATCAATTTGCATTAGAAATTCTTACGGGTAAAAGTAATGCTGCTTATAGATCAGAATACCGTTTATATCCAAATACTTTAGCAGCTTCAGCTTTAAGTATTGGGCGTGAAAATAAAATTGATCCGATGCATATCGTATTGAATTATGGATATACGAATAATTGTATGCCGATAGCTAGTGCTGCATGTAAATCTTTAGCAAAAAGTTTGAATATACGAGAGTCTGATCCTGATATAGCAAAATCTACTTTTATGCAATATGTGGATGTGGATAGTCTTGATGATGAAAAGGCTTTACGCCATCTTATTGGAATGTAGATGTGATCGTATTTGCTGATAATGATATTTTAATTAAATTAGCAGGTTGTGATTTATTAATTCCTTTTTGTGAAGCTATTGGTACTCAAAATACGGATTTTTTTGTTACATCAAGTGCAAAATTTGCAATTCCAAAGCAGAGTAAAAAGAAGCTGAAAACACCAGAAGCTATTCAACAGTTACACGAATTTATGGGGCGTACAAGTGCGATTCAAGATGTACAGCCTCAAATGGATATTTTGGATACGTTAACTGAAACCCCAGATATTGATGGTGGTGAAGCATTTTTAATTTTATCAGCTTACAATAACCCAACTTGTAGGCTTGCAACAGGAGATAAGCGTTGTTTAGCATCTTTATTAGCTACTCCTTCATTAAGTGAACTTGTATCTAGTCTATCAGGACGTGTTTATACACTTGAAACAGCTTTATTAATTTTAATTTCACGATTAGATTTTGATGTTGTAAATCATAAGGTAGTGCGGCGTTGTGTAGATGATGGTCTACTAAATTTAGCTTTTGGTGAGCATCGAAATGAGGATCATGCAATTGCCTGCTTATCATCTTATAGTTCAAACTTAAAAGATTTAGTGGCAGAATCTCATTTAATTAGATATTAATCTGAGTTTTTTAATTTTTAATTTTAAAAAGGACTGATTAATCAGTCCCTTATCTTACACATTAACTTAAAAATTACAACACCTTACAGCGCAGCAATCTGCTCCATACTTGCTTTAATTTTACTTAACTGATCAGCAAACTCAGCCAATTTCACTTTTTCACCTTCAACAACGGCTGCTGGTGCTTTCGCAACAAAGCCCTCATTGGCGAGTTTATTGGCAATTTGATCATGCTGCTTTTGAACCTTATCCAAGTCTTTTTGCAAACGACCTAATTCAGCTTTCGGGTCAATCAAGCCTTTCATTGGTACAAATACAGAGGCATGACCCACAACACTTGAAGAAGAAAGTGGTGGTTCTTCACCTTGCGCTAGGAAAGTCAGGCTTTCAACTTTCGCCAATGCCTTGAATAATGCCTCAATACGGGTGATTTGCTCACGTTCAGCATCAGAAATGTTTTGCAATAATACTGGTAACAAACGCGCATTACCCAAGCCCATTTCACCACGAATATTACGTACTGCACCAATCAAGCCTTGTAACCACTGCATATCTGCTTCCGCTTGATCATTGATCTTCGCTTGATCAGGCACAGGATATTGTGCGGTCATGATGGTTGCGCCACCTTTGCCCAACATGGGCGCAAGGGTTTGCCAGATTTCTTCAGTCAAATATGGCATGAGTGGATGTGCCAAACGTAAAGAAGCTTCCATTACCGCCAGTAACACACGGCGAACTTCTGCCTTACGTTCTTCTGACACATTGGCATCGTTAAGCACAGGCTTGGTCAGTTCGACATACCAGTCGCAGTATTCATTCCAGATAAAGTCATAAATCGCTTGCGCAGCAAGGTCTAAACGGTAGGTGGCAAATGCTTGATGAACCGCAGCTTCTGCTTTCTGTAAGCGGCTGATGATCCATTGTTCAGGAAGTTCCCATAAATCAGGACGCGCTTCCTGACCAACGGTTTGCCCCTCAACATTCATTAGAACAAAACGGGTTGCGTTCCAGATCTTGTTACAGAAGTTACGATAGCCTTCAACACGTTTTAAATCGAACTTGATGTCACGACCCGTATTGGCAAGCGCACAGAACGTAAAACGAACCGCATCTGTACCATAGGCATTGATGCCGTCTGGAAATTCTTTACGGGTTGATTTCTCAATCTTCGCCGCATCTTTCGGGTTCATTAAACCAGTCGTACGTTTGGCAACCAGACTTTCAAGATCAATACCATCAATTAAATCTAACGGATCAAGTACGTTGCCCTTAGACTTGGACATCTTCTGACCTTCACCATCACGTACCAAACCGTGAACGTAAACCGTCTTGAATGGTACTTGAGATGAACCATCTTCATTTTTCATGAAGTGCATGGTCATCATGATCATACGCGCAACCCAGAAGAAGATGATGTCAAAACCTGTCACCAATACATCAGTCGGGTGGAACGTTTTAAGGAAATCGTTGGCTGCATCTTTCTGTGCATCGCCAGTCCAGCCTAAAGTTGAGAACGTCCAAAGTGCAGAGGAGAACCATGTATCCAGTACATCTTCATCCTGATTTAATTCAATGTCAGCAGCGATGTTGTTTTTGGCACGAACTTCTTCTTCGTTGCGTCCCACATACACATTGCCCTCGGCATCATACCAGGCAGGAATACGGTGACCCCACCACAGTTGACGGGAAATACACCAGTCCTGAATGTCACGCATCCAAGACATATACATATTGGTGTATTGCTCAGGTACAAACTTGATTCGACCATCCTGAACCGCTTCAATTGCAGGCTCAGCAAGTGGCGCAATCTTCACATACCATTGATCTGTCAATAGTGGTTCAACGATCACACCTGAACGGTCACCGCGCGGTGCTTTCAGGTCATACGGATCAATCTTGTCCAGCCAGCCTTCAGCTTCCGCCTGTTCAACCAGTTTTTTACGGGCAGCAAAACGCTCTAAGCCAATATAGTCCGCAGGGGCAGGCAGCAGTTGAGAAATTTGCTCACCCGCTTTGGCGATATATTCAAACTCAGCCAACACTTCTGCATTTTTATTAAAGATATTAATAATGGCTAAGTTACAGCGTTTACCCACTTCATAGTCATTGAAGTCATGCGCTGGGGTGATTTTCACACAGCCCGTACCGAAATCTTTTTCTACGTATTCATCGGCCACAACAGGCACTAAACGACCTGTAATTGGGAGAATAATGTTTTTACCAATCAAGTGGGCATAACGTTCATCTTCAGGATGGACTGCAACTGCTGTATCGCCTAATAAAGTTTCTGGACGTGTGGTTGCCACAACAAGGTAGTCATTACCATCTTTGGTTTTCAGTGATTTATCTTCAAAGAAATACTTAAAGTGCCACAATGAGCCTTTTTCTTCTTTGCTTTCAACTTCAAGGTCAGAAAGGGCAGTTTGCAGTTTAGGGTCCCAGTTCACCAAACGCTTGCCACGATAGATCAAGCCATCTTCGTGCAAACGAACAAACACTTCTTTTACCGCATTGGATAAACCCTCATCCATGGTGAAGCGTTCACGAGACCAGTCCACAGATGAACCTAAACGGCGGATTTGTTTGGTAATGGTGCCGCCAGATTGTTCTTTCCATTCCCAAACTTTATCGATGAACTTGTCACGACCCAAGTCATGACGGGTCACACCTTGCAAACCGAGTTGACGCTCGACCACCATCTGCGTTGCAATCCCCGCATGGTCAGTACCTGGTTGCCATAAGGTGTTTTTACCCATCATACGGTTGTAGCGGGTCAGGGCATCCATGATGGCATTGTTAAAGCCATGTCCCATGTGCAGGCTACCTGTCACGTTTGGTGGTGGAATCATGATACAGAATGATTCACCCTGGCCTGATGGTTTGAAGTAACCCTGTTGTTCCCAGATTTGATACCATTTCTTTTCGATCTCGGTTGGATCGTAAGTGGTTGCAATATTTTGAGCAGATTGAGCGTCAGTCATAGTACAGAAGATTAAAATTGAATAAAAAATTGGGTGTATTATAACGTAATTTCAATAAATTTAGTTTGTCATCGCAAAGGGAGTGGAAATGAGAAGCTATGAATGTTCATGTGCTGGAGAGAATGAAAATTGTTTTAAGTGCTATGGCACTGGTACAGTAGTAGAAGAAATAAGTCCTAGTGCTAAATATAAAGTATTGAGTAGTAAAGTCGTCACAAATGAAGTTGTAAAAGAAAAAGTTGTAAAAAATAAAATGAGTTATTGTTCTTTTTGTAAAGAGCAGCTTCTTGAAGAAGAAATTAAGGAACATATTAGAACTTCTCATGGGTTAAATAACAAAAAAAAAGAAAAATTTGAAATCCAAGTTCTTAAGTGTAGTAAAAAAACTCCCAATTTAGCTCAATTAGTGGGAATTTCAAGAAGAAAAAAGAAGAAAAAAGAAGAAAAAAACTTCTAATAAATTAAAAAATAAGGCAAAAATGAATTCCAGCCAAGTTAACATCTCTTATGAATCAGGTAGAGATATGTTTGATGCTACAAAGGATTATGCTCATAATTTTCGAGAACATGGAAGATATGGGTCACATCCTATCCATGATGATTATGATGAGATAGATAATGATTAGGTAGCAGTTTTATTGACTAGCAATCCATCAAAATTTTCCACTAAAAAAGCCGACGAAATGCGTTGGTTTTTTAGTAGAAAAAAGTTAGATTTATGTGTATTGGATCACATAATTAAAGATGTAGATGCATAAAATAACAATATAAGAATACTAAAACTAAAAGGATGGTTCAGATGAGTTATTCAATTTTATTGAAAATTAATGAAGCAACACACGGACAATTTGAAACAATCCGCCAGCAACTGAATGCTGGAACACATGAAAGCCAGTCGCGGGTGTTGGGGGAGGTTCTTTCAGAAATTGCCTGCGACATTGTTGAGCAGGTCTTTTCAGTTTTGCTGATTCAGAATCGCCAGCCCACACAGCTCACACAAAAATATACGGCAGAATCAGAAAAAGTCATTCAGCAGATTATTGGTGCGGTGCGCAAATACATGCCGTGGTCAATTGCATTGTTTGGCAATGAACGCCTCTGTCCCTTTGCCAACTATTTTTCCAATATGATTAAGTACCATGATGAACAGGTGTATGTGTCTTATCCGATTGATCGACATCTGGTACAACAGGCCCATGCTTTGGTGACAAAACTGAAGAATAATGAAATCAGTGACATGGTGGATGTATTTCAGACTCTGGTTCAAATTGTGGATTTGGGCGTGACCAACCTGATTCGTGAACCGAAAAAATGCCTGAATTTTAATACCGTGGTCGATAAAACCCTGAATGGGGTAATCAATATGACGGCGCATCTGAGCTATAAACGTTTGGAAAAGATGGGAAATCAGGTGGATACAGACGCTGCGGCTGATTGTGTCAACCATTTTTTGGCATTTATGCATGTCGATGCGGAATAGAATATGGTAAATTCGGCGTG
Source organism: Acinetobacter sp. GD03645 (assembly GCF_029845285.1). Classification (NCBI taxonomy): domain Bacteria; kingdom Pseudomonadati; phylum Pseudomonadota; class Gammaproteobacteria; order Moraxellales; family Moraxellaceae; genus Acinetobacter; species Acinetobacter sp. GD03645. The sequence goes on along the minus strand of NZ_JAOCLL010000007.1, from coordinate 60,999 downwards.
TAGAAAGCCAAAAATGATATAAAACAGTTTGATGGAAAAATAAGGGCTTGTTGAACAAGCCCTTATTTTATGCAATCTAAGAATTAGGGTAATTAGAATGAACACCGCCGTTTTTTTAAATATTCATGCGGATACATACGCGAGATTTGCGCATATTCGAGCGCAGTTATTACAGGGCAATAAGGAAAGTCAGGCAAATGCGTTGGGGAATGTCCTGTCAGAAATGGCTTGTGAAGTGATTGAACAGGTTTTTATGGTGCTGTTACAGGAAAACCAGCATTACTCCCAGACGGGTGAATCTGAAAAGGTGATTCAGCAAATTCTGGAAGCCATTCGCAAATATATGCCGTGGTCAGTTTCATTCTTTGGCAATGACCGATTGGTTCCTTTGGTGGAATATCTCTCCAAAACCATCCAGCTTGAAGATGAAAAGGTTTACATGACCTATCCAATTGAACAGCAGCTTGCACAACAGGTGAAAAGCTCCAGCCAGAAGCTTGCTGGTGGAGACCGTCATGAAACGGTGAATGCGTTGAAACTGCTGACCGATGTGATTGATGTCGGTGTGACCCATTTAATTCGTGAACCGAAAAAATGCCTGAAGTTCAATTTTGTGGTGGATAAAACCCTCAATGGCGTAATCAACATGACCACACATCTAGGCTATAAACGTTTGGAAAAACTAGGTACTCAACTGGATGAGCAGGTTGCGGTCATTTATGTGGATTACTTCTTAAAATTTATGCGTCATCAAGCATAGAGGATCATTGATATGGCAAAGCTAAAAAACCTTGAAAATAAAGTGGTATGGATTACAGGGGCTTCTTCTGGTTTGGGCAAGGCGCTGGCGCGGGAATGTGCCTTGCAGGGTGCACAGGTGGTGCTGACCTCACGCCGTTATGATGAACTCGAAGCTGTGCGTGTCGGTTTATTCAAGCCAGAACGTCATGTTTCAATTGCCGCAGATATCACTGATGAAGCTCAGGTACGTCATGCGCATGAACAGGTTTTGACATGCAAAGGTCGAATTGACTGGCTCATCAACAATGCAGGTCTGAGTCAGCGTGCCCTGATTCAGGACACCACCATGCAAACTGAACGTGCCATCATGGAAGTGGATTATTTTTCACAGGTGTTCTTTACCAAGACTGTGTTATCAACATTGCTCAAACAAAAGTCTGGTCGGGTGGTATTTGTCTCCAGTGTGGCGGGCCTATTGGGTACACAATATCGCGCCAGTTATTCAGCTGCCAAAGCGGCGATTCATATGTGGGCGAACAGTCTTCGTGCCGAGGTTTCAAAAGATGGGGTTGCGGTTTCGGTGGTGTTTCCAGGCTTTGTTAAAACCAATGTTTCTTTTAATGCCTTAAATGGTGAGGGTAAGCCACAGGGGCATCAGGACGAAGCCATTGAAAATGGTTTGGATGCCGATGTATTTGCCCAGCGAGTTGTTGAGGCTTTGATGGCAGGCGATGAATATGTGGTTATCGGTGGGAAGAAAGAACAACTGGGCGTATTGGTGTCCCGTTTGTCACCAAGCCTACTGTATAAAATGATTCGTAAAACCAAAGTGAAGTAAAAGGAGCTTTTGCTCCCTTTTACTCATTTAAAATAGCTGTACCATAAGCAAACACTTCAACCATGCCACCTTGCATGCCCAGTTCAGTGGTACTGAGACGAACCCCCATGATCTGGTTTGCACCCATCCTGTGTGCCTCCTGCTTGAGGCGAACCATTGCCTCACGTCGTGCCCGTTCCACCACACTTTCATAGCTGACGAGACGACCACCAAAGAAGTTTTTAATGGTGGCAAGCACATATTTAAAATAGTCATGTGAGATCACCACATTGCTGCTTACCAGTTGACCTTTTGCAGTCGTTTCAACAAAGCGGTTGGTATCAATGCGGATATGGGCAAATTGCCTTTCTTTCTCATCCAGTTCGCGTAAGTGTTTTTGTTCAATATGACGACCAAAACCCCAACCGACTGAAAAAAGAATCAGAAAAATAACGATCTGAAAAATTAATCCATCCATTGTATTGCCTATGCACCAAATGGATTAGGAAGTTTAGGCGCCACAGGCTGAACCACGACAGCCGTACCATATACAAAAAGTTCGGACGCGCCTTGGGCAATATTCGATGTGGAAAAGCGAATCCCCACAATCGCATTGGCGCCTAAACCGCGTGCCTTGTCGATCATGCGTTGCGTGGCTTCCTGACGGGATTCCTCAAGAAGTTCGGTATAACCCGTCAGTTCGCCGCCCACGATATTTTTTAAACCCGCCATCAGGTCACGACCCACGTGCTTACTGCGGACAGTGCTGCCATACACCACATCAAGCTGACGTAAAATTTCATGGCCAGGTACAGATTCCAAGCTGCTGAGTAACATATTGCCTCAAGTAATTTCTATATTGTAAATTCACGATAAATCAAGATGAACAAGAAAGAAACTTCTATAGATAAAAAAAGACCATCCCAAATGAAAACAATGGGGATGGCCGCTGAAAATTGAATAATTAAAGCATTATTGTCTTACGACAGAGAAATAGCCTTGACTCACGGTATATTGTGCACCTAAGGCACCGACAAGTTTGCCAGAAAAGCTTCCTTCAATGGTATTGCCAACCGAAAGTACCGTAACTGTGCATGCTCCACCTGTATTACGTTCTGATTTACCACTATGCGCATTTATGCTGTCAGAAGCATATTGGAACGTTATATTGTTTAGGGACAGATAGGCACTATCTCCAGATGATTTTGCGAGTTCTAGTGTAGAGGTACATTCATAAGTGCCTACTTTTTCAGGAAATGCCAAAGTCCAGTTCCCCGCTTCACTACTGGTTAAAAGTGAGTCGGAGTTGAATTGTAGCTTAATTAAATTACCATCTATTGTTATCCCTGTAGTATTTGCAGCCTTGCTATAGGTGTAAGTTTTGGAGGTTACATTACTTGCAGCAATTGCTGTAATACCAGACTTCCCATTCAAACGAGCTTTATCGGCCAGTTCTTCGGCAGTGGGTTCAGTACGTGCCGCGGCATTTGGATCAAAAGGAACAGCATTAATGGTTTCAATTGCACCACTTCCACCAGATAGGTTGGCATAGGCTGCAATCATGGCAGGTTTACTGGTTAAGCTATCCAGTGTTAAACGAATCCCTCCCTGAGCTTTTGAATCACCAGCTTTTTCACTGTCAATCTGTACAATATACTTGGTTTTTTGAGTGGTAACCCATTTGCCACCTTGCCAGCTTCCCTCATCAATCACGGTTGAGGTGACATAGTCATCATTACCATTCCACTTATTTTCAACTGTCGCATCACTACACCCTAGGGCTGATTTACCTGAGTTACTTACAGAGCCATCCGCCTTGACCGTAACAGTAATTTTGGGTTTATTACAGGTATTTGCCATCGACTCGCCTCGCCAGATTCCTGCAATATGTTTAAAGACTTCGGGTAGAGCAGCACCATAGGCAAGCACATTGTTACGGAATCCATATTCAGCAAAACCACCTGCCCAGCCTGTAATTTGGCCGCTTTTGGTTAACTCCACACTAATATGTTTATCAGGGGTATTTCCATTATTTAAAAATAATTTACCGATAGCAGGAGTCAATGCACCATAGATTACCGATTTATTATTTAAGGCGTTAATCACTGTGCCATCATGCGCTTTAAGTTGTAATGACCAGTTTTCTGCTGTGCCACTGATGGTAAGACTACCCTCGCCAATATGGCTTTCTTTTCCTGCTGGTGCACGGAAAATGGCAACAGGGTAAGTTCCTTTTACGCTGTTAAAGAAAGCTTCATTATTGGCAGCACTATAGTTGTTAAATGTGGCTAATCCAATCGCATTGGCAGGTGTCGTTGTGCCGCCATTATTATTTCCATTGTTGCTATTACCCCCATTATTATTGTTGTTGCCACCATTGTTGCCTGTACTTGCAGCAGGTAATGTGCCTCCTGTTGCATAGGTTGTGGTCAATGCCGCCAGATTGCTGTTGGCTGCCTGAATTGCGGCCATAACCGCCTCAAGCAGATCATCGTAACTGTTACCTGCCTGAGGATCAAAAGCGGTAAAAAATGGATTGAAATCCACAATATCTGGATAGTTAAAACCTTGTGCCGTTAAGTCGTTTTTGAGCTTGTTGACCGCCGCATCAATTTGGGCAGCAAGCTTGCTGAAATCAATATTTGCCGCCTTGAATAAATCTTCCAGTTTTAAACCCAGTGCATTATTGGAGGCACCTGCCAAAGCCAGTGTGGTAAGTGGTGTGATATTGACATTGGTTTGATTGCCCAGACTTAGACCATATAGGTTTTGTGTGTTTGCAATATTATTGGCAGTTCCTCCCGCCACATTCACAACACAAGGTAAATTCGCTGTAGGTACAGCAAAGTTCCAGTTTCCTGTATTGCCTGTGGTTGTGGCATTGCTTTTGTTATATCCAGCGCAGTTTAAACTGATATTTGCCCCAACCAAAGGTGCACCAATTGCCGCTGTTCCTGTCAGTGTTGTGGTATTTGCAGGTGTCTCATCTTTAGGCGTATCAGTTTTTGCTGAGTTCGAACTGCTTGTTGAAGAACCATCATCAAACCAGCATCCTGTTAATGCCAGCATCATGCTCAAGCTTAGTGGTGCAAGTATCCATGTTTTCCCAGTTTTAATAGACATTCCTGATCTCCTTTCCCTTGTTTTGCAAGATTTTGTTCTTTAAGGTATTTTTTATTATGGATCAAATAAAGGAGAATACTATCCTCTGAACAGGGGAGGAATATTTGGCAAATTTAATGGAAAATAATAAAGCTATCGCAAAAAACTTTTTAGGGAATGTCGTGTGTAGGGACGCGAGTATGAAAATAATGACGAGGTTTACACCTGTTTCCATTTTATTTATGGCTGCGATTTTCGCAATCATGTGGTCGGGGGCTGTGATATGGGTGAGCTTTAACCAGCCGTATATGGGCTTAAAGCTAGGGATTGTGGGTGAGCAGATTAGGATACTGGATACGGATTCCAGTTTAGCAGGAACGATGGAGAGTCCTAAAAATCAGGTGTTGAAAAGAATCAGCATACCAAATCAAGCCATTGACCTGATTCCGATGGATTTGGCACCAGAACCTGACAGTGCAATGGGAACCTATCGTAATTATGCCCAGTTTCTGGAAAGGCAGGGACAAATTGCAGATATGTTGCGGCAGCAAAAACTAGAACTCACACTTGGTGATGGTCAGGTCTATTCGATATCTGTGACGCCCCATCGTCCAGTAAAAACATTTGATCTGGCTTTCTGGGTGCAGTTGATTGTTGGTGTGGTGGCATGGTTGATTTCTGCGGCCGTATACGCATTCCGATCAAATGAATTGGCAGCACGTTATCTATTATTATCAGGGATATGCACCTTGGTATTTTCCAGTTTTGCTGGAATTTATAGCACCAGAGAGATTGCATTACCCACAACATTATTTCAATTTCTGAGTGACCTAAATTTCTTTGGTGGTAGTGTATTTATCGCCAGTTTTGTTGCCTTGCTTTTATATTACCCACGCCGTATCGCACCCAACTGGGTGGGGGTGGGTGTTATTGGTATTTTTGTGCTTTGGTTTATCGCCCAGCAGATGGGCATGTTTGAGTCCATGACCTTTGCCCGACGCTTTTTAGTGATGCTCGGTTTGCTCTGCTCATTTGTTCTCGCTGCAATACATTGGTGGTTCTCCCAATATGCTCCGCTTGAGCGCGCTGCCTTGCAATGGTTTTTATTGTCCTGGCTATTGGGGACATCCCTGTTTGTTCTGTTTATCTTATTGCCCACCTTATTTGGTTTTGATACCTCAGCATTACAGGGCTATGCCTTTACCTTGTTTTTACTGGTCTATATTGGTTTGGCATTTGGTATTTTACGTTATCGTTTATTTGAACTTGGGATCTGGTGGGGAAGAATCCTATTATTGCTGATTGCCATTTTGTTTTTAATCTTGCTCGATATTATCTTTATTAGCCTGTTAAATCTCTCCCCAAAGATTTCCATGACCTTGGCCTTGGTTGTTTGTGGAATACTCTGGTTACCTTTGCGTGGCTGGATCTGGGAAAAGTTTTTAGGCTATCTTAGCCCAAAGCGAGAGCTGCAATTCCGTGAAATTATTGGTGTTACCTTGGCAACGGCACAGCAAAACCAACAGCAGCTCTGGCAGGAAGTTTTGCAGAAAAACTTTGCCGCCTTGCAGGTTGATGAGGGTATATATACCGAAGCGCCAGTTTTGGCACAGCAGGGTTTACAGTTGCACATTCCCGCCATTCAACAACTGCATGCGGTGACACTGGGCTATGCAGGGCAGGGACGTCGCCTTTTTTCACAGTATGATGTTGCCATTGCAACAGAGCTTTGTGAGATGCTGGATTATGCGATACAGGCGAAGATGGCTTATGAAGCAGGTGTGATCGAGGAACGTCAACGTATTCGTCGGGATTTACATGACAATATCAGTTCGCAACTGGTCAATGCCTTGCATAGCCAGCAACCACAGCGTAAGGACGATATGATTCGTAATACCCTGACAGATTTAAGGGATGTGATTAATCACAGTATGTCGGGTGGAATATGCTTTGAGGAATTATTGATCAATATCCGAGCTGAAATTGCCGAACGTCTGGCATTGGCAGATATTCAGTTGGATTGGTCAATGACAGGCAATGTACAGCAAGCCATGAGTCTGGAGATGATTCATGGGCTACGTTCAATTCTACGTGAAGCGACCAATAACTGTATCCGTCATGCTTATGCCCAACATCTCAAAATTAAAATTCGGATTGAAACCCAGTTTTTATTGTTGCAGGTTCAGGATGATGGGCAGGGTTTAGCTGAGCTTAAAATAGGACAGGGACAAGGTTTAACCAATATGCAGACAAGGGTGCAACTATTGGGGGGAGAAATACAATTCCTCAATCAACAGGGGTTGTTGATTGACATGAAGTTGCCACTTGGCTCAAATAGGGAATAATTACAAATGCATATTCTGGTTGTTGAGGATAGTTTGGAAACACGGCAATGGTTGCAGACCGTTATTGTAGATGCTTTTCCTGATGCAAGGATTAAAGCGGCAAATTCGGTCAAGGAGGGTCTGTCGATCTGTTTGGATCAGCAATTTCAGATTGCACTGATTGATCTGGGTTTGCCCGATGGTTCGGGGATTGAAGTGTTAAGTTATCTACGCCAGCGTCATCCTGATACGCAATGTGTGGTGATGAGTGTACTGGGTGATGACCTACATATTGTCAATGCATTGGCAGGGGGAGCAGAGGGTTACTTAGTAAAGGAACAACCCAAGGAATTGATTATTCATCAACTAAGGCAGTTACGTTTAGGAATCCCTGCATTATCCCCCTCGATTGCCCGCCGTTTGATGGCCCATTTCCAGTCCACCCGATCTGTGGCCACCATAGAGCATAATTTAACCGAGAGGGAAAAACAGGTATTGCTTTATATTGGTCAGGGTTTACGCAATGGTGAGGTGGCAAAACAGCTGGAGATTGCAGAAAGTACCGTCGCAAGCCATATTAAGTCGATTTACCATAAACTGGGAATTTCATCGCGTGCCGAAGCGGCACAATATGCCAATCATTTGGGATTAAATTATTATTCAGTTGGGCTTAAAATAAAATAGCCATCTCGGGAGATGGCTATAGATAGTACATTATATTAAGGTTTATTGTGCAGCATGTATTTCAGCACTAGAGGGTTGAGGCGTTACCGTATCACTGGTATTGGCCTTTAAACCTCCACCCAATGTTTTGTAAAGCTCAACCTGGTTGTTCAGGTTTGCCTGCTGTAACAACAGTAAACCTTGCTCAGCCGAATACGCTGAACGCTGGGCATCCAACACGGTTAAATAACTATCAATACCTGCACGGAAACGGGCGTTAGACAGCTTATAGGTAGTGTTGGTTGCATCCACCAAACGGCGTTGCGCGGTTAAACGGTCACCAATGTTGGCACGGGTTGCCAAGGCATCATTCACTTCACGGAAAGCAGATTGAACTGACTTTTCATAGTTTGCCAAGGCAATTTTCTGATCAGTCTCTGAAATCTTGATGTTGGCTTTACGTGTACCCCAGTCGAAGATTGGCAAGCTGATATTTGGCCCAATTGACCAGGCTGCATTACCCGCCTTAAAAAGGTTGCTCAAATCTGTTGAAGCATAACCTGCCGAACCTGTCAGGCTAATCGTCGGGTAGAGTTGTGCTTTGGCTGCACCAATATTTGCACCTGCTGCACTGAGTTGATATTCAGCCGCCTTGATATCTGGACGATTATTGAGCAAATCACTTGGCAAACCAGCACTTAAAGCACTTTGTTTGGTAATTTGAGAAATTTGCTGTTGTGGCAATAAGTTTTGAGGAACTGTTTGTCCAACAAGTAAATTTAACAAGTTTTGTGCTTGTGCGATCTGTGTTTTATAGTTGGCAACATCATTACGTGCGGTTTCAACCGAAATTTGCGCCTGACGTAATGGAATCTCACTATCAATGCCCACATCGAAACGTTTCTTGTTCAGGTTAAACGAGTCTTGCTGTGCCTTGAGGGTTTGATCCGCAAGTTTCAACTGTGCGCTTGCATATGAATAATTTAACCAGACCTGAGTAATCTGGCTGATTAAACTAATTTGGGTGGCATCACGTGCACTCTGTGTCGCAAGGTAGCTGTCCAGTGCCGCATCTTTTAAGCTGGCAACACGGCCCCAAAAATCCAACTCATACGTTGTTTGTGGTATACCCACTTGATAAGTCGAATAAGGATTGTTTGGATCATGACTAGGGGATACCTGTCGAGTTGCGCCACCCCCGACACCAATGGTTGGTAATCTGTTGTTTTCTGAGATTTGGTATTGTTGCTGTGCTTTTTGAATGTTTAGCACGGCCGTACGCAAGTCACGGTTATTGGCAAGTGCCATATCAATCACTTGCAGTAAACGCTGGTCAGCAAAGAAGTCTTTGTAACCCTGTTCAGCGATTGATGTTCCAGAAGACTTGCCATAAGAGGCAAAGCTTTCAGGAATATCTGTGTTCACAACAGGCTCTGGCCCGCGCATGCTTTGGCAGGCAGCCAAAGACAGCGCGAGTGCAGAGATTGCAATGCCACGACTGGAAATAGACCATACAGTTTGCATCACGATCAATGCTCCTGAGTATTTAAAGTTTTAGGTTTGTACTTAAAGATACTACGAATCCACACGAAGAATACAGGGATGAAGAAGATACCTAAAAGTGTTGAGGAAATGACACCACCCAATACACCATAACCGACTGAGTGCTGGCTACCCGCACCCGCACCGCTTGCAAGCGCCAATGGCAAGACACCAAAGCCGAATGCCAGTGTGGTCATGATAATTGGACGTAGACGCATTTTGGATGCATGCAGGGTTGCTTCAAGCAACTCTTCACCTTTTTCCTGTAATTCTTTTGCGAATTCAACAATCAGGATTGCATTCTTAGCCGAAAGACCAATCACCGCAATCATGGCAACCTGGAAATAGATGTTATTGGATAAGTTTGGATTCTTAAACAATACCATGCCCAGGAATGTCAGAATCACCGCACCAATAATCCCTAACGGCACTACAAGTAATACCGAGAATGGAATTGACCAGCTTTCGTACAGTGCCGCCAAGCATAAGAATACAATTAAAAGGGAGAGGGCATACAAGAACGGAGCTTGAGCGCCAGAGTCACGTTCTTCCAGTGACAAACCTGTCCATTCATAGTCAAAGCCCTGCAAGCCCATGGATGGTAATTTCTGGATGATTTCTTCCATGGCTTTCATGGAGTCGCCAGAACTTACACCTGGGGCAGGCGTACCCTGAATGTTGACGGATGATACACCGTTATAACGTTCAAGACGTGGTGAACCATAGGTCCATTTACCAGTTGCAAATGCAGAGAACGGAACCATTTCGCCTTTGTTGTTACGCACATACCACTGGTTAAGGTCTTCAGGCATCATACGGGCATTGGCTTCACCCTGTACATATACCTTTTTCACGCGTCCACGATCAATGAAGTCATTGATGTATGAACCACCCCAGGCAATGCCCATGGTGCTGTTAATGTCAGCGACACTGACGCCCATTGCACCCGCCTGGGCCTGATCAACATCAATCTGATACTGTGGTGTGTCTTCCTGACCATTTGGACGTACGCCCATCAGACGCTTGTCTTGGGATGCCAAACCGAGAATGGTGTTACGTGCTGCAATCAGCTTTTCATGGCCTTGACCACTCACATCTTTTAACTGTAGGTTAAAGCCAGCGGTGACACCTAGTTCAGGCATCGCTGGAAGCTGTAACGGCATGATGTAGGACGCATCCTTGACAATCATGTTCAGTGCCATACCACGCTGGATAATTGAACCAATTTTTGTCTCAGCTGTAGTACGGTCTTTCCAGTCTTTCAATTTTACAAATGCCAGACCTGCATTTTGTCCCATCCCCGTAAAAGAGAAACCAGCAACAGTGAAGATAGATTCCACTGAATCTTTTTCTTTTTCCATAAAGAAATGAGTCATGGTATCCAGTACTGCATCAGTACGGCTTAGGGTTGCATTTGGTGGAAGCTGTACCAGCGTCAATACCACACCCTGATCTTCATCAGGCAGGAACGAAGATGGAAGTTTCGGGAACAGGAATATAAGTGCAGCAATGACAACTGCATACAGAACACCAGAGAATACTTTATGGTGAATCATGCGGTCTACACCACCCTGATAGCCATGTGAAATACGGTCAAATGTTCGGTTAAACCATCTAAAGAAACGAGCAAAGATATTGTTGCTTTGTTCCTTATTTGGGTCATGCTGTTTAAGGATAGTTGCACACAGTGCAGGCGTAAATGTCAATGCAACAATCAGTGACAACACCATTGCAGTCACAAGTGTGATGGAGAACTGACGGTAAATCACCCCCGTTGTGCCATCAAAGAATGCCATTGGAATAAATACCGCACTCAGTACGCTGGTAATCCCCATCAGGGCGCCAGAAATCTGTTTCATCGACTTTTCAGTCGCTTCAACAGGTGTACCGTGTTCTTCGGTCATGACACGCTCAACGTTTTCGACCACAACAATCGCATCATCCACCAGCAGACCAATGGCAAGAACCATTGCGAACATGGTGAGCGTGTTGATTGAGAAACCGAAAATATTGATGATGGCAAAGGTACCCAATACCACCACAGGAACTGCAAGAGTTGGAATAATCGTTGCGCGCCAGTTCTGTAGGAACAGGAACATCACAATGAATACCAGTGCAATCGCTTCAAGCAGGGTATGTACCACACTTTCAATTGAAAGCTTGATAAATGGGGTGGTATCAAACGCAAGCTGGTCTTTCAGACCTGTTGGATAGTTATGGCGAAGTTCACTTAAACGCTTTTCAACCGCTGCGGCAGTATCCAGCGCATTGGCACCTGTTGCCAGACGGATTGCGATACCCGCCGCAGGCTTGCCATTGAACTGTGTATTAAACTGATAGGTATCAGAACCTAACTCAACACGTGCCACATCATTTAAACGGACTTTTGCACCTGATGGCAGGTTTTTCAGGAAGACCTGCTTAAACTGTTCTGGTGTCTGCAACAGGCTTTGTGCCGTCACAGTCGCGTTCAGAACCTGACCATTGATTGACGGTGCGCCACCCAACTGACCCACAGCAACCTGAGCGTTTTGGGCACGAATTGCCGCTGCAACATCCGTTGGTGTTAGGTTGAAGCTGCTTAATTTGGCAGGGTCCAGCCAGATACGCATGGCGTATGAACCACCAAACACCTGAATCTCACCCACACCCTGAACACGGCTAAGCGGTTCAGCAATACTTGAGTTTACATAGTCCTTGATGTCAGCATCGGATAAGCGTCCATCAGGAGAATAAAATGCAACAACCTGTAGGAAACTTGCACCTGACTTGGAAACCTTAACCCCTTGGCGCTGTACATCTTCAGGCAGCAACGCAGTTGCGGACTGCAACTTGTTCTGTACCTGAACCTGGGCAATATCAGGATCAATCCCTTGCTTAAAGTTAATCTGGATGGATGCCATACCATTACCAGAGCTGTTTGATGAAATGTAGCGCAAACCATCCAGACCATTCATCTGCTGTTCAATGATCTGGGTTACGGTATTTTCCACCGTTGCTGCCGATGCACCTGGATAGGTTGCGGAAATCGTGACCGTCGGTGGCGCAACCGTAGGATATTGTGCAATTGGCATTTTGCTGAGCGAGAGAATACCCGCCAGCATAATCACCAACGCAATCACCCATGCAAAAATTGGGCGATGGATAAAAAATTGAGCCATGCAATCTACCCCTTAAGCTTGTGAAGTAGCTTTTTGTTCAGCTTTTGGTGAATCGGCTTGCTTTTGTTGTTCAGCGGCTGCTGGCGGTGCAGCATTTTGACCTTGTGGTGCTTTTGCCTGTGGCTGGTAAGGTTTTACAGAAACTTCCTGGCCTTCCTTAACCTTGGCAACACCATCAACCACAATCTTGTCACCCGCCTGTAAGCCATCTGTGACAATCCAGTCCTGAGCTTTCACACCAACCGTTGTGATTGGGCGCGCCTCAACCGTATTCTTCGCATTTACAACCAGGGCAATGGCCTGTCCTGTTGGCAGGCGTGACACAGCCGCCTGTGGAATCAGGTAGGCATTTGGAATGATGCCCTGTGAAATCTTGGCAGTTGCATACATGCCTGGTAACAACAGGTGGTTTGGATTTGAGAAAACTGCACGCAAGGTCACTGTACCTGTGTCTGGGTTGACACTGGCATCAGAGAAAGCCAACTGGCCTTCAACAGGATAGTCGGAACCATCTTCAAGCGTAATCTTGACACGGGTGTTGTTGCTGTTGTTCAGGCTGCCTTTGCTGAGCTGCTGACGTAGGCGCAACATTTCGGCACTGGATTGGTTAATATCAACATAGATCGGGTTAAGCTGTTGAATCGTGACCAAAGGATCAGCCTGATTCGCTGTCACCAACGCACCAGCTGTTACCGAAGAACGGCTGGACTGGCCTGAGATTGGCGCACGTACAGTAGAATAGCCCAAAGTGATCTCAGCATTTTTCAATGCCGCCTGAGAGGCTGCCACATCGGCCTCAGCCAACAGGACCTGGGCATGAATATCATCATATTCCTGCTTGGAAACCGCATTGGTGCCAACCAGTTGACGATAACGTCCCTCTTTAACACGTAATGCATTTAGGTTTGCTTGCTGGCGCAATAAGGTCGCACGGGCGCTGTCTGCGCTTGCACGGTTGGTATTGGCGTCGATTTCATAAAGCGCCTGACCTGCCTGGACATAACTGCCTTCAGCAAATAAGCGCTTTAAAATGACACCGCCTGTTTGTGGACGTACTTCTGAAACCTGATAGGCGGAGGTCCGCCCAGAAAGTTCCACACTTTGTTCTACACTTTGCGGTTGTGCAACAATGACACCGACTTCAGGAGGTGGCATTTTTTGAGCAGCAGCGGCTTGCTGTGCATCTTTAGGGTCTTTGCTACAACCAACAAGCGCAATGCTTGTTGCCAATGCGCAAGCAGTGAGGGCAGGAGCCCAAAGCTTAGCTGACATCATTATTCCACCTCAATTTAGATTTTTTATCTAAAAACAAATTGTTGCTGAAATTGCCTTGATACAGCCAAAACCAAAGCAACGAAGTCCAAATTAACCCGATTCCCCAACCTGCCAATACATCGGTTGGGTAGTGAACCCCTGCATAAATTCTAGATATCCCCATGAATACAAACCATAAAGTAGATACTAAAATGACGCTGTTACGGTATTTATGCGTGCTGTACAGCAACATGAACATACTCGCAAGGGTCGCAGCATATAGGCTATGGGCACTTGGGAAAGATGCGCCATAACTTTGAATCAGGTGATAAAATTCCAAGGGTCTTGGTCGATCAATGCCCCATTTCAGAAGCCAACCAATCACAATACTTCCACCCACACTTAAAGCGATAAAAATTGCATTCTTATAGTTTTTAATCCAAGTTTGATAAATACACAAAAATGTGGTTAAAAATAATAAAAATGGCATTCCACCCAGTCGAGAAAGCAGAATGGTCACCTGGTTAAGCACAAACGAACGGTGTTCAAATAAAGCTTGAACACTCAAAAGGTCTAAAGTCGATGTGTCGAGACAAACCAGCCCAAACACACCGAGTCCTAAAAAAAAGCAACCAATACAAAGCAGTAGGTACGGCATGCGAACCTCATTATTTGCTTAACCATTGTTCAGGGTTGTCGAGTGTTTGAAAGTGTACTTGCGAGTACACTTTTGGTCAAGTCTTGAAATTTTATGATAATTTCATTTTCATGTTTTTTTAAGGTTCAGTAAAAAAACATAACAAAATTTGATTAATGTCTCATTTTTTGCTCGGTCGTGTTTTGCTCTTCCACTTCAACAGGCTGTTTTGGTGGCCAGAAGAAATCACTTGGTCGGGTCAGGAAATGGGTGATGACCAATTTAGCCAAGGGTTTCCACTGTGAGAAGCGGACACGACGCGCACGCAACGCGACAATAATCGTCAGGGTAAAGCTGACAAACAGGTTGGTGAGACCAATCAACATAACGCCCAAAAATGACACGATGATTAAACCAAGGTCAGGTGTGCCGCTCACTGTCATTAAGCCCTGAATGAAATTGGCGGATGCAAAGGCAATATGACGGATATCCAGCGGCAGGCCTAAAATAAAACCGATGGTTCCCATACTTCCCAGCATAATCCCGAACAGGAAGTTACCTGCCAAAGCCCCGAGATTGGTTTCAATATAGTTGGCAAACTTGTCCAGTCGTACCTGTCCCATCCAGCGTTTTAGGCGGCGGTGCTGTTTTAGACGGGGGCCAACCTTTCGGTAGACTGCCAGATTATCGAAATAGCCCGCGATCAGGCCTGAAAGGAATAAACAGACACCTGCAATTGCCGCATGCGGGATAGCCAGCGAAGTAAATGGATTTAAATCATGTAGTGTCTTGGCTGCCTTAATTGGGGAAAGTAACGGTTCACCCAGATTGTATTGCCATAAAAAGGTAATTAAGGCCGCTACAGGAATGGCGATTGAAATATTCCCCAGAATCGCAATGAATTGAGTTCGGATAATATTGATAATCAAGGCCGCCAGTTCAGCAATCTGAGCCGTTTTACTGCCTTTCTGCTGCTGTACCGTTGCCGCAAGTGCCGCAGCCGTCATCGCGGGTTGTTTGGTTGCAACCGTAAAATGCAGCACATGGATCAGCATGAAACCTAGACCATAATTCATGCTATATAAAAACGCATGCATAAATGGAGCAAGTACCAGACGGGTCGTTAAAATTTTCAAGGTGGCCATGACGGCAATAATTGCGCCTGCACCTGCCGCCGCCTTATACATGCCGAAAAAGCCTTTTTTATCGGTACTTACATAATGTTCGCCTGTTTTACTGGCATTTTCGGTGACTTGCAGGGCAATCAATTCACTGGTTGAATTTAACAGGTGGCGAACACTTTTTTCATCATAATGGGCCTGTGTCAGGTCAGTAATTAACTGTCCCAGTGCGATATAGTGGAAATCATTTTTACTGGCAAGCAAACCAAGCAATAATTCAATGCGGTCAAGCGCCTGCTCCAGTAAGGACAATAAATAGGTCAGGCTGATACTGACCCCAATACGCTTGGTTGCCCGACGGATCTTGAGCACAACCTCACGGCATTGGTCCAGCATCACAAAGGCCTGTGACGCATCGGGAGGAGCAAGAACTGCAACCGTATCCTGCTGGTGCATCTGCTGTTTATACTTTTCAATGAACTCTACAATTTCACGGTTCTGAACCAGAAAAGGTGACTCATATTCAATAATGTCGGGTTGTGCATTAATAAATTCTGGATACAGGCCAATACCACTAATTCGATAGGACAACACGGTAATGGCCTTGATCAGGTCAGTTTTACACACCTGTTTTTCATTCGTGTTGCTTTGGCTTTCACCAATCAGGTTGAAGAGGGTAATCCAGTCCTGATTTTCGATCAGGTCAAGCCATTCTCCATCACTTTGCTCATGAAAGACTTTGCCAACGAGGGTTTTAAGCTGGTTGCCATCCTCTACTAAAGGCAGGAAATGTGCACCAAGACGTTGCCCAAGCTGATTCCAGAAACCATCCAGTGAAAGAATGCCGCTGTCGGCATAGAGGCTGATCTGTTTGTACTGGCTGATCAGCTTGAGCAGGAAATTCTGGAGTAAAGTTGCTGAAGTGGGAGTCAGCAAAAGAATTTTGATCAATGCATGAATTCGCTGTTTGACTTCTTCAGCATCATTCGGTTTTTTTGGTCGTATGCGGTTGACCAGTTCAATGAGGATCTGCTCATTGGCAAGAAGACTTTCAGGAACAGCTTCAGGATGTTCAAGCTGTTCCTGCATTTTTAAAAATAAATCAGATAAATTTAAATGCATAGGCACTCAGAAAAATTATTGTAGTCGATGTAAGGCCATTAAGGTCAGATTCATCAGTGCCTGACGATATTCATTATCTGGAAGTGCTTTAAGCGCTTCTAAAGCGGCATCCGTTTCTTGTTGGGCACGTTTTTGACAGTAATCCAGGCCACCTGAGTGATGAACAATTTCAATCACTTTATCCAAATGTTCCACACCGCCTGTTGCAATGCTGCGGCGAATAATCGCATGGTCATCACCAGTGGAGTGGGCCAATGCTGAAATTAACGGTAAAGTCGGTTTGCCTTCCATTAAATCATCACCAATATTTTTACCCAGTGTTTCCGCATCGGAGGTGTAGTCTAAAATATCGTCAATGATCTGAAAGGCATTGCCAAAGTGACCCGCAAAGCGACGTAGAGGCTCACGGTATTCTTCAGTACCTGCCAAGATAGCCGCGCCTTCAGTTGCCAGTTCAAACAGGCGTGATGTTTTACCATGAATAATTCTTAGATAGGTTTCTTCAGTGGTCTCTGGCTGGTGCTGGGACTGAAGCTGTAAAACCTCACCTTCCGCAATCTCACAGGTTCCTGTGGAGAAATCCTTGAGTAAAGTGATGTTGTTTAAATCTACCAGTAAATCAAAGGCACGCGCAATCAGGAAGTCACCGACCAGAACGGCGGTCTGGTTGTTCCAGGTTGCATTGGCAGTGGGCCTGCCACGGCGCAGACTGGACTCATCCACAACATCATCATGTACCAGCGTTGCGGTATGCAGCATTTCAATAATGGCAGCCAGATGCTGCGCATGCTGCATATTGGCTACACCACATGCACGGGCTGCCAGTAGGCACATGATCGGGCGCATACGCTTACCGCCAGCCTCAACCACATGCTTGCTGACTGACATGACCAGGCCAACCTTGGAGCTGATTCCTTCATTGATCAAATGATCCATCGCAGCAAAATCTGTCGCTACTGGAGAGAGAATGTCTTGCTTAAAATCGATAACCATATGAAGAAAAACCTCGTACAGGTGAAATATAATGTTAAGTGTATCAATGTGTCTGTTGCTAAACAGTTATACAGGCTGTGTAATCAGTCATTTAAATCATTGCGATGATTTTGGGGCTTTCGTTAGACAAAAAAGCGGTCTCTAATAGCCAAACCCAAGCTTTATACCATAGTATGTGTGACTTTATATGAACACAGGTTGTTATTGTCGCAATTGGTTTTTTAGAATGTATTGCAAAACCCGATCAGAATCAATAAAAACAACGTATTCTCAATCTGTTTGATTTTATTATGAAATCCATAGCTCATTTGTTGATCGGCGCATTTGTGCAAAATCACTTGTTGTTTGATCAATTTTCACTTAAAATCTATCGCCTTGTATAACCCCAGTGGCGTTCGTCTTAAGATCGGTATATCCCTTTATCGGCACGACGACACGGGCATGTTGGAGTACATTATGTACGCAGTAATCCAAAGCGGTGGTAAACAGCACCGTGTTGTTGAGGGTGAAACCCTTAAAGTAGAATTATTGAAAGCTGAAACTGGCGCGACTATTACGTTTGATGACGTATTAATGGTTGTAAACGGTGACAACATTCAAATCGGTGCTCCAGTTGTAGCTGGCGCAAAAGTAACTGCAGAAGTAGTTGGCCATGGTCGTCACGAAAAAATCCGCATCATCAAAATGCGTCGTCGTAAACACTACCGTAAGCAACAAGGTCACCGTCAATGGTTTACCGAGTTGAAAATTACTGGTATCGCAGGCTAACACAGGAGTAAATAGACATGGCAACTAAAAAAGCCGGTGGATCGACGAAGAACGGTCGTGATTCGAATCCTAAGATGTTGGGTGTTAAAGTTTACGGTGGTCAAACTGTAACTGCTGGTAACATCATCGTTCGTCAACGTGGTACAGAGTTCCACGCTGGTGCAAATGTTGGTATGGGCCGTGACCATACTTTATTTGCTACTGCTGACGGCGTAGTGAAATTTGAAGTGAAAGGTCAGTTTGGTCGTCGCTATGTAACTGTTGAAGCTTAAGCTTTAATGGTTCAGAAAAACCTGCTTTGAGCGGGTTTTTTTATGCATGGCGTTTTTCAACACTTAAGATTTAGCTGGAGTTCTTTCCAAATCTCCCTGTCTTAATATCGTCATAGGCCTGTAGAATTTCATCATAGGTGTTCATGACAAAAGGACCATGACCATTGATGGGTTCATGTAGGGGCTGGGCAGATAGAAATAGTATATCGCAATTTTCCAGTGCCGTGATTTCAACATCTGTACCTAAGGCTGACATAACTGCCATTCCTTGTTCTTCTAAAAGGTCTTCATCAGTCGCAAACCGAACTTTTCCTCTACGCAAATAAAGGAGCGTTGTGTCACCTTGACTGGCTGGAAGTATGATCTGATGGCCTTTTTTCAAATGTAGATCCAGCACATTCATGGGAGTGAAAGTCTGTGCAATTCCCTGTATGTTTTTAAACTGACCAGCAATGACCCGAACATAACCCGCATCGTTTTCCAGCAACATTTTAGGAATAGAGTGACTGGCTAGGCTTTGGTAACGGGGTGCCAACATCTTGTCTTTGGCTGGCAGGTTGACCCACAATTGCACCATCTCAAAGTTGCCACCCCGTTCGCGAAATTCTGGGCTAAACTGCTCGATATGCTCTACCCCTGAAGCAGCGGTCATCCACTGCACATCACCAGCTTTAGTGATCCCGCCAGCACCTGTTGAATCCTGATGCTGCAATTCACCTGCAAAAACCAAAGTCACAGTTTCAAAACCACGGTGGGGATGCTGATTCACACCTTTTTTATTACTTTTTGGTGCTAAACGACCTGGTCCCAGATGATCCAGAAGTAAAAATGGGGAAGTGGTATTGCCGAGTTCATGATAGGAAAATACAGATAGCGCAGGATAAAAGTCACCAATGGCAAATCGGGTATCATTACGATGGAGAAAGGCAAGGCTTTTCATAATATATTTCTTGCATTGAATCACTGTGTGTTCATACAAATATAGCATGCCATACAATTCGCGTTGATCCCCTATGCCGAGGTTTATAAGACAGGTATCATGAATATCGGATTATTGAGTAAAAAGCGGTTTTTTATACTTACAATCTCTACATAAAGGTAGAAACTTCATACATAATGCAGGACTTTGCGACACGAAATACACAAAACCTGTGTATTTCTTCATTTTTTTCGTGATCAAAAACAGTAAGATGTCGTCATAACAGTAGAAATCTGATAGAAGGTTCATTTTATGAATTTCGTAAAAAAAATAGCTTATGCCGCAACATTAAGTGCCATCACGCTTGCCCCTGTTGTGGGAAGTCAGGTGTTTGCCGCACCTGTCGCTGCATCGGCTCAGCAGGCAACTAGCAGTCTGGTACAGCAGTTGGCTGGCCTGCAACGATTGACCGCAGATTTTGAACAAAGCACCAAGACCACCAATAATAAAACTGTACAGAAAAAAGGCTTAACAGCCCAGCACATGAATCAGACCTTTAAGGGTGTGATGAAAGTTGAGCGTCCTGGAAAATTCTATTGGGAAACCACCAGTCCCGCGAAACAAACCATTGTGACCACAGGCAAGGTGGTCTGGATTTATGATCCAGATTTACAGCAGGCGGTACGCCAAAGTCTGGATGATCAGGTGGCCAATACGCCTGCACTATTATTGTCAGGTAATACCAACCAGATTATGGATGCTTACCGTGTCACCCAGCCTGACCGAACCAAGCTGTACTATACCTTGTATCCAAAACAGGATGATGGCGCATTCCAAAGCCTAACCATTAGCTTTGGTGCCAATAAGGCGCCGAACTTGATGGTGTTGCAGGATTCCTTGGGCCAAACCACTTATGTGCGTTTTAGCAACATTAAGGTGAATCCAGCTATTCCAGCGTCGGTCTTTAACTTTGAACCGCCAAAAGGTACAGATATTATTGATCAGTAATGAATTTGACCATGTTAGGGTCTGTTGACATTTCAGCCATGCATTGCGTTATAGGCTAAAACCACACAAACAAGGCATGAAACGTAGGCAATGGCGACTCCCTTGTCAAGTTTCATAACGAAGTTTGGGGCAGTTTTAGCCATAACCCTGTGGGACAGGGACATTTTTTGCCGCTACTGCGTTATGTCTTGCTCATTTAGAATGACTAAATTTCGCAAAACATGCCTTGTACCGTCTAAAAAACGTCCTCTGTCGCAAGCATCTGTGAAATGTCAACAGACCCTAAAAAAGCCGCATCTGTTGCGGCTTTTTGCTGGGCGCGATATAGATACATTTCTTAATTTCATCTAGCTACAAGGCTTTGTATAGTGAAGAAAAATTCTGGAGACTTGCATAGCGATGAAAATAGTAAAAAGATCACAATTGATTCCACTCATTCCAATACTTACAGTCATTGCACTGACTGGTTGTCAACCTAAAAAGGAACAATCGGCAGCTACTGCTGAAAAAGTCGATATTCCATTGATTCAGGCCAAAGTGGTGGCGGTCAAGATTCCTAAACAAAAGTTGTGTCTGGAAGATGGCTGTACCAGTTATGACCTGCAAACGGTCGAGACCAAGCAAAAATGGATTGATGAATATTTTATCAATCGTATGAAAAAGGCAGAGCCGAATGCCTTTGCCAACATTGCAGACCAGAAAGTCAAGGTGCCAGCGGATGAACCCTCGCTTAGTGAAAGTAGCACCTATGTGCGTTTTGTGGGGCAAAACTATAATTTGGCAACTTTTGCAATTCAGACCTATAGTTACCCTGCGGGTGCGGCACATGGCATGTCGCATCAGGAATTTGTCAACTTTGACCTGTCCAATAAAAAACACATTACTGTAGGTGAATTGGTTAAACCTGACATGAACCAAAAACTACGCGATAAGTTATATGCCTCGAATCAGAACTGGCTGGAAGACCACAACATCAAGAAAGAGCAGTTGCAGGTCAGTGACAACTATTATTATGGTGTCAATGGGATAGTGTTTGTCTATCCGCTGTATGAGTTGGCTTCGTACGCCGAGGGGATGAGCGAGCTGACCCTGCCATATTATGCCGCCAAACAGTTTATTAAGCCGCAATATCTGCCAAGTCTGCCGAAAGAGCCTGTTTAGCCAGTATTCAGCATCGACATAGCGTGTGTGGATGCTGAGTCTTTGTTGTCTATTACTGTATTTTTTCAAGTTAAAGCCTTACACTATAGCCAGTTTTTTTCTATTCATGATTGATTATGATCGACCCAAAATTACTCAGAAATAATATTGAAGCGGTCAATGCCGCTTTGGCAAAACGTGGTATTCAGCTTGATGTTCAGGAATGGGCGGATTTAGAAGCGCGCCGTAAAGATTTACAGTCCAAGGCTGAAAACTTGCAGGCAGAGCGTAATGCTGGTGCTAAACAGGTCGGTCAAATCAAAAAGTCGGGTGGTGATGCATCTGAGATCATGGCACGTATGGCTGCCATTGGTGATGAGATCAAGGCTGCTGAAGTGGCTTTGGCTGAGCTGCAAACTGAGCTTGAGCAGAAGTCACTTGCCATTCCAAACCTGCCAGATGAATCTGTGCCTGAAGGGAAAGATGAGAGTGACAACCTTGAAATCTTAAAGTGGGGCACACCGCGCCAATTTGATTTTGAGATCAAGGATCATACCGATCTTGGTGAATGGATGGGTGGTCTTGAGTTTGAAACCGCAACCAAGCTGACAGGTTCACGTTTTAGTGTATTGAAAGGTCCTTTAGCGCGTTTACAACGTGCACTAACCCAGTTCATGCTGGATACACATACCCTTAAAAATGGCTATACCGAAGCTTATGTACCTTATCTGGTCAATGCGGATAGCTTACGTGGTACAGGGCAGTTGCCTAAATTTGAAGAAGATTTATTTAAGCTTCAAGGTGAGAAAGAATATTACCTGATACCAACTGCCGAAGTGCCTGTCACTAACTTTGTGCGTGACGAAATCCTGGATGCTGACCGTTTACCACTGAAATATGCAGCGCATACACCATGTTTCCGTAGTGAAGCAGGTTCTTACGGGCGTGATACTCGTGGCCTGATTCGTCAGCATCAGTTTGACAAGGTTGAAATGGTGCAAATCGTGAAACCAGAGCACTCAATGCAGGCACTGGAAGAGCTGACAGCACATGCAGAGGGCATTTTGCAGGCATTGGGTTTACCTTACCGCAAGATTTTGCTCTGTGGTGGTGACATGGGCTTTGGTTCAACCAAGACCTATGACCTGGAAGTGTGGGTACCAAGCCAGAATACCTATCGTGAAATCTCTAGCTGTTCAAATATGGGCGATTTTCAGGCACGCCGCATGAAAGCGCGCTACCGTGTTGATCAAAAGAAGATCGAATTGGTGCATACCTTGAATGGTTCAGGTCTGGCTGTGGGTCGTACCTTGCTTGCAGTGATGGAAAACTATCAGCGTGCGGATGGTTCAATTGAAGTTCCAGAGGTTTTACGTCCATATATGGGCGGTGCAAGCTATATTGATTAAACTATGCATCGAATTTGTGCATAGTTTTTGCTTTAGCTCAATCAGATTTAAAATTTAGAGGCAAGTCGTGGAAATTTTCCCAATCTCTTTAAAGTTGCAGCAGCAACGTTGTCTGATTGTTGGCGGTGGGCATATTGCCTACCGTAAAGCAAGTTTATTGGTGAAGGCAGGTGCGATTGTCGATGTGATTGCACCTGAGATTGAGCCTGAGTTACGCCAGCTTATTTACAAATCAATGGGGCAATATATTCAGGCTGTTTTTTCTGAAAATATTCTCGGTACACGTTATCGTTTGGTGATTGCCGCAACTGATCAGCCTGAAGTGAACAAGGCAGTCTTTGAACAATGCGAGCAGCGCAATATTCTAGTCAACAGTGTTGATGATATTCCGCATTGCCGTTTCATGGTTCCCGCGATTATTGACCGTTCACCTTTGGTGGTTTCGGTGGCATCCAATGGCGCATCGCCTGTTTTATCCAGACAACTTCGTACCCAGATTGAAACAATTGTGCCACATGGCATGGGTAAACTGGCTGAGTTTTCAGGTCTTTGGCGTAAACAGGTCAAGGAAAAGATTTCCAATCCAGATGAACGCCGTATCTTTTGGGAGAACCTGTATGCCAGCCCGTTAAAGGAGCAGGTGTTCAATGACAATCTGGATGTGGCGAATGATCTGATCCAGCAGGCGTTGACTGAATGGATAGCTCCAAAAGGTGAGGTGTATCTGGTTGGTGCTGGACCTGGTGATCCTGAACTGCTGACCTTAAAAGCGTTGCGCTTGATGCAGCAGGCGGATGTGGTGATTTATGACCGCTTGGTGTCTGCGCCGATTCTGGAACTCTGCCGCCGTGATGCGGAAAAGATTTATGTCGGTAAGGCACGCTCCAATCATTCCGTTCCACAAGAGGGTATTAATGCCTTATTGGTGGAGTATGCACAAAAAGGTAAACGCGTTTGCCGCTTGAAAGGTGGTGATCCATTTATCTTTGGACGTGGCGGTGAAGAAATTCAGGAACTGGTTGAAGCCAGTGTCACTTTTCAGGTTGTGCCTGGAATTACTGCGGCATCAGGCTGTTCAGCCTATGCAGGGATTCCGCTGACCCATCGTGATTATGCACAAAGTGTTCGTTTCCTAACTGGGCACTTAAAAGAGGGTTCACCAGAATTACCCTGGAATGAACTTGTGTATGAAAATCAGACTTTGGTGTTGTACATGGGCTTGGTGGGCTTGGAGCGTATTTGTGAGCAATTGATTGCACATGGCCAACGACCAACCATGCCTGTTGCCTTGATTTCCAAAGGTACAACGCCTGAGCAGAAAGTGCTGGTGGGTACATTGGCGGATATTGCAGCCAAAGTGTCTGAACATCATATTGTGGCACCGACCTTAACCATTATTGGTGAGGTGGTGAGTCTGCGTGAACAGTTACAATGGTTGTAGGGCGCATGATTGCGCCCTGACAAAGTGAGAGAAACAAGTGATTCATGTTGTCCTATACGAACCTGAAATTCCAGCCAACACAGGCAATATCATTCGTTTATGTGCCAATACAGGTGCGCAACTCCATTTGATCAAGCCTTTGGGCTTTGAACTGGATGATAAGAAACTGAAACGTGCAGGTCTGGATTATCACGAATGGGCAAGAATGCAGATTTGGGACAACATCGAACTTTGCCTCGCCGATTTAAAGGCAAAGGGTATTGGCATCAATGATATTTTTCCATTGACCACCAAAGGTTCTGCCACACCACATACAGTGGATTTAAATCGTCCTGTCGCTTTGTTGATGGGACCTGAAACCCGTGGCTTGCCTGAACAGGTGCGCCTGATGTTCCCGCAGGAAAACTGGATTCGTTTACCTATGGCTGAAAATTCAAGAAGCCTGAACCTTTCCAACGCAACCGCGGTGATCGTCTATGAAGCTTGGCGGCAGCAGGGGTTTAATGCACTGACCTGATTGCCAAAAGTTTTTATATATCACCATAGGGACTTGCCACGACTAGGGTATAACCGTTTGGATCTTTAAACCAAATCTCCCGATGATTCGCATTAGGATTGTATTTAGGCCCCTCTAAAATCTCGACTTGATGGGCTTGTAATTTATCAACAAGCTGATCAAAGTGAGCACTCTCAAACCACAACAACACACCATTTCCAACAATTCGTTCAGGCCTGCCAATATGTGGATGTTCATGTGCCTGCCATTGGTGTAGCTGTAGGACCATGCATTGTTCAAACAGCAACTGTTCATATTCCTTGCCACCGTGACCGCTTTGCAGGCCGAGTATTGTTTGATACCACTGACTGGTTTTTTCAACATCTGCAACGGCAATTAAAGGTTGTGGATACATATTGAACCTCACATTTCTTGTTGTTGTGTGGCATCAAAACGTTGCTGGGCCGAGATCACCTGCTCAATATTGCTTTCCGCCCAGTCTTTCAGTTGATATGCCATTTTCGCCACTTCAATCCCTAACAAGGTTAATGAATAATCGACACGGATGGGAGAGGTGTTTTGTACCTGCCTTTCAATAAAGCCATCGCGTTCAAGCATTTTCAGTTTTTGTGAAAGGACTTTGGGGGAAATCCCCTGAATGTTCTTTTTTAATAAATTGAAATGCTGGGTTTCCTGGGAAAGGATATTGATAATCAACAATACCCACTTGTCCGCAATTTTTTCAAAAAATAATCGGGCAGGACAATGTTGCTGATAAATATCATATTTTAATGCCTGATTCATGTCTGGAATCCTCAAGTTTCCCATTTTATAACCCTAGTTACCAATTGGTAACTAATTGACACCTAGTTTCTAAAATATATCATTAAATCGAAGTTTTGAAAAATTTAGGATACTCCCATGTCAAAAATCGCAGTTGTTTACTTTTCTGGTTATGGTCACACCAAAGTCATTGCTGAAACCTTTGCTCAAACCATTGAGGCATCTTTAATCGAAATTGACCAAAACGGCGATATTGCAGAACAGGATTGGCAAACTTTAAATGATGCACAGGGCATTGTCTTTGGGGCACCAACCTACATGGCTGCCACACCTTGGCAGTTTAAGAAGTTTGCCGATGCATCCTCAAAAATCTGGTTTACACGTGGCTGGCAGGACAAGGTGTTTGCAGGTTTCACCAATAGTGCAAGCCTGAATGGGGACAAGCAGGTTACCCTTATTCAATTGCAAACTCTGGCTTCACAGCATGGGGGTATCTGGGTAAGTTTGGGTCTGCTTCCAGCCAACACCAAGGCTGCTACACGTGAAGATATAAACAACTTGGGTGGTTCAGTGGGGTTATTGGTTCAGTCTCCATCAGATGCAGGCGTTGATGAAATTCCAGCAGGGGACTTGGAAACTGCCAAGCTATACGCACAACGTGTGAAATCAATTGTTGAAAAGCTACATGGCTAAGCTTTTTAAAGGCGATAAAAAAGGCGCATTGAGCGCCTTTTCTATTTTAACTGGTTTAACGGTCATCAAACTCATTATGCTGAGGGGCATTGTATTTAAAGCCTTTAGTTTTATAACCAAGGTATAAAATACCGAACATTGCCCACCATAAACCATATTTCAATGCCGTGTCTTCAATTTCAAGCCACATGGCAAAAACGCTGAGAAAGCCCAAGAGCGGAATAATCACAAAGCTCACAATGTCCTTGAAGTTCTTGGTACGGCCATCACGTAAGGCATAACGTGAAATCACGGACAGGTTCACAAAAGTGAACGCAATCAGGGCACCAAAACTGATCATGGAAATCACTACATCCAGACTCATGAAACCTGCACTTAATGCCACCAATCCAACAATCAGAATGTTATAGGATGGCGTAAAGGTTTTCGGGCTGATATGACCAAAGATTTTCTTGTTAATGACACCATCCCGACCCATCACATACATTAAGCGTGATACGCCTGCATGGGCAGAAATCCCTGATGCCATGACCGTCACAATCGCAAAGGCAAGCACATAGGACTGGAATAACGAGCCACCCACCAGTAACAGGATGTCAGGTTGGGTTGCGGCGACGTCCTCAAAATAAGTTTTAGGATCATTCGGGAAGTAGATTTGCATAAAGTAGGTACTGATAATAAACACAATACCTGCAAATAATGCGGTCAGGAAAATCGCTTTAGGCAACGTCTTTTCAGTGTCCTTGGTTTCTTCCGCCAGTGAGCTGAGCGAGTCAAAGCCCGTAAACGAGAAGCACAGCAGGGTTGCACCTGTAATCAATGCCCCTACAGAAGTCAGGTCGTTCCAGAATGGTTCCAGGCTCCAGAGCTGGTAACGGGTTTCTGCGGTAATTGGACCTTCAGCATTATATCCCATCTGTAGCTTGCTATAGACCAGATAGGTGAATACAGCAATCACGATAAGCTGGACGAGGACAATCAGGCTGTTAAAGTTCGCCACAAAACGTGCACCACGTAGGTTGATGCCAGTCATAAAGGCAGTCAGGACAATTACCCAGACCCAGTGATTTACATTCGGGAATAATGCGTCAAGATAGATGCCCGCCAGAATGATATTGACCATTGGTGACAGCAGATAGTCCAGCCATGATGACCAGCCCACCATAAAGCCCACGTTGGGGTGGATGGATTTTTGTGCATAGGTATAAGCCGACCCTGATGATGGGTAACGACGAATCATGTGACCATAACTGATCGACGTGAATAAAATTGCAATTAGGGCAACAATATAGGAGGTCGGAACATGATGATGACTTTCTTCCGATACCAGTCCGAAAGTGTCAAACAAAGTCATGGGTTGAATGTAGGCTAAGCCAATAATGATAATGTGCCAGAGACCTAGCGTTTTTTGCAGCTTAGCTACCGATGAAGTCCCAGAGATATTTGTCAACGGCGTTATCCTCATAATCGTTGATCAAGGATCAGCTATGGTTTAAGGATCGTTTGAGACGAAAACGATCCCCCCTATAGAAAAAAGAAGTTCGCCAATCTATCGTAAATTGATGAACATTGTCAGTACTTTTACGCTTTTTTTAGCAATTTTTTTGCCAGTTGTGCAGATAAACAGATGAATAAAAATTCATTGAAATGAAAAAAGCCCCGATCATTGGTTCAGATCAGGGCCCATACATGATAATTTTTTATCTAAATAAATGAATTACCAAGCTTTTTGTAGAATTGCACGTAGATCCTGCAAACTTGCCTCTTTCGGATTGTAAATGATAGAACCATCATTTAATGCTTTCTCAGCCACTTCATCCAACTGCGCTTCAGTTACCTTACCTGTTTCACGCAGGGTACGTGGTAGCTTGGTGAGGCTGAATAGGCGGTCACGCATGGTTAAAATGGTTGCAATTGCCTTATCCGCACGCTGGCTGGCAGGTGTTTGTGCATAAATGTCTGCACCTGCAAGTGGCAGTAATAATTCACCAATTTTATCGCCATTGATCTCTTTGTTATATTCAAGCACATATGGCAGGAATAGGTTCATGCATAAACCGTGGGGCAGGTGAGCCACAGCACCCAAGGCATGGCCAAGTGAGTGAACCAGACCAACCATTGAGTTGGAGAACGCAATACCTGCCATGGTCGAAGCCTGTGCCAACTCTAAACGGCCTTGGGCATCACTAGGGTTGTCCAGCACCTTGAACAGGTTTTCACTGATCTTCTTGATTCCTGCACTTGCATAGGCATCACTTAATGGATTCGCTGCTAAACAGGTGTATGCCTCAACACAGTGCGTGAGTGCATCCATTCCAGTCATTGCGGTTAAGTGGGGTGGCAAAGTCAGGGTCATGCGTGGGTCAAGAATCGCGGCATGAGGCATCAAGTAGTAAGATGCAAATGCCAGCTTCACATTACGCTGGGTATCTGATACCACGGCAACCATGGTGACTTCAGAGCCTGTACCAGACGTGGTTGGAATTACGAAGAATGGCTTTAATGGTTTTGGAAGATTATGCGCACCAGAGTATTGAAGCAGGTCATTGCCACCCTCAGACACAAGGATGTTGGTTGCCTTAGAGGTGTCAATCACTGAACCGCCACCAATCGCAATAATCGCATCACAGTTTTGCTTACGGTAAAGTTCCGCTGCCTGACGTACCACTTCCAGGCTTGAATCTGGTGGAACATCATCAAAGATTGCGCCAATCACGGCATCAGTGGTGCTGAATGCCGCCTCGATTGGACCAAGTAAACCGTTGGCGCGCACACCTTTATCGGTAATGATCATTGGGCGTTTTGCGCCTAAAGTTGCAAGCTCAAACGGGATATGCTCTAGCGCGGCATTACCAGCAATTACCTTTACAGGACAGAAAAATTCGTAATAAGGCTTAGCCATGTTATGCGCTCCGTTTGAAATATGATTGTGCGACTTTGAGGTAGATATTTTTTGCACCAGTGAATTTTTCTTTTAATGTTAATTCAGCTGGATAACGCTTGACTGCAAGGTTGGCGATCAGCTTAGGCAGGATCAATGATTCCATCTTGTTCAGGCAACGCACAAGACGGATTGCGCTGGATACATCACCATCGGCAATCATACGGTCATTGGCAAATGCCTGGGCAGTGCTCTCCTGAAACGAGAAAACCAGAAATGCATGGGTAAGATGTTTGAATGTGATGGTTAAATCAGGCTTGCCTTTATAGTTAGAGAGAAGCTCTAACTGTTTTTCTTCTGTTACTCGCGCAACAAATGCAGGTCCATTTGGAAAAACATTCATTGAAAGTATAAAGCCAACAGGAAACTTGGAAACTTCCTGTTGTACTTCATCGTCCACTTGGCTTGCCATTACTAAACCACGACCAACAACATCCATCATGAGTTTTACGTAGGCAAATTGCAAAGTGGGCTTCACTGCTTTGGTCGAAATCACTTGCGTATCCCTTGTTAAAATTATGCAAAAGCAAATTTAGAGTAATTACTCTAATTTATTTCTCTAAAATTGAAAAGTAGTTTATTCAGATTTGACTTCAGGGTCATGAAAGAAATTCGTATTTTTTAAATAGCAAACAAAATCATGACAGAGCTGCTCGAAGCTTGGGTAATCTTCAAGCAGGTCTTGCAAGCGTACCATTTCCAACCCCGCGTATCCACAAGGATTAATGGTTTGGAAGCCTGTCAGGTCACAGTCAACATTCAGGGCTAAACCGTGGTAGCTGCGGCCCCGACGGATTTTAAAACCAAGAGAACCAATCTTGCGCCCGTCCACATACACGCCAGGTGCATCAGGCTTTGCATAGGCCTGGATATTGTATTGTTGAAGCAGGTCAATCATGGCCTTTTCCGCAAAGTTGACCAAGGTGCGTACATGCCATTTCAGGCGGTTTAAATCAAACAGGAAGTAGGCGACCAGTTGTCCCTGTCCATGCCATGTCACTTGCCCTCCACGGTCTGTCTGAACGATGGGGAGGTTGCTCTGTACGAGAATATGTTCTGCCTTGCCTGCTTGACCCTGTGTAAGTACATCTTGATGCTGTAATAACCAGACCTCGTCAGGTGTGCTTTCGTCACGATTCGCCGTAAAGTCTTTCATGGCTTCAAAGCGCGAGCTGTAGTCTTGTAGGTCTTTGAAACAACGAATGATGAGGGAGGGTTTATCAAAGTTCATTACTGCATGTTTCCTTTGATTCTTTCAATTTTATCAGTCGCTTAATTATGTAATGATTGAGCTAAGATAAATACCTATCCATGAAAATTTTATACAACAAGTATTGTTATTGAAAAAAATCCAAAACACTTTCGTATTTTGGATTTCTATTTACAGTGCTGTCTTGATTAAAGGACAGGCGGCAAGATCAGCATACAGTGCATGAACCTGTTCCAGTTCTTCAAATCGCAGCTGCGCGGTTAAAGAGTGGTATTTTCCTGTACGTGATGGCTGTACCTTGACTGAGTCACCATCAAATTCAGGAAAGTGCTTTTGCAAAATATCTACAACAGCCACTCGAAGTTCATCCCCAGCATGACCAATCAACTTGATTGGATAGTCCATCGGGAAAACCCAAAGATGTTCTTGCAATTCGCGAGATGGAGTGCGGTCTACCATGAGTAACCTCTTAATTTGAAACGCCTGCATCAGTGCAGGCGCTTATGATCTAACTAAGTAAATGGGGATGAAGTGTTTAACTTCAAGCCCTGCACAAGAGCATGGTTTTGCTATTGATACAGGTTGTCCCTAGTCATTTTCAAGGAATGAACGTAGGTGCTCTGAACGAGATGGGTGACGTAGTTTACGCAGTGCTTTCGCCTCAATCTGACGAATACGCTCACGCGTCACGTCGAACTGTTTGCCCACTTCCTCTAAGGTATGGTCGGTTGGCATATCAATACCAAAACGCATTTTCAACACTTTCGCTTCACGTTCAGTCAGGTTCTCAAGCACTTCACGGGTTGCTTCCTTTAAGCCTTCAGAGGTCGCAGCATCCACTGGAGAAGTGATGTTGGAGTCCTCAATAAAGTCACCAAGATGCGAATCTTCATCATCACCAATTGGTGTTTCCATCGAAATCGGTTCTTTGGCGATTTTCAGCACCTTACGGACTTTAACCTCATCCATTTCCAGACGTTCGCCCAACTCTTCAGGGGTTGGTTCACGGCCCATTTCCTGAAGCAACTGGCGGGAAACACGATTGATCTTGTTAATGGTTTCAATCATGTGTACTGGAATCCGAATGGTACGCGCCTGATCCGCAATCGAACGGGTAATCGCCTGACGAATCCACCAGGTTGCATAGGTCGAAAACTTGTAACCACGACGGTATTCAAACTTGTCCACCGCTTTCATCAAACCGATGTTGCCTTCCTGAATCAGGTCAAGGAACTGCAAGCCACGGTTGGTGTATTTCTTCGCAATCGAAATTACCAAACGTAGGTTGGCCTCAACCATCTCTTTTTTGGCACGGCGGGCTTTCGCTTCACCAACGGCCATACGTTTAGAAATATCCTTGATATCCTTAACGTTTAAATCCAGTTCTTTTTCAATGTCAGCAATCTTTTGCTGGAATGCCAAAACGTCTGGGCGTACTTTTTCCAGATGGCCCTTGATTTCAGCAGGTGCCTTGGCAATCTGCTCATCCAGCCAGGCTGGGTTTGATTCCTGTTCTGGGAACGTCATACGGAACTGGTTGCGATCCATACGACCACGACGCACCGCATAACGCATGATTTCACGTTCATTGGCACGGATTTGGTCATGGGTACCACGAATCATTTCTGAAATGATGTCAAACAGGCGAGGTGTAAATTTGAACATCATAAACACGGCAGCCAAAGACTCTAGTGCAGCTTTTGCCTCGTCACTATTGCGACCATGTTTTTCAATGACAGATTTGGTTTGGTTCCAGGCAGTTTCCAATTCCGAGAAACGAACTTTGGCCACTTCAGGGTCTGGACCTGAATCACCTTCAGAATCATCATCACCCTCAGACTCTTCCTCTTCGTCATCATCATCAAGCTTGACTTCCTTGGTGGTGGAAGTCGCGTTTTCATCTTCCTCAAGTTCCGCTTCTTCTTCAAGAACTTCAGGAATATCCTCATCGGTTTCAGGATCTAAATAGCCTGAAAGAATATCGGCAAGGCGACGCTCGCCAGTTAAAAAATCATTATATTCTTTTAAAACGACTTCCACGGCATTTGGCCAGTAAGCGATTGAGTGTAAAACGTCACGGATACCTTCCTCGATGCGTTTTGCAATACTGATCTCGCCTTCACGCGTAAGAAGTTCAACCGTGCCCATTTCACGCATGTACATGCGTACAGGGTCTGTGGTACGGCCTGGTTCACTTTCAACCGATGCCAGTACGGCAGCAGCCTCTTCCTCGGCAACCTCATCGGCAGCCTCGGTAGATTCACCAAACATGGTGTCATCGGTTTCAGGCGCACGTTCATGCACAGGAATACCAACGTCCTGAAGCATCTGGATGATGTCTTCAATCTGCTCACTTTCCGTAATTGAGTCTGGTAGATGATCGTTAACCTCAGCGTAAGTTAAGTAACCTTGTTCTTTGCCTCGGCTAATCAGAGCCGCTACTTGCGAAGTAGGGGAATTCATATCGCTCATCTTTGCTTACTCTTTTGTTGAATCTGTGGCGGTGAAAAACCGTGCATGATAGCACAGTTCACGGGGAATGTTCTGGATTTGATCCGTTTGCTTTAAATAAAAAATGGTATTGATTTCACGTCTGTTTCTTGAATATGGGGTTAATTCATAATTTTTCAAGCAGTCCATCCTTTTTGCAGAACTTTTTTGATTGGTATTGTCCTGGGATTATAATTACACAAAAAAACCGCCGAAAAAAAGTACAAATCACCGATTTATAGCAAAAAAATAAAATAAAACTTGACAAGGTGGTTTAAGACAGATAAATAGCGGCTAGACCCATTTATATTTTTCGTATAAGAGGTACTTAGTGTCTTCTACAGATTTTGAATTAGATGATGATAACTACGGCGATGATGATGTTGGTTTTGATGAATCATCAGGAAAAATCAGTGCCAAGGAATCATTGGAAAAACGCCGTTTGATTGATGATCTGTTGGCTCAGCGTCGTTTGGAACGAGAATTAAAAGATTTTGACTACGATTTCGACGATGATGACCTTGATGACGAAGACTAGGCAAAATTGCTGAGAATTTGCGTCTGAAAATGTTATGCTGTCGAAAATGTAACTTTAGAGCTGGATAAAAAATGAGTACCCTGGATTTAGACTTGTTAAGTAATTATCTTGACGGTGACCAAAACGAATATGGTTTGGATTTTGCGGCGACTCATGGCTTTTTGTGTGCTATCGCTGTTGGCCCAAAGTTTGACCGTTGGCTGGATGAGCTGTTCGAGAGCAATCAAAAGAAAGTTCCGAGTGAGATCATCGAACAGATTAAAGTCTGGCTGGAATCAATTCGTCAGGATTTGGCCAATGAAAATGGAATTGAGTTTCCATTTGAAATTGAAGAGGCCGATGTGGATTCAAGTTTAGGTGACTGGAGTGTCGGTTTCGTTGATGCCATGTTCCTGAACGAAGATGCCTGGTTTACGCCAGAATATGAAGAACAGCTGGTTGATTTGACTTTGCCGATCATGGTGTTTAGTGGCATTGATGAGGAGGATCCGCAAATGGAGTCTTTCCGTCGCAATGGTCAGTTGATGGATGAACTGGCTGAGGAAATTCCAGATAACCTCAATGAGATTTATCTTATGTACCATACACCAGCTTGATGACAGGTTTGACGCCGCAATGATAGCGGCTCATATATACGCCAGGTTAAGTATTTAAACGTCCTTATGGACGTTTTTTATTTTGAGATGAGGCTATTTCTTTAGCAGCCAAATTTTTTCCTGGGCATTCACTTTTCCTTTGAGCAGTTCAGTTTGGCTATCGAGTAGCTCTATGTCATATTCACTGGAATAGTAGTCTTGAAGTTGTTGGGTGGAAATGGAAAAAGGCGGACCAGCCAACATAGATTGATCATACTCAAAGCTAATCAGTAATTGTGATGCATGCCCACCAATCTGAATGAGATGCTGGACATATTGGCTTCGCATTTCTTCTGGCAGGGCGACTAAGGCTGCTCGATCATAAATCGCATCAATCTTTCCTGTCTGTTCAACTGTCAATTCAAGGACATCACCAACAAACAGGTCAATTTGTGGATGGTGGAAGTGGCTAAGATTTCCAGACTGTGTTTCGGTAAAGGAAAGGCCAAGCGTTGAGATTAAGTCCTGAATGGCAATTGGACTCAGGTCAACTCCCACTACATGATAGCCCTGACCTAAAAGCCAATGTATATCTAAACTTTTACCGCAGAGTGGGATAAAAATACGGCTGTTTGGAGAGAGGTTTAAGGAACCCATATATTTAACCAGTAGTGGGTGAGGCTGGTTGAGATGAAAGCCAATCTCATTTTTTTGCCATTTTTGATGCCAAAACTCATGCTGCATGGTTTTTCCTTAACTGAAATGAATAAATAATAAAGGAGAAATTTTTGTCTTTTTTATGATTTCTGCCCAAGTTTTTTAGCCATTTTCCAAATGATATAAAGTATGACAACTGCCAAAATAATATAGCCAACACGCTGCATAATTAAAGACATCAGGGCCTGGTTTTCACTGAAGTGATAGCCTAAAAATGCCAGGAATGTTGTCCAGATGATCGTTCCCAAGGCACTGTAAGTCATGAACTTGCCAAAAGGCATCTTGCTCATTCCTGCGGGGATACTAATCAGCGAGCGCACCGCTGGAATCATACGGCCAAAGAAAACGATTTTATGCCCATGCTGGTTGAACCAGCCCAAGGCCTTTTCAAGGTCAGTAACCTTGATTCTAAGGAATTTGCCGTAATGTTCTATAAAACTGAATAAGCGCTGTTCAGGAATTTTACGGCCAATCCAATAAAGGATCATTGCCGCAATCAGTGAGCCTGCGCTTCCAGCAATGATAACGCCAATTAAGCTCAAATCCCCCTTGGAGGCGGTATAACCCGCAGAGGGCATAATAATTTCAGAAGGAATAGGAGGAAAAATGTTATCCAGAAACATCAAAAAAGCGATGCCTAAATATCCAAGCTTCTCCATGACTGACAAGACCCATTCTTCAAGTCCCATAATACCCTTATATAATTTATTTGATTATTGTTTTTAGCATAGGATGGTTAATCTTGATGCTCAATGGTCTAATCGTTACATCATTTTATTATTATCATAAAAAAGCCATAGTGGAACTATGGCTTTCAGGATTTTTTTAACTTTTATAGACGTTTACGTTTTGCTGCTGCAATTTGCGATTGACGCATACGGAAACCCTCTTTCTGTTTCTCTGTGGTTTTATCAATACAGAAAACACAGGAAACCCCGTGTTCATAGCTTGGTAATTCGGCTTCTTCTTTGGTTAAAGGCCAGCCGCATGCGTGACACTTGATGTTCTCACCTTCTTCAACCCCATGTGTCACGGCAGTACGGCCATCAAATACAAAACATTCACCTTCCCAAAGGCTTTCCTCGGCAGGTGTTTCTTCCAGATATTTAAGGATACCGCCTTTTAAGTGGTAAACCTCACTGAAGCCTTCCTGCAACAGCAGGGAAGTGGATTTTTCACAGCGGATACCACCTGTACAGAACATGGCAATTTTCTTGTCTTTGTGCTGCTCAAGGTTTTGTTTTACATATTCAGGAAATTCACGGAATGTTTCTGTCTTGGGATCAATCGCGCCCTTGAATGTACCTGCCTTATATTCGTAGTCGTTGCGGGTATCCACCAGAATCACGTCATCGCGGCTAATCAGCTCATTCCATTCCTTTGGATCAAGATAATGACCAACCAGGTCACGTGGCTTAACCTCAACACCGAGGGTAACGATTTCGTTCTTCAGCTTAATCTTCATCTTGCGGAATGGTTTTTCAGAGCTGGCAGACTCCTTATATTCCATCGCGGCAAAGCCTTCGTTCAATAGGAATTGGTGAACCGTGTCAATTGCTGCACGGTCGCCAGCAACAGTACCATTAATTCCTTCAGAAGCGACAATCAGAGTTCCACATAAATTGATGCCATTCACTAAGTCCAGAAGACGTTTTTGCAGATCGGCTGCATCCGCAACTTCTTTAAATTGATATAGTGCCGCAACAACCCAATTATTGGTCGCTTGCTGTTCTACAGGTGCAAGCTGTTCTACAGTAGCGTTCATGGATAACTCCAAATGTATTAAGATAGGAAAAACAAGGCGCATATTTTAGCGTGAAATTTGAAAATAAGCGAGAAAACCATAAAATTAATATGGTTTTAGAGGAATAAGTTTTGAGTAATGATCGTCGAATCCCATCACTGACCCCATGCGCAGGGCGTTGTTCAACGGTATTTGGTGATCTGGTGTGTCGTGGATGTCGCCGTTTTAATCATGAGGTGATCCAGTGGAACACCTATACGCCTGAACAGCGGTTGGTGGTCTGGAAGCGTTTGGATGCACAACTTGACCAGATTCTGGTGCCATTGTTGCCCAATGCTAGTCTCCAGCATGTCGAGGGTTTTATCCACGGCAAGCATATTCGTATTCTGGAAAGCGCAAGTGCTGGACGTAAGCTGTATCATGCTTTAAAAGTCTGTGAGAAAAATAAGCATTTGGCACAGGAAAGTGGACTTGGAATTTCCCACACACAGGTAAAGCTGGTCTGGGATGAGTTTGAACGACGTGTCTTGGCTTTAGCCAAGGCAAGCTATGAACTGGCCTGGCTGCGTGCCGATGGGATCAGTACAAACCTATTGCGTGCCCTAGAAGAGGACGAGCTTTAGGAAGTAATAAAAAAGCTGCCATTTGGCAGCTTTTTCACATTAATTTCTTAAAAATTAACGTTTGATGTCACGTTGTTTTTCACCCGTATACAATTGGCGTGGACGGCCAATTTTATATGGGGAAGCGTGCATTTCTAACCAGTGGCTGATCCAGCCAACAGTACGACCTAATGCAAAAATAACCGTAAACATATCAACAGGGATACCAATTGCTTTTAGGATGATACCTGAGTAGAAGTCCACGTTTGGATAAAGTTTACGTTCAATGAAGTATGGGTCGCTAAGTGCAATGCGCTCAAGTTCCATTGCAAGTGCAAGTTGTGGATCATTGATACCCAATGCGCCAAGCACTTCATCACAGGTTTCTTTCATCACTTTGGCACGTGGGTCAAAGTTTTTGTAAACACGGTGACCAAAGCCCATAAGCTTCGCTTCTTTGCGTTTTACTTTTTCCATAAATTCAGCAACGTTTTCAACGCTACCGATTTCAGCCAACATTTTCAGTACAGCTTCGTTTGCACCACCGTGTGATGGTCCCCAAAGTGCAGAAATACCTGAAGAGATACATGCATATGGGTTTGCACCAGTAGAACCAGCAAGACGTACAGTAGATGTAGACGCATTTTGTTCGTGGTCAGCATGAAGCGTGAAGATACGGTCCATTGCTTTAGACAAAATCGGATTAACTTTATAGTCACGATCCGCAGGCGTAGCAAACATCATATGCAGGAAGTTTTCTGCATAGTTTAGGTCGTTACGTGGGTAAATGAATGGCTGTCCAATCGTGTATTTGTAGCTCCACGCCGCAAGCGTAGGAATTTTCGCGATAAGACGAATTGCAGTGATTTCACGGTGGTTGATATCTTCGATATCCAAACCATTGTGATAGAACGCAGACAACGCACCAACAACACCAACCATTATAGCCATTGGGTGAGCATCACGACGGAAACCATTGAAGAAACGGCTAACCTGATCGTGAACCATGGTGTGGTTGCGTACCTTAGCGTCAAATTCCGCCTTTTGTTCAGCATTTGGAAGCTCGCCATTTAACAGTAAATAGCAAGTTTCGAGGTAGTCTGCTTGAGTCGCTAATTGATCAATTGGATAGCCACGGTGCAATAACACACCTTTGTCACCATCAATGAATGTGATCTTAGATTCGCAAGCAGCTGTCGCCATAAAACCAGGATCGAAAGTAAAATGACCCGATGCCAATACATCTTTAACGTCAATTACATCTGGGCCCAATGTGCCGCTGTAAATTGGTAATTCAATTTCTTTGCCATCAAGCTGTAATACGGCTTTTTTGCCAGTTGCTGCAGACATTCAATAGATCTCCTGTCCTGGTGAATGATTATCTGACTCGAAATCCTAATCTTGTCATGTGCGAATCAGACGGTGTCAAAATTTGCTATAAGATTAGTGGCTACTAAAATTTTGTCAATTATACTTAGGGATAAAAAATGACATTGCTACAGTCAATTAGTCATTCAGTATCAAAGAAAAAATTGAGTAAATTCACAGCATCGGTCGAGTATAATATGTCAAATCATGTTTCAGGTGCATAAAAAAAATGAAGCACCAGTACAATTGTAAGTAAATTTTTACTCTGGTGATATTTTGGTGCCTGTAAAATTAAGGGCTTAGCTCACCAAAACCCTATATATCTCATGGTCTCGCGTTAAATAATAGTTCAAAAAACAGTTTGAAAGCTGATATATAACGGCATAAGTGGTTCATTATGGTGCGATTGATTGATTAAAAATAAATCGATGTATTTATATGGATTAGACCTGAATAATAGATTAGTGGTTAATTATATTTAATATATAAATGAGGGGTATTATTTATGACTATGCTTAAAGCCGACTCATTTAATGGGGTTTTACTGAGAAAAACATATTTTTTTTGAAATAAATAATGGGGATTTTTTCCAGCTTGGAACTATTCATAAAAAAAAGTTTTGTATTTTTATTTTTATAAAACAATTGGATAAAAGGATTTAGCTAAAAATTTAATTTATCTGGGAAATATTGTGTATGTGAATGATTCTTATTTATTATTTTTTTCGACTAAAGCGAAAGCTGATTGTTTGTATTTTGATATTTCACGTTTTATAATTCGGTGTCGTTATAGGTTAGGCATGAGCTGTGCTTGCCTAACAATGCCAGCTTTCCTTTGAATTAATTCAAACAAACTCCAGTTGGAGTTTCTACTTACAGGATGCCCGCTGTGAAAAGCAACAGACCTGTCAATTTGTCCATGGGTCAAGTTTTAGCTGTAAACTTAAAATCACCCGTGGCTATTGCATCAATTCTGCACCGTTTATCAGGTGTGATCGTTTTCTTATTGGTCGCAGTTCTTTTATGGATTTTGGATAAATCTTTATCTTCACCAGAAGGATTTGACTACGTTAAAAATGTCGTTTTCGGAAATATCATTGTACGTTTCATCGTATGGGTATTTGTAGCTGGATTAATTTTCCACTTTATCGCAGGAATCAAGCACTTGCTTGCCGACCTCGGTTTTGCTGAAGAATTACAGAGCGGTCGCATCGCAGCTACAATCGCATTGATCTTGTCTGCGGTTGGTATTATCGCAGCCTTTGTATGGATTATGTTCTGATGAAAAGTGCTACAGGTTTAACAGGTTCAGGTTCTCGCGACTGGTATATCCAGCGTGTGAGTGCGGTTGTATTGGCTGCCTATACTGTTGTTCTGTTTGGCTGGATTCTCTGCAACAGCGGATTTGGCTATGAACAGTGGGCTGGCTTTATGTTGACTCTGCCAATGAAGATTTTTTCTTTATTGGCGGTGTTGTCGCTGGTTGCACATGCCTGGATTGGTATGTGGCAAGTCTTTACTGATTATGTAACGACTCGTCAGATGGGCCCATCAGCTTCAGGTTTACGCCTTGTATTGACTTCTGCCGTCATTATTTCAGTGTTCGTGTACGCAATCTGGGGTATCCAGATTTTCTGGGCAAATTGATAGGAACAGATCATGGCAACCCCTAAAGAAAATTATTTAAATATTCAAACCCTCACTTTCGATGCAGTGATCGTAGGTGGTGGTGGTTCAGGTATGCGTGCTTCTTACCAACTTGCCCAAGCAGGTTTAAAAGTTGCGGTACTGACCAAGGTATTCCCAACACGCTCGCATACCGTTGCTGCCCAAGGTGGTATTGGTGCGTCGTTAGGTAATATGCAGGAAGATAACTGGCACTATCACTTTTACGACACCGTAAAAGGTGGTGACTGGTTAAGTGACCAGGATGCATGTGAATTCATGTGTCGTGAAGCACCAAAAGTCGTGTATGAACTTGAACATCTTGGCATGCCGTTTGACCGTAATGAAGATGGTACGATTTATCAACGTCCATTCGGTGGTCACTCTGCAAACTATGGTGAAAAAGCAGTTCCACGTGCCTGTGCTGCTGCTGACCGTACGGGTCACGCATTGCTTCATACCTTGTATCAAAGCAATGTCAAAATGGGGACTGAGTTCTTCGTTGAATGGATTGCACTTGACTTGATCCGTAACGAAGAGGGTGATGTCCTCGGTGTGACTGCATACGATCAGGAAACGGGTAACATTGCAGTATTCCAGGCCAAAGCAACCTTGTTTGCTACTGGTGGTGCGGGTCGTGTTTACCGTGCATCTACCAATGCCTATATCAACACGGGTGATGGTCTTGGTATGGCTGCCCGTGCAGGTATCCCATTGCAGGATATGGAGTTCTGGCAATTCCACCCAACAGGTGTTGCGGGCGCAGGGGTATTGTTGACTGAAGGTTGTCGTGGTGAGGGTGGTATCCTTCGTAACAAAGACGGCGAACCGTTCATGGAACGTTATGCACCAACTTTAAAAGACTTGGCACCACGTGATTTCGTATCGCGTTCAATGGACCAGGAAATTAAGGAAGGGCGTGGTTGTGGTCCTAAAGCGGATCATATCCTGTTGGATATGACGCATTTGGGGGCTGACACAATTATGAGACGTCTGCCATCTGTATTTGAGATTGGCAAGAAGTTCGCAAACGTTGACTGTACCAAAGAACCAATTCCTGTTGTACCAACCATCCATTATCAAATGGGCGGTATTCCGACCAATATGCACGGTCAAGTGGTTGTGCCGCATGGTGTGGAAGAGGGTGAATTCTCTGCTCACTATGACAAGGACACCAAAGAATATACCTATAAAGGTACACGTGATTATGTAAAACCTGTGAAAGGGTTCTATGCGATTGGTGAGTGTTCTTGCGTATCTGTACATGGTGCAAACCGTTTAGGTACCAACTCATTGCTTGACCTTGTGGTATTTGGTAAAGCAGCGGGTGAGACGATCATTGACTATGTGACTAAACATCATGGCGATGATTATCAACCGTTACCAAATGATGTACTGGAAAAAACCTTGGCGCGTATCCGTAAGCTGGATGACTCAACTTCTGGTGAAAATGCTCAGGAAGTTGCAGACGCAATCCGTGACATCGTACAAGACCACGCAGGTGTATTCCGTACTCAGGCATTGCTTGATAAAGGTGTAAAAGAGATTCTTGCGATTGAGCCACGTGTTCGCAACATTCACTTGAAAGACAAGTCTAAAGTCTTTAACACTGCGCGTGTTGAGGCATTGGAAGTTGAAAACTTGTATGAAGTTGCAAAAGCAACCTTAATCTCTGCTGCTGCACGTAAGGAATGTCGTGGTGCGCATACAGTGGTTGACTATGAGTTGGCACCTGATCACCCAACATATTCATACGGCCGCCGTGATGATGAGTGGATGAAGCATACTTTATGGTATTCATCAGACAACCGTCTTGAATATAAGCCAGTTCGTTTCAGCCCATTAACGGTTGAAGCAATCGAACCTAAGCCACGTACATTCTAATCGGGAGAACAAAGATGAGTAGAGGCACTCGTACATTCGAAATCTACCGCTACGATCCTGATAAGGATAAAGCGCCGTACATGCAAACGTTTAAACTTGAGTTAACCGACAAGCACCGTATGTTGCTTGATGCGTTGCTTGCGTTGAAAGTACAGGATGAGACATTAACGTTCCGCCGTTCATGCCGTGAGGGCATCTGTGGTTCTGATGGTGTCAACATCAATGGTAAAAATGGCTTGGCTTGTTTGTGGAACCTGAACGACTTGCCAGAGAAGATTGTGATCCGTCCTTTACCTGGCTTGCCAGTGGTAAAAGACTTGGTTGTAGACATGAACCAGTTCTATGACCAGTACAACAAGATTCAGCCATTCCTGATTAACAATCAGCCAGCGCCACCAAAAGAGCGTTTACAGTCTCAGGCAGAGCGTGAACATCTTGATGGTCTATATGAATGTATTCTTTGTGCATGTTGTTCAACTTCATGCCCATCATTCTGGTGGAACCCTGACAAGTTCCTTGGGCCATCTGCATTGTTAAATGCATACCGCTTTATCATTGACTCTCGTGATACGGCAACTCAGGAACGTTTGGCTCGTTTAGATGACCCATTCTCATTGTTCCGCTGTAAAGGCATCATGAACTGTGTATCTGTTTGCCCGAAAGGTTTAAACCCAACCAAGGCAATTGGTCACATTCGTAACATGCTCTTGGATCAAGCGGGCTAATCGCTTTCTCTGACCAAAAAACGGAAACTTCGAAAGAGGTTTCCGTTTTTTTATTTTTGGATACGGCTGTTTATAAAGTTGGAAACATAGGGGAGTAATATTTGTATGAATCTAAAATAACCGCTGCCAGCTATATGAGGGATTCTTATAAAATTTATGATTAAGTCAAATAATAAAAATAAATATAAATCGGGTATTTGCTTTATTTTTAGTCACTCTGCGGGGTGTTTGTGCGAGATTTGTAGAGAATCTTTAACTTTGGTCGATATAAGTGCAATTTTTAGAAAAAGGGCGGTATATTAGAATATAATTGAATACGTGTATTTCGCTGGTTTATGAATGGTATGTGTCAAAAAAATCAATTCAAGCTTGATTACATGATAGGATTTCAGCCAGCAAATGAAAGCAAAAAATAAGCATATTCCTGACGTTATCTTTAGATAATATCTGATGAATTTATGCGGTTTTCTTTGAATAAAGTCAATTTAGAAAAGTTAAAAACTTATTTAATTTTTCTAAAATGATTTGCAAAAAATTGCTCGATTTTATCGAGTATGAGAATGAGTTATGTGCTTTGAATTGAAGGTGCATGACTCATTTGTTACATCAAAGGGAATACTCCTGATGTGTAGTAATAATGTCTCAAGGTTGGATGATCTTGAGTAGTAGTGTCTTGTTACCAATTTGACGCTATGAATCATGGGTGTGCTTAAAAGGCAACCTGTATTATTTTTTGCAATAGGAAATGGGTCCAAAAATGCAAGAAGTTGCTGACGCATTGCGTCTTGACACTGAACTTTCCGCTGATAGTGCAGCGTATATTGAAGAGCTTTACGAACAGTACCTAACGTCCCCAACCTCAGTGTCAGAGGACTGGCGTGAATATTTTGATAAATACCCTAAAGGTGATCAACCACATAGCAATGTGCGCGAGCAATTCCTCCTCTTAGGCCGTAATGCAAGCCGAGTTCAACCCGTCGTACAAAGCGCTGTTAGCACGGAACACGAGCGTCGCCAGATTGCTGTATTACAACTCATCGCCGCTTACCGCAACCGTGGTCATCAAAAAGCCAAACTTGATCCATTAGGTCTTGCGAAACGAGAAGAAGTTCCAG
Organism: Acinetobacter sp. GD03645; assembly: GCF_029845285.1. Lineage (NCBI taxonomy): Bacteria > Pseudomonadati > Pseudomonadota > Gammaproteobacteria > Moraxellales > Moraxellaceae > Acinetobacter > Acinetobacter sp. GD03645. The sequence continues at coordinate 17,020 of NZ_JAOCLL010000007.1, read as the reverse complement.
ACCTGGATTTGTCTGCCCACGGTTTAACGAAGTCTGATTTAGATACGGTTTTCAATACGGGTAACCTTGCCATTGGTAAAGCGGAAGCGACATTGTCTGAGATGGTTGAGGCAATGGAGGCAACCTACTGTGGATCAATTGGTGCAGAGTATATGCACATCGTTGACACCAAGGAAAAACGCTGGATTCAACAACGTTTAGAGGGTGCGCGTGGTAAATTCAACTTCACTGCCGAGCAGAAAAAAGGTTTTCTTGAGCGTTTAACGGCTGCTGAAGGTCTGGAAAAATATTTAGGTAATAAATTTGTTGGCGCGAAGCGTTTTGGTGTGGAAGGCGGTGAGTCTTTCATTCCAATGGTCAACGAAATCATTCAGCGTGCAGGTAGTGTAGGCTGTAAAGAAGTGGTGATTGGGATGCCGCACCGTGGCCGTCTTAACCTGCTTGTCAACATTATGGGTAAAAACCCTGCCGACCTTTTTGGTGAGTTTGAAGGCAAAAGTCTGCACAAAAAAGGTTCTGGTGATGTGAAGTATCACCAAGGCTTCTCTTCAAATGTGATGACACCAGGCGGTGAAGTGCATTTGGCATTGGCATTTAACCCATCACATCTTGAAATTGTGGGGCCTGTGGTTGAAGGTTCGGTGCGTGCCCGTCAGGTTCGCCGTAAAGATGTGGGCGGTGATGACGTGCTGCCACTCATCGTTCATGGTGATGCGGCATTTGCTGGTCAGGGTGTGAACATGGAAACTTTCCAGATGTCACAGACCCGTGGTTATACCGTTGGTGGTACTGTTCATATTATTGTGAACAACCAGGTTGGTTTTACCACATCAGACCCACGTGATGCCCGCTCTACTGAATATTGTACCGATATTGCAAAAATGATTCAGGCACCGATTTTCCATGTCAATGGAGATGATCCTGAAGCGGTAATTTTTGCCACCCAGATTGCACATGACTTCCGTCATGAGTTCCGTAAAGATGTTGTGATTGACTTGTTCTGTTACCGTCGTCGTGGTCATAACGAGGCGGATGAACCATCTGCAACACAGCCATTGATGTACCAGATCATTAATAAAAAAGCGACCACCCGTACGCTTTATGCTGACCAACTGGTTCAACAGCAAATTCTTGATCGCGCAAGTGCCGACAGAATGGTTGAAGATTACCGTGCTGACCTTGAAGCGGGTAACCATGTGGCGAACGCGTTGGTGACTGAACCAAACAAGAAAATGTTTGTGGATTGGTCTCCATATCTAGGCCATGAATATACTGATGTTTGGGATACCACAGTCAGTATTGACCGCTTAAAAGAGCTTGGCAGAACCATGAATACATTACCTGAAGGTTTTGTATTGCAGCGTCAGGTCCAGAAAGTGATTGATGACCGTTTGAAAATGCAAACGGGTGAAATGCCACTCAACTGGGGTGCTGCTGAGGTTCTAGCTTATGCAACCTTGCTGGATGATGGCTTCCTTGTGCGTATCACAGGTGAAGACGTTGGTCGTGGTACATTCTCACACCGTCATGCCAAACTGCACAATCAGGCGGATGGTTCGGTTTATATCCCACTTTGCCACATTAAGGAAAACCAGCCACGTACAGCGGTTTATGATTCTTTATTGTCAGAAGAGGCGGTGCTTGCATTTGAATATGGTTATTCAACCACCTTGCCAAAAAGCCTGATCGTTTGGGAAGCCCAGTTTGGTGACTTCGCAAACTGTGCACAGGTTGTGATTGACCAATTTATCGCTTCGGGTGAAACCAAGTGGGAGCGTGTTTGTGGTCTTACCATGTTGTTGCCACACGGTTATGAAGGTCAAGGTCCAGAGCATTCATCTGCACGTTTGGAACGTTTCCTACAGTTGTGTGCTGAAGACAACATGCAGGTGATGACACCGACAACTCCAGCGCAGATTTTCCATGCGTTACGCCGTCAGGCGGTTCGTCCTATCCGTAAGCCAATGATCGTAATGTCACCAAAGTCGTTATTACGTCATAAGCTTGCGACTTCAACTTTGGATGAGTTGGCAAACGGTTCATTCCAGACCGTGATTGATGAAATTGATCAAGTCAACAAGGCCGATGTGACTCGTCTGGTGCTGTGTGGTGGTAAGGTTTATTACGATTTACTCGAAAAACGTCGTGAGCTTGGTTTAAACCATATTGCGATTGTTCGTATCGAACAGTTGTATCCATACCCAGAACAGCGTTTAGCTGAAGTGATGGCTCAGTATCCAAACATCCAGGAACTTGTCTGGGCACAGGAAGAACCGAAGAATCAGGGCGCCTGGTTATTTATCGTTCCTCGTCTATACGAAGATGTTCTTAAATCTGGTAAACAAATTCGCATTAGCTATGCAGGTCGTGAAGCATCTGCCGCACCTGCCTGTGGCTCACCATACTTGCATGCAAAACAACAAGCTCAGCTCGTCAATGACGCACTGGCAATTGAAGCTGAACAATCAGGAGATTCTAAATAATGGCAACCGAAATTAAAGCACCGGTATTTCCAGAGTCAGTTGCTGACGGTACGATTGCAACCTGGCACAAGAAAGTAGGTGAACCTGTATCACGTGATGAAGTGATCTGTGACATTGAAACCGATAAAGTTGTTTTAGAAGTGGTTGCTCCAGCTGACGGTAGTTTAGTTGCAATCATCAAAAATGAAGGGGACACCGTTTTATCTGACGAAGTGATCGCACAGTTTGAGGCAGGGGCTGTTTCTGGTGCTGCCGATACTCAGGCAGTGCAAAGTGCAGCACCTGCTCAGGTGGAGCAAGCTGCCGCAAATACTCAAGCGGGTGCGGCACCAGTTGTGCCAGTGCAGGATCAGGCTCCTGCTGTTCGTAAAGTATTATCTGAAACTGGTATCAACGCTGCTGATGTACAAGGTACAGGTCGCGGTGGTCGCATCACCAAAGAAGATGTTGCAAGCCATCAGGCGAAACCAGCTGCATCAGTTCAGCCATTAAGCGTGGCGGTAGGCGAGCGTATCGAAAAACGTGTTCCAATGACACGTTTGCGTAAGCGTGTTGCTGAGCGTTTATTGGCCGCTACACAGCAAACAGCGATGTTGACAACATTCAACGAAGTCAACATGAAGCCAATCATGGAAATGCGCAAGCAATATAAAGATGCTTTTGAAAAGCGTCATGGTGCGCGTTTAGGCTTTATGTCTTTCTTTGTTAAGGCGGCGACTGAAGCATTAAAACGCTACCCAGCGGTAAATGCATCGATTGATGGTGATGACATTGTTTATCACGGTTTCTACGACATTGGTGTAGCAGTTTCTTCTGACCGTGGTCTGGTTGTGCCAATTCTCCGTGATACTGACCGTATGAACTACGCCGAAGTTGAGAATGGCATTGCTGGCTATGCTGCGAAAGCGCGTGAAGGCAAGTTGTCAATTGAAGAAATGACTGGCGGTACATTCACGATTACCAATGGTGGTACGTTCGGTTCATTGCTTTCAACTCCTATTTTAAACCAGCCACAAACTGCGATTTTGGGTATGCATAAAATCCAGGAACGTCCTATGGCGGTGAATGGTCAAGTTGAAATCTTGCCAATGATGTATTTAGCACTTTCTTATGACCACCGTTTAATCGATGGTAAAGAAGCTGTCGGTTTCTTGGTGACGATCAAGGAATTGTTGGAAGAACCTGCTAAACTCATTCTTGACCTTTAATACTAGAAATATATCTCCCATATAAGGTGATCCTTTATATGGGACTTTGGAGATAAAAATGTCTCAACAGTTTGATCTTGTTGTCATTGGCGGTGGACCTGGTGGTTATGAGGCAGCGATCCGTGCTGCACAACTTGGTTTCAAAGTCGCTTGTATCGAAAAACGTATCCACAACGGTAAGCCATCTTTAGGTGGTACCTGTCTAAATGTGGGCTGTATCCCATCTAAAGCACTGCTTGACTCTTCCCACCGCTATGAAGCAACCGTTCACGAACTTGCTGAACATGGTATCACCACAGGTGAAGTTAAATTTGATCTAGACACTTTGTTGGCACGTAAAGACAAGGTTGTTGATCAATTGACAGGTGGTGTTGCTCAATTACTGAAAGGTAATGGTATCGAATGGTTACAAGGTACGGGTAAATTACTTGCAGGTAAGAAAGTAGAATTCACACCATTTGAAGGTGAAGTACAGGTCTTAGAACCGAAATACGTGATCCTTGCAACGGGTTCTGTACCTGTCAATATTCCAGTGGCGCCTGTTGATGAAGACTTGATTGTTGATTCGACTGGTGCGTTGAAATTCGCAGAAGTTCCTAAGCGTCTTGGTGTCATCGGTGCAGGTGTGATCGGTCTAGAACTTGGTTCAGTATGGCGTCGTCTTGGTTCAGAAGTTGTTGTGTTTGAAGCATTAGATGCATTCTTACCAATGGCGGACAAAGCATTGGCGAAGGAATATCAAAAAATCTTGAAGAAACAAGGTTTGGATATCCGTATCGGTGCCAAAGTTTCTGGTGCTGAAACCAATGGTCGCGAAGTAACGGTTAAATATAACCAAGCCGGCGAAGACAAAGAACAGGTTTTTGACAAGTTAATCGTTTGTGTTGGCCGTAAAGCCTATGCAGAAGGTTTATTAGCTGAAGATTCAGGCATTAAATTGACCGAACGTGGTTTGGTTGATGTTAATGATCAGTGCCAGACATCTGTTGAAGGTGTTTACGCGATTGGTGATTTGGTACGCGGTCCAATGCTTGCCCATAAAGCAATGGAAGAGGGTGTCATGGCGGTTGAGCGTATCCACGGTCATGCTGCTCAAGTGAACTATGACACCATCATCAGCGTCATTTATACGCATCCAGAAGCGGCTTGGGTGGGCTTAACTGAAGAACAGGCTAAAGAAAAAGGCCACGAAGTTAAAGCAGGTCAATTCCCGTTTGCGGTGAATGGTCGTGCATTGGCTGCGGGCGATACTGCTGGTTTTGTTAAGTTCGTTGCTGATGCGAAAACAGATCGTCTTTTAGGAATGCACGTTGTGGGTCCTAATGCATCTGATATCGTACACCAAGGCATGATTGCACTTGAGTTTGTTTCTTCTGTGGAAGACCTGCAATTAATGACTTTCGGTCATCCAACATTCTCTGAAGTTGTACATGAAGCGGCGCTTTCTGTTGATGGTCGTGCAATCCACGCCATTCAACGTAAGCGTAAGTAATGAGGGGCGGTTGATATTTCACAGATGCTTGCGACAGAGGACATTTTTTAGATGATACAAGGCATGTTTTGCGAAGCTTAGTAATCTAAGTAAGTAAAACATAACGCAGTAGCAGCAAAAAATGTCACTGTCCCAAAGGGTTATGGCTAAAACATCCACAAGCTTCGTTATGAAACTTGACAAGGGAGTCGCCATTGCCTGCGTTTCCTGCCTTGCTTGTGTCGTTTTAGCCGATAACGCAAGCATGGTTGAAATGTCAACCGACCCTCTGAGTGTGGTTCGCCACACTTTTTTGAATGATGATGATTGGTTTTATAAGGCAATCATTTACTCAATATGTAGCAGTCTGGTTTTAAGAATATTAAGGCTGTATCAAAATAAACAACATAGTAGGTAACTAAATGAACTTACATGAGTATCAAGCTAAAGCGTTATTAAAAAAATATGGCATGCCAGTACAAGAAGGTATTTTGGCAACAAATGCAGATGAGGCAGTTGCTGCATTTGAACAGCTTGGTGGTAAATTCGCTGTAATGAAAGCGCAAGTTCATGCTGGTGGTCGTGGTAAGGCTGGTGGTGTTAAAGTTGCAAAATCAAAAGAAGATGTAATCGAATTTGCAAACAATATCATTGGTACTCGTCTTGTAACGTATCAAACAGATGCAAATGGTCAACCTGTTAACAGTATTATCGTTGCTGAAGATGTTTACCCAGTTGAACGTGAGCTTTATCTGGGTGCGGTTGTAGACCGTTCTAGCCGTCGTATTACTTTCATGGCTTCTACCGAAGGTGGTGTAGAAATCGAGAAAGTTGCAGAAGAAACACCAGAAAAAATTATCAAGGTTGAAGTTGATCCACTCGTTGGCTTACAACCATTCCAGGCGCGCGAAGTTGCGTTTGCTTTAGGTTTGAAAGACAAGCAAATTGGTCAATTTGTGAAAATTATGTCTGCTGCTTACCAGGCATTTGTAGAAAATGATTTTGCATTATTTGAAATCAATCCACTTTCAGTTCGTGAAAATGGCGAGATTTTATGTGTAGATGCAAAAGTTGGTATCGACTCTAATGCGCTTTACCGTTTACCAGAAGTTGCTGCTTTACGTGACAAATCACAAGAGAATGAGCGTGAATTAAAAGCATCTGAATTTGACCTTAACTATGTTGCTTTAGAAGGTAACATCGGTTGTATGGTGAACGGTGCTGGCCTTGCAATGGCAACCATGGACATTATCAAACTTTATGGTGGTCAGCCTGCAAACTTCCTTGACGTTGGTGGCGGTGCAACCAAAGAACGCGTAATCGAAGCGTTTAAAATCATCCTTGCTGATACGTCTGTACAAGGTGTTTTAATTAACATCTTCGGTGGTATCGTACGTTGTGACATGATTGCTGAAGCGATTATTGCAGCGGTTCAGGAAGTAAACGTAACTGTACCAGTTGTTGTTCGTTTAGAAGGGAACAACGCTGAGTTGGGTGCGAAATTACTTGATGAATCTGGTTTGAAATTAATTTCTGCGAATGGTTTATCTGATGCCGCAGAAAAAGTTGTAGCTGCAGTTAAGGCGTAAGGGGAGTATCAATCATGAGCGTATTAATTAATAAAGACACTAAAGTATTGGTACAGGGTTTTACTGGTAAAAACGGTACTTTCCACTCTGCACAAGCTTTGGATTACGGTACAAAAGTTGTGGGGGGTGTAACTCCAGGTAAAGGTGGTACAACTCACCTTGACCTACCAGTATTCAACACGATGAAAGATGCTGTACGTGAAACAAATGCTGATGCATCTGTCATCTATGTACCAGCGCCATTCGTTTTAGACTCTGTCGTTGAAGCGGTTGATTCAGGTGTTGGCCTAATCGTTGTGATCACTGAAGGTGTTCCAACCATCGACATGCTTAAAGCTAAACGCTACTTGGAAACTAACGGTAACGGTACTCGTTTAGTTGGTCCTAACTGCCCAGGCGTGATCACTCCAGGTGAATGTAAGATCGGTATTATGCCTGGCCATATCCACCAACCAGGTCGTATTGGGATTATCTCACGTTCTGGTACATTGACTTATGAAGCTGTTGCTCAAACAACCAAGCTTGGTTTAGGTCAGTCTACTTGTATCGGTATTGGTGGTGACCCAATCCCAGGTATGAACCAGATCGAAGCGCTTCAATTGTTCCAGGACGATCCAGATACTGATGCAATCATCATGATCGGTGAGATTGGTGGTACAGCGGAAGAAGAAGCTGCTGAATTCATCAAGTCTAATGTGACTAAGCCAGTTGTAGGTTACATCGCTGGTGTAACTGCGCCTAAAGGTAAGCGTATGGGGCATGCGGGTGCGATCATTTCTGGTGGTAAAGGTACCGCAGAAGAGAAATTTGCTGCGTTTGAAAAAGCAGGCATGGCTTATACACGTAGCCCAGCGGAGCTTGGTTCAACCATGCTACAAGTTTTAAAAGAGAAAGGTTTGGCGTAATACGTTAGATTTTAATCTTAAAAAACCCCAATGGAGACATTGGGGTTTTTTTATTATCATTTAATAAATCTCAGTTTGAGGATATTAAACACTTACTCTGCTTTTGGTTTCAACCCTTGCGTTAAACCATTGATATCACCACCTTGTAAACCAAGTTCATTCATTAAGCTATCAATTAACGGGGCTTGTGAACGATAGCGTAGGGCACTATTCACAACCTGATCAGACAAAGAGGTTTGGGTATTTTCAACTGCTTCACCTGATACAGAACCACCTGCAAAACCATTTAAACCATTCACCTGTAAAATCTTGATGTCATCAATATTTTCCATTGGTTTAACGCTTTCACGAATGATTTCAGGTAAGTGTTTGAGCAAGGCTAAACGAATTTGCATTTCCACCTGTTCAGCAGAAAGGGTATTGGCCGCCTCATTCACTGCACGGGCACCCTCTGCATCGACTTGATATTGTTTCTCTAACGCCTGAGCAAGCAGGATTTTGGCATCCGCTTCACCTTTGGCTTTTAAACGTACTTTTTCAGCCTCGGCTTCCGCACCAATTCGTATTGCCTCGGCTTCATCAGCAGCCGCTTTTTTACCTGCATCAGCAGCAACGGTAATGGCAATTGCTTCTTTTTCAGCGGTTTGTTTAGCAGCAACCAGTTCCACCGCTTTTTGACGTTCCGCACGTTGTGTTTCACGTACAGTCACAACTTCTTCCTCGGCTTTTACTGCTTCGGCACGGGCTTTATCTGCTTGGGCTTTGGCTTCTGATTCAGCGCGGGACTTTTCTGCAATCGCAATGGCACGATCCTGCTCTGCAAGCTCAATGGTTTTCTTCTGCTCAACCTGTGCTTTTTGAATGAGCTGAGCTTTCTGGATATTCTCATTTTCCACATCACGTGCGGAAGCAATCCGTTTCAGTTCAACTTCACGTTCAGCAGCAATACGGGCTTCTTCTGCTTCACGTTTTTTAGCTGCTTCCTGCGCTGCAATTTCAGCACTTTGTTCGGCTTTACGAATTGAAATTTCACGTTCCTGTTGTAGCTTGGCATATTCCTCTTCACGAGAAATTTGTAGTCTTGCCTGTTCAGCTTGCAGATTTTTTGCACGAATCGCCAGATCAGCATCCTGCTCAATGTCGTTACGCTTTTTACGGCGGTCTTCAATGGTTTCGGTCAGCTTGGTTAAACCTTCCGCATCAAAGGCATTTTGTGGGTTAAAGAACTTAAAGCTGGTTTGATCTAAGCCAGTCAATGACACCGTTTCAAGTTCTAGACCATTTTTAGATAAATCTTCTGACACCACTTGTTGAACTTTCTGCACGAAATCAACACGCTTTTCATGCAGTTCTTCCATCGCCATTTCAGCGGCAACAGCACGTAGGGAGTCAACAAACTTACCCTCAACCAAGTCTTTCAACTCTTGAGGCGACATGGTTTTGCGACCCAGCGTTTGTGCCGCCGTTGCAATGGACTCACCTGTTGGTTTTACCCGAACATAGAATTCAGCCATGACATCCACCCGCATACGGTCACGGGTAATCAGTGCCTGATCAGCAGCGCGTTTGACTTCCAGACGCAAGGTGTTCATGTTTACAGGAATAATTTCATGCAATACAGGCAGAACAATTGCCCCGCCATTTAAAATTACTTTCTCCCCACCAAAACCTGTACGTACAAAAGACACTTCCTTGCTGGAACGTGTGTACAGGCGAGCAATAATAATCCCTATAAAAATCAGTGCCGCAAAAATAACACCTGTAATAATTAAAATTTCAGTCAATGCTGAATTAAACATTTAAATGCCCTCGTATCATCAATATAAAAATTAAATCGAAATTGCCTGAAAACCAATCTTGGTTCTCTGCGTCAAAATAACCTCTTGTCCTTGCTGAAAAACAATGTCGAGTTCTGGCTCAACCAAAACATAATGGGTTTGACCAAACTGGTCTTTCACTTTGGCCTGTGCAGGGGAGTTGGGTTTGGCATCCCCTAAAATGATTTGGGCTGTCCTGCCGATCAAGTCTTCACTATAAATAACCGTGGTTTCATCTTTGGGAATAATCCTGGCGATGAGCGCAGCACTGATACGCACGACAGGCATACACAGAAACACACAGGCAGGTGCAATAATCCATGCAGACAGGTAATGTTCGGTTAGGTGGAAGAAGATATCCTGAATAATCAGGCCCGTTAGTGCATATACAGTTAAGAAAATAATGAGCCAGATCAGTAAGGGAACCTTGCCTAAATACAGCCATTCCAATAACTGGGTAAAGAGATTCTCTGGATGATCCACTCCGACATCGGCATGGTCTACATCGGTGAGGCTATCTGGTAAAAACTGTTCGAGAAAACTTGAGCTACCCCCAAACAGCAGCAAGATGAATTCAAGTACGCCAATAAACAGGCATAGCATTAAAGAAATGCTAAAAACAATATTTGAAGGATGTGTTAATAAATCCCATATCATCACTATTACTCTTATTTCTTGTGGAGATAATTAATAAAATTTTTATAAAAATAAATCAGTTATAAGAGTAAATGTAATGAGTATTAAATTCAACCTAAATTCATGCCAATTCAGCCTTATTGGGATTATTTCACTGTGGAGTATATTCCTGTAAAAAGGTAGGATTTTTTAGGCGAAAAAAAACGCAATGATTGGGGTTGTCATTGCGTTGAACAACGAATCTGTTAAAAAACAGTTCCGATGAAAAGGAGAAATGTCATAAGATTAGTTTTCTCTAATCTACATAGCCATAATATAAAAAAACTTGACCAAGTTCATAGGTATTCATGTTACCTACTGTTAATAGATGTTAATAAGTGACGAAAAATGTTAGTTGTGAATTTTATTGGGTAGTTCTTAAATTAGACTTAAATCAGTAAGTTAATTAAAAAAGCCCAGAAATATGGGCTTTTTTATGGTAAAAGTAACGTAAATTAAAATTTAAATAAACCCAAGCCCGCTTTTACTTCATCCAAAGTTTGTTGGGTAATGTCACGGCATTTCTCAGTGCCTTGCTTGAGTATGTCCATGATGTAGTCGGGATCTTTTTCCAGTTCTGTACGACGTTCACGAATAGGAGTAATCAATTCTTTCAACACACCCTCTAAACGTTTTTTAACTGTTCCATCACCTAAACCGCCACGACGGTAATGCGCCTTGAGTTCCTCAACCTCTTCCTTGTTTGGATCAAAGGCATCCAGATAGGTAAATACAATATTACCCTCAACCTGACCTGGATCTTCAATACGCAAGTGATTTGGGTCGGTATACATGGCATTGACCGCTTTCTTGATGTCTTTATCTGAAGCATTTAAGACAATGGTGTTGCCCAATGACTTAGACATTTTGGCCTTGCCATCAAAACCTGGTAAACGTCCCATATTGGATAACAGCGCCTTACATTCAGGTAATAAATCCTGTCCGATTTGACGGTTGATACGGCGCACGATTTCATTGGTTTGTTCAATCATTGGAATCTGGTCTTCACCCACAGGCACCACAGTTGCCTTGAATGCGGTGATGTCCGCTGCCTGAGCCACTGGATAGCATAGGAAACCTGCTGGGATGTCACGTTCAAAACCACGCATCTGGATTTCTGACTTGATCGTTGGATTGCGTTCCAGACGTGCCACAGTGACAAAGTTCAGGTAAAGCATGGTGAGTTCGTTCAGGGCAGGTAAACAGGACTGCACACAAATGGTTGTTTTGGTTGGGTCAATACCCACTGCCAGATAATCGAGAGCCACTTGTAGGATATTGTTGCGAACTTTATCTGGATTATCGGCATTGTCAGTCAGGGCCTGTGCATCGGCCAGTAAAAGATGCTGATGATGGCTGTCCTGTAGGCCTACACGAGAGCGTAATGAACCAACAAAGTGTCCAAGATGAAGTTGTCCAGTAGGGCGGTCGCCTGTCAAAATTATTGGACGTTGATCAGCATTGCTCATGATATGTTCCAAGATTCAGTCATTTGATAAATATTTAATGCAGCATATTGTACGGTATATTGCGGGAATGCGGGTAATCTCTGTAAAACAGACCTACAAAAAATACGCAAAGAATTTTCAATAGATAAATATAAAAATGGCTTTAATCCACTTTACAATAGCCGCATAAATACAAACTAGGATATAAAAATGGCGAGTGGTTTATTATTACTGCTGGATGATATTGCGACAGTTTTAGATGATGTTGCCGTGATGAGCAAAATGGCAGCCAAAAAAACTGCTGGGGTATTGGGGGATGACCTTGCGTTGAATGCCCAGCAAGTGAGTGGTGTGCGTTCTGACCGTGAATTACCAGTGGTCTGGAGTGTCGCCAAAGGCTCTTTTGTGAATAAGTTGATTCTTGTTCCACTGGCACTTTTAATCAGTGTGGTTGCGCCGTGGTTGATTAATCCATTGCTGATGATTGGTGGCCTATTCCTCTGTTATGAGGGTGTAGAAAAAGTTGTGCATATGCTGCACCACAAAAAAGCCAAGACAGCCGAAGAGGCGAGTGAAAACCTGCAACAGGTTGAAGTTGATCTGGTCAAGTTTGAAAAAGAAAAAGTGAAAGGTGCGATTCGTACCGATTTTATTTTATCCGCTGAAATTGTGGTAATTTCGTTAGGTACCGTTGCAACAGCAGCATTTATGACTAAAGTGACTGTATTAAGCATTATTGCCATTGTGATGACCATTGGCGTATATGGCTTTGTTGCCATGATCGTCAAGATTGATGATCTAGGGTTATATTTAACACAACAGGCATCTGAATTTAAAAATAAGATTGGGCGTGGTTTGCTGGCCTTTGCCCCTGTGTTGATGAAAACACTCTCCATTGTTGGAACGGTTGCAATGTTCTTGGTTGGTGGTGGCATTATTAGCCATACCATTCCATTGCTGCATCATTTTACTGAAGAAACGGTAGACCATTTGGAACTGATTCCAAGCGTTGGTTCAATTATTGGCGCATTGACACCGACCTTGATTAATTTGGGTATTGGTCTGGTTGCAGGTGCTATTGTACTGATCATTGTTGGGTTGATTCAGAAAGTGTGGTCAAAGGCTTCGGTTTAAATCTTGGACAATATAATCATATGAGGTCACTATGCGCTGGAAAGGTCGTCGAATCAGTACCAATGTTGAAGACCGTCGTGGTGGTGGGGCAAAAGCAGGCGGCATCAGTATACTGGGGCTTATTGTTGCTTTTGTTGCATGGAAGTTTTTTGGGGTTGACCCCCAACAAGCTTATCAGGCGACTCAGGCTGTGACCAGTGCGCAATCCTCACAGGGCAGTGCGCCACAAAGCCTGACTGCCGACCAGAAAGAAGCCAGCGATTTTGTCGGAACCATTCTGGCAGATACAGAAGATACCTGGACTCCTATCTTTCAACAGTTGGGCATGTCCTATAAGCCACCAAGATTAGTGCTGTTTAATGGTGTGGTGCGCTCTGGTTGCGGCACGGCCCAGGCTGCAATGGGGCCATTTTATTGTCCAACAGACCAAAAAGTCTATATTGATACCTCATTCTTTAAAGAAATGCGCCAGCAAATGGGAATCTCTGGAGAACAGAACCAAACAGAACTTTCCCGTCAGGATCAGGCGGGTGACTTTGCTCAAGCGTATGTGATTGCACATGAGGTTGGTCATCATATTCAAAATCTGTTGGGCATTTCCTCTCAGGTGCAGCAGGCACGTTCACAAATGAGTCAGACACAGGGCAACCAGCTTTCAGTACGTTTGGAATTGCAGGCGGATTGTTTTGCAGGAATCTGGGCACATCAGAACCAGCAGCGTACACAATTTCTGGAGCAGGGTGATATCGAGGAAGCGATGGATGCTGCCCAAAAGATTGGTGATGACTATTTGCAGAAACGTGCCACAGGACAGGTTGTTCCTGATAGTTTCACACATGGTACCAGTGAGCAGCGTATGCATTGGTTCCAGTTGGGACTGAAATCGGGGGATATCAATCAGTGTGATACCTTTAAGTAGCTTAAAGGTATTTCATCCTTATTTAAAAAGATAAATTGTAAATGAATGGGGTTGGGTCATTGTTAGAGACTTTAGGCAAGTGTGTTGATATGTTTGTATTGTGATATGAATAAAATGAAAAACTTATAGATAAAATCCTTTCAAAATTCAGTTATTATGACTAACTTGGCAGCTTGAAATACATTATTGAATTTAAGTTATAAATTTTGAACGAGATACTTTCGTGTATGCGATTGATATAAATAAAGAGGTGTTATGGGCAATTTCTTTCTTCTGCAAGCATTAACCGTTATTTTTGCACTTTCCATCGCCACCACCATTTTTAATAAACGAATACTTGGCTTTCCACAGGCGATAGGGGTACCGATTGTTTCGGCAATTTTCGTTTTTATCTTGCAATGGGGTGCAAGCTTACTCAATGGTAACCAGTTTATTACCATTAATATTCACAATATTGAATCTGCTGTACGTGAAATTGATTTTTATGACTTTTTAATCAATGGTGTCATTTGTTTCATTCTAACCTCCTCTGCATTAAAGTTTAAGATTTCTGATTTACGCAACTACTGGAAGCCAATTGGTATTCTGGCAACAATCGCCCTAGTGTTATGTGCTGGATTTTATGCTGGATTACTCTATTTATTTCAATGGGCTGTTGGATACCCAGTACCAATTGAAGTTTTATTATTATTAGGTGCGGCTTTAGGTGCAACTGACCCAATTGGTGTTAAAGGGGTATTAAGTTCGATTAAAGCACCGCATCACTTAATGGTAAAACTGGAGGGTGAATCTCTATTTAATGATGCGATGTGTATTGCATTATTCATGACCTTATTAAAAGTTCTACAAGGTGCTCATTTTTCACTGATTTCAACAATTGAAACCTTGTTATATGAAATTTTTGTCGCGGTTATTATTGGTTTTGGCTTTGGTTTGGCAATCTTGCGTTTATTACGTGGTAAACATGAGATGGAGTCACTCATTTTAACCACTGCATTATTGGCTAGTGGTTCATATTTGGTGGCTTTATTCGCCCATGCCTCCGCTCCGATCGCCTGTGTTATTGGAGGTTTGATCGTGGGTAATAAATGGCAGGAATTTAGGGAAGAGCAGGAGATTCAGGAAGTTAATCATTTTTGGCATACTGTTGAAGGGATTATTAACTCTTTCCTATTTACCTTAATTGGTTTGGAATTGTTTATTCTGGATTTAAGTGCCAATTTAATTATTGGCGGTATTATTGCCTTTTTAATCCTGCACTTATCTCGTTTCGCAGCAAACTTCTCAGCTTTTGCATTATTCCCATCTTTCCGTAAAAAAAGCTACAATGGCAGTTTAACCATTCTCTCATGGGGTGGGGTACGTGGTGGGATCTCCCTGGCATTAATCCTTGCTGTTGCAAATGTTCCTCAGTTGAGTCCCTATAGTAGTATCCTGATTGGTTATACTTTTATTAGCGTACTGCTTTCAGGTGTTGTTTGTGGATTGGGTTTACCAGCTGTAATGAATGCATTTTATTTTAATCCAAATGAAGAAACTCAAGGACTTAAAGGTGTTTATCAACGCCTATGTAATAAAATGAACCGCCGTGGGTTTAAATATATTGTGGGTGAGGATGCCTTGGGTCGGGAAACATTGACGATTTATAATCCTGAAATTTTACTGGATAAGAAATCGGATGATGGGGTCGCAACTGTACATCATCCAAATAAACGTGAAGAAGTGAAACGTTTAGAAAATCCTGATAATTTTTAATATTATATTCTCTATTGAGTAAATGTCATTATGTATGTTTGCTCATTATATCTTTAAATTAAGCATCCATTTAATTGGGTGCTTTTTTAATTTGATTTAATACTGTTTTTATTACTATTGCTGTATAAATGTAACTAAAAAAATAAATAATAATTGGGATAATAAAAAAATTATTTAAAAACATGAAATTAAATCTCATTTTTTGTAATGTGTTTTTTACACATTATTTTTATTTTATGTGATGTATTTAACATTTTTTTAAATTGTTTTAGAGTGGAGTTGATAACTCTATCACAAGCAAAAACAGAATAACTCAAACCAAAACTCAATAAAATGATTGATAAACGGTTGAAAACAAATAAATTATAATGAGGAATAATATCATGTCTGAGATACAAATTATTTCCAAGGAAAACCATAAAACGCTTTTAAATACAACGGATAACATTACTAAACTATCCTCGTCTGAACCAGTCGTTGTATTACTAAAAGTAGAGATTAACGATATCGCTCAAGTAAAAAGAGATGGTTCAAACGCGGTTGTACTATTAAAAAATGGAGAAATTATTGTTATTCAAAATTTCTTTGATAATGGTGGAGCAACGGAAAATAGTCTTGTACTTCAGGGTGACGATAACCAATTATTATGGGCCCAGTTTAAGGATTTAGAAAATGAGGCCGATGCGGATGCTGACGCAGATGCCGACGCGGATGCGGATGCAGACTCCGATGTAGCGGCAGATAATTTTGATGATGAAAATGCGGTTTTTCTAGAAGAACTTCCAGCGATTGTGCCTGCTTTGGCTGAGTCTGCGGTATTGCAACCAATAGCAGCCGTAGCACCTGCATTGACAGGTGCAGCAGCATCGGCGGGGTTAAGTTCCGCTGCATTGTGGGGAGGGGCACTGGTTGCGGGTGGTGCGATTGCCGCCGCTGGTGGAGGTGGTTCGGGATCTAATAATAACAATGAAGCCGACACGACTCCTCCAGTCGCAAACATTACGATTGATGAAGCCACAGGTAAAGTTACGATTACATTTAGTGAGCCTGTGCAGGGATTTGATCCAAGTGACGTTGTGGTAACAGGCGGTACAATTACAGGCTTGACTCAACAACCTGACGGTAGCTGGACAGGTACTGTAATTGCAAATGGAAATCCAGGAACTACAGGCAGTGTAACAGTCAGTATTCCAGATGGTAGTTTTACTGATCTAACAGGTAATGCTGGTATTGGTGATAGTGCAACAGCCACTGTCCCAACAAATGATAACGACTCTGATTCAGATAGCGACAGTGACTCTGATTCCGACAGCGATTCCGACTCCGACAGTGACTCCGATTCGGACAGCGACTCCGATAGTGATTCTGACTCAGACAGCGATTCCGACTCCGACAGTGATTCCGACTCCGACAGCGATTCCGATTCAGACAGCGACTCTGACTCTGACAGCGACTCAGATTCTGACAGTGACTCTGATTCCGACAGCGATTCCGATTCTGACAGCGATTCAGATTCCGATAGCGACTCTGATTCTGACAGTGATTCAGACTCAGACAGCGACTCTGACTCAGATAGCGACAGTGACTCAGACAGCGACTCCGACTCCGACAGCGAT